>JAULUH010000464.1:0-7265 GCA_032111745.1 Anaerolineae bacterium | reverse complement strand
TCCAGGCTGTCGTCGAACACCGTCACCGCCGTCGGCGCCACCGTCGCCACATACAGCACCAGCGCCGCGACACCCAGCCCCAGCGCCCACCAGCGATCCTTGCCCATTTCATGCACAGCCATGCCCCGATTATAAGCCCACCTCCGCCATCACGACAACCCCGCCACCTCGCATGGACGGGCCTCTGTGCCATCCGTTCCAACAAATGCCACCCTGGCCCACCATCTGCACCGCCATCACATGGATGAAACTGTTCCCGGCGTAGGGGCACGGAATTGGCGGGCTCCCCTTCGTGCCCTTTGTGCTTCGTGACTTTCGCGGCCCTTCGTGCGTTCGTGGTCCAAACGCCCCGCTTCACCTTCGCGGGTTCGTGATCCAGACTCCCGCGCTATCCCATTTAGCCCCCTCAGGGTATAATCCACCTGTAACCACGCGCCTATGCGCGCCGTAGCCCTCGGCACCTGCCTTTATCCCCGGATGCCAACCATGCCGCTCATCAGGCACGCCTACTCACCTTCCCCACCCACAGCCCTGCTGGCCCAGGTGCGCTTCTTCCACGGGCTCTCCCCCGAGATCCTGGAAGCCCTGGCCGCCTGCGCCATCCCCATCCACTACGACGCCGGCACCCTCATCTTCCTCGAGGGCGACCCCGCGGCCAACCTCTACCTGGTCGAGCGCGGCATCGTCAAGATCAGCCGCCTCAGCCAGGAGGGCCGCGAGCACATCCTCGTCCTCATCCGCCCCGGCGAGACCTTCAACGACGTCGCCGTCATGGATGGCGGCCCCAATCCCGCCACCGCCACCGCCCAGACCGACGCCGACCTGTGGGCCATCGACCGCGAGCGCTTCCGCGAGATCGCCCGCCGCTACCCCGACCTGTCCTGGGCCCTGGTCGCCGACCTGGCCTCCCGCACCCGCTACATGATCGGCGTCGTGCAGGACCTGGCCATGCGCACCGTGCGCGGCCGGCTGGCCCACCTGCTGCTGGAGGAGGCCGGCGAGGCCCGCGGCGATGAGGTGCCCCGGCTGCTCACCCAGGAGGAGATGGCCGCCCGCCTCGGCACCGTGCGCGACGTGGTGGGCCGCACCCTGCGCAACATGGCTGCCGACGGCATCATTGCCTTCGACCGCCACCGCATCGTCATCCTCGATCCGGACCGGCTGCAGGCCGAGGCCGAAGTCTAGCACCTTCAGAGAACACCGTAGCGGGGGATCAACGGCCGGGCTTCCGGCCATGGGGACGGCGCAGCTTTACGACTAAAGTCGTATGGCTGCAGCCTGGCTCATACTATACTGGGGTATAGAGTGAACAACCCACCCCCAGGTACAGCACCAGAGCATCACCAACGTCGCGAATGGTCCAGCCACAGTGGAAACATGGCCGCTCCCCCATATTGATCCACAGCGCTGCACGGGGTGCCGGCGCTGCGTGGAAGCGTGCCCAACCGATGTCCTTGACCTGCGCGACGGCAAAGCCGTGGTGCGGTTTGGACATCGCTGTACCTATTGCGGCTTTTGCGAGGATGTCTGCCCTGAGGACGCCGTCGGGTTGCCGTTTCTCATCGTCCTGGCCTCGCCGCCAGCGCCGCGGGCGGGGCGCACGCCGCCCGAGCCTCACCACCCAACCTCGTCGTGAGAAGGAGGACTCCCCATGAGACGCATGCTCTTGCTGGTTCTGATCCTGGCCCTGGTGGCCACCGTCGGCGTGGCCTGCGGCCGCCGCGGCCAGACTCCCACCCCCGCGCCCGGCGCCGCGGGCGCGGTGCCGGCAGACATCCTGGCCATTGCCCAGGAGCGCGGCCTGACCCCCGACGATATCGCCGCCGCGGTCAAAACCTACGTGCCCAGCGGCAAGTGGGACGAGTACTACCTGTTCCTGTCCGGTGGCCACTCCGGCAACCTCATCGTGGCCGGCGTGCCCTCCATGCGCATCCTCAAGAACATCGCCGTCTTCACGCCCGAGGCCTGGCAGGGCTACGGCTTCGGCGAGAAGGGCACCGAGGCAGTGCTGGATGCCGGCAACGTAGGCGACACGTCGATTCGCATGGGCGACACCCACCACCCCGCCCTCAGCGAGACCAACGGCGATTACGACGGCCAGTTTGTCTTCATCAACGATAAGGTTAACGCCCGGGTGGCCGTGATCGACCTGCGGGACTTCGAAACCAAGCAGATCGTCAAGGACCCCAACATCATCAGCAACCACGGCTCCACCTTCGTCACGCCCAACACCGACTACATCATCCAGGGCACCCAGTACTCCACACCCCTGGGCTGGGAGTACGCGCCCCTGGAGGAGTACCAGGAGAAATACCGCGGCGTGATCACCCTGTGGAAGTTCGACCGCGCTAAAGGCCGCATTATCCCCGAGGAATCCTTCAGTATCGAGGTGCCCCCCTACTGGCAGGACCTGTGCGATGCCGGCAAGCTGGCCAGCGACGGCTGGGGCTTCTGCAACTCCTTCAACACCGAGATGGCCACCGGCGGCAACATGCAGGGCAACCCCCAGTTCGAGGCCGGCGTCAGCCAGCGGGACATGGACTACCTGCATATCTTCAACTGGAAGAAGGCCGAAGAGGTCTATAAGGCCGGCAAGGCCGAGGTGATCAACGGCATGCCCGTGATCCGCATCCCCACCGCCGTCGCCGAGGGCGTCCTCTACTTCGCGCCCGAGCCCAAGAGCCCCCACGGCGCCGACGTCACCCCCGATGGCAAGTTCATCGTGGTGGCCGGCAAGCTCGATCCCCACGTCACCATCTACTCCATGGCCAAGATCGAGCAGGCCATCGCGGACAAGAACTGGACCACCGATCCCTATGGCATTCCGGTGCTGGACTACGACGCCGTCGTGCAGGCCCAGGTGGAGCTGGGCCTGGGGCCGCTACACACCCAGTTCGACAACACCGGCCACGCCTATACCAGCCTCTACCTCGACAGCGCTGTGGCCAAGTGGAAGCTGGGCGGCGACGACCCCGCGGCCTATACCCTGGTCGAGAAAGTGCCTGTGCAGTACAACATCGGCCACCTGGTTTCGGCCGAGGGCGATACCGTCGATCCCGACGGCAAGTACCTGGTGGCGCTCAACAAGTGGGCCGTCGACCGCTTCCTGCCCGTCGGCCCCCTGCTGCCGCAGAATGAGCAGCTCATCGATATCAGCATCAGCCCCATGAAGGTGATCTACGATATGGCGATGGGCATCGGCGAGCCCCACTACGCCCAGATGATCAAGGCCGACAAGATCAAGGCCTGGAACGCCTACCCCGAGGTCGGCTGGGATGCGATCACCCAGGCACCCTCGGAGTTTGCCACGGCCACGGGCGAGGAGCGCATCGAGCGGGATGGCCAGAACGTGGAGATCTTCTCCACCTCCATCCGTTCCCACCTCACCCCCGATCGCGTGGAGCTGCAGACTGGCGACCACGTGACCTGGCACATCACCAACGTCGAGACCGCTCACGATGCCACCCACGGCTTCCAGCTGGGCGGCCAGAGCGTCAGCCTCAGCATCGAGCCCGGCGAGACCGTCAGCTTCGAGTTCGACGCCACCGCCGACGGTACGTTTGCCTACTACTGCACCGAGTTCTGCTCCGCCCTCCACCTGGAGATGATGGGCTATATGCTCGTAGAGCCGTAGTGGCGTTATCGGTGATCGGTGATCAGTGATCGGTAATCCATAATTGAAAATAGTCAGTCGGTAATCAAAAATCAGTAGCCGGTCCTAACCGATCACCGATCACCGATTACCGATTACCGATCACTGATCACAAAAAAGGCAGGCCAATCGCATGACAGAAACAGTAGAGAAGATCCTCGGCCCCCGGGTACCTGAGGCGGAGCTCAAGGTGAACCGGGCCACATACCTGATCCCGACCCTGCTCTTTGTCGCCGCGGCTGCGCTGCTGCTGATCTCTATCTTCCTGCCCTATTGGGAGCTGCGCCTCAACGCCCCCCAGTATCCCAAGGGACTGTTCGTCGTGGCCTATCTCAACCACCTGGAGGGCGACGTGCGGGAGATCGACGGCCTCAACCACTACATCGGCATGCGGCCCCTGGAGGAAGCGGCCACCTTCGAGAGATCCATCTCCATCATCGGCGTCGTGGTGCTGACTCTGCTCATCCTGGGCGCCGTGTTCGTCCACAACCGCTGGGCCGCCCTCCTGGTCTTGCCCGCCCTGCTCTTCCCACTCATCTTTCTCCTCGACCTGCAGTTCTGGCTGGCCAACTTCGGGCAGAACCTGGATCCCACCGCGCCCCTCTCCAGCAGCGTTAAGCCCTTCGTGCCGCCGGTCCTGTTCACCGGCCACATCGCCCAGTTCAGCACCGACGCCAGCCCCGGCCCCGGGTTGTGGCTGGCCATTCTGGCCAGTACCCTGATTCTGATCGGCCTCTACTTCCACCGCCGGGCTTACAAGCCGCTGGTGGAAGCCCAAATGGCAGAGCACGGCTAGCACGACTTCGAGCTTCCCGGCGGCCCCGACCCGGCGAACTGCCCCTATTGACCATGGCTCTCAACTACCGCCTTCTTGTCCTGGCCATCTCGACCCTGGCCCTGGTATCTCCCAGACTGGTCCAGTTTTCGGAAACTGGACCAGTCTTCCCCCGCGTCGCCTCCAGACTGGTCCAGTCTCCGGAGACTGGACCAGTCTTAGCCCAGCCCTTCGACCTGCAGGCCGCGCTCGCCGCTGCACAGCCCGGCGATACCATCGTCGTGCCGCCAGGCACTTACCCCGGCCCGTTCGTCCTGGACGTCCCTGGCCTGACCCTCGAGGGCCAGGATTGGCCGGTCGTCGACGGCCAGGGCCTGGGAGATGTGATCACCATCACTGCGCCCGATGTGACCGTGCGTGGCCTGGTCATCCGCCATAGCGGCGATTCCCTGGACCAGGAGCACGCCGGCATCACCGGCCTGGCCCCCCGGCTCACCATCGAGGACAACCGCCTGGAGGATGTGCTCTTCGGCATCTACCTCAAGGAAGCTCCCGGGAGCATCGTGCGCGGCAACCAGGTCGGCGGCAAGGACCTGGACATCGGGCGCCGCGGGGATGGCATCCGGGTCTGGTACAGCCAGGATAGCCTGGTCGAGGGCAATCAGGTCCACGACAGCCGGGACGTGGTCCTGTGGTTCTCCCCCAACATGGTGATCCGGGGCAACACCGTCGAGAACGGCCGCTACGGCCTGCACTTCATGTTCAGCGATAACCAGTTGGTCGAGGAGAATATCCTCCGCCACAACTCCGTGGGTATCTACCTGATGTACGGCTATGGGCTGACCATGCGCAACAACCTGGTGGTCGGCAGCCACGGCCCCAGCGGCTACGGCGTCGGCCTCAAGGATGTGGACTATATCGTGGCCGAGGGCAACCGCCTCGTCGACAACCGCATCGGCCTGTACGTGGACAACTCCCCCCGGGAGGCCGACTCCACCGTCGTGTTCCGGGACAACCTGCTGGCCTACAACGAGATCGGCATCGAGTTATTGCCCCTGACCCAGCGCAACATCTATACCGGCAATGTCTTCCAGGAGAACAACGAGCAGATCGCCATCGCCGGTGGCGGCGAGCTGCGCGGCAACCACTGGTCCTTCGAGGGCCGGGGCAACTTCTGGAGCGATTACGCCGGCTTCGACGCCGATGGCGACCGCGTCGGCGATATCACCTACCAGAGCAAGAGCCTCTACGAGAACCTGCTGGACAGGTACCCGGAGCTGCGGCTCTTCCAGCTCAGCCCGGCCACCGATGCCATCGACCTCGCCGCCAAAGCCTTCCCCATCTTCCAGCCCCGCGCCAAAATGGCCGACGAGCACCCCCTCATGGTGCCGCCCGCGCTGCCCGCCACGCCCGGCCTGGCTGACCCGCCCCTGGCCGCCAACCTGGCCGTAGCCATCACCATGACCGGGCTGGCGCTGCTGATCATAGCCCTGGGGGCTGGCCGGCGCCAGAGCTCTCCATCGCGCCTCCGCGCGCGCCAGCCCGGTCGCAGCCAGGGAGGCCTATGATCACCATCGCCAACCTCACCAAACGCTTCGGCGCCTTCACCGCCGTCGACAAGCTCAGCTTCCAGGTCGACGCCCGCGAAGCCCTGGCCCTGTGGGGCCCCAACGGTGCCGGCAAGACCACAGTCATCAAGTGCCTGTTGGGCCTGTTGCGGTACGACGGTCAGATACTGGTAGATGGACTCGATGCCCACCGCCAGGGCAAGGCCGTGCGCCGCCTGCTGGGCTACGTGCCGCAGGAGCTCGCCTTCTACCCCGATATGGATACCCTGGACACCGCGCGGTTCTACGCCCGGCTCAAAGAGGCGCCGGCCGGCCGCGCCGAGGCCGTCCTGGCCGAGGTGGGGCTCTCCGAGCACGCCGCCAAGCCCGTAGGTGCCCTGTCCGGCGGCATGAAGCAGCGGCTGGCCCTCGGCCTGGCCCTCTTGACCGACCCCCCGGTGCTCGTGCTGGACGAGCCCACCTCCAACCTGGACGCCGCCGCCCGCTACCAGTTCCTGCACCTGCTGTCCGGCGTCAAATCCGCCGGCAAGACCATCCTCTTCAGCTCTCACCGCCTGGAGGAGATCGAAGCCCTGGCCAACCGGGCCCTGGTGATGGATCGCGGCCAGCTGCAGGTCACCTGCCCGGCCGCGGAGCTGCCCGAGCGGCTGGGACTGCGCACGCAGGTCAGGCTGCGCGTGCCGGCCACGATGTTGGAGCAGGCCATGGCCGTGCTGCAGGCCGGCGGCTTCATTGCCGCGCGCAACGGCACCGGCGTCCTGGTGGACGTCCCGCCGGACCGCAAGGCCCTCCCCATCGGCGTGCTGGGCGACGCCAGCATCCCGGTCCTGGACTTCGAGGTACAGGAAGCTGTCCATGAGCATTGACTTCTCCACGATCTGGACCCTGGCCCAGAAGGAGCTGCGGGATGCCCTGCGCAACCGCTGGTTCATCCTCTATACCGTGGCCTTCGCCGTGCTGGCCCTGGCCTTCTCCTATCTGGCCCTGGCCGGCTCGGGTGTGGTGGGCTTCGCCGGCTTCGGCCGCACCGCCGCCAGCCTGATCAACCTGGTGCTGCTCATCGTGCCCCTCATGGCCCTGACCGTGGGTGCCCAGAGCCTGGCCGGCGAGTGGGAGCAGGGCACCCTGGCCTACCTGCTGGCCCAGCCTGTCAGCCGCCTGGAGGTGTTCCTCGGCAAGTACCTCGGCCTGGCCCTGAGCCTGCTGGCCGCCCTCACCCTGGGCTTCGGAATCTCCGGCCTGGTCATCACCCTGTCCGGCAACGGCGCCA
>JAULUH010000463.1:0-21895 GCA_032111745.1 Anaerolineae bacterium | reverse complement strand
CTCCGGGAAAAACAGTTGATGGGATCGCGTTTCGCCCTCCCGTCTACCTGTGCCTCTGCAGCACGAACACCGCCGTTGTCGCCAGCAGGTTCTTGACCTTGATGATGTGCACCTGCCGGCCGTGGGCCAGGTAGGTCTCGTGGATGATATCCAGCCCCAGCGCTCGGGTCAGCCGTGCGAAATCCGTGATGCTGAAGGCCTGCCAGCGCGGGGCCTCGTGCCAGGACTGGGGCAGGTCCGGGGCCTGGGGCATGCAGCCGGCCAGCAGCAGCTGCAGGCGGCAGCGCCAGTAGCCCCAGTTGGGGAAGCTAACGATCGCCCTGTGACCCACCCGCAGCATCTCCTGCAGGATGGCCGCCGGGTCGTCCAGGAAGGGCAGGGTCTGGCTCAGAACCACGTAGTCGAAGCTGCCGCTGGGGTAGTCTGACAGCCCCTCCTCCAGGTGTCCCTGCCGCACGCTCAAGCCCTTGCGCACGCAGGCCAGCACCCCCGCCTCACTTAGCTCGATGCCCCGCCCTCGCACCTGCCGCTGGCGCACCAGGTAATCCAGCAACGCGCCGTCGCCGCAGCCCAGGTCCAGCACCTTCGCGCCGGGCGGCAGCAGCGCGGCGATGGCCTGCAGGTCAGGCCGCAGCGCAGCCAGCACGGGGTCCACGGTCACCTCGTGGCCGGAGCGGATACCGCAGCCTCGCGCGCCAGCCGGTGGAGGAAGCCGCCCAGCAGGTCGGTCATGGTGTCCACCTCCAGCAGGAAGGCGTCGTGGCCCCAGGAGCTCTGGATGTCCAGGTAGGTGACGTCGGCCCCGGCCGCAGTCAGCGCGCTGACCAGCTCCTTGCTGTGATAGCTGGGATACAGCCAGTCGCTGGTAAAGCTGACCACCAGGAACTTCACCGCCGTCGAGCACACAAACGCGGCCGCCAGGTTGCCATACGCCGCGCCGAGGTCGAAATAGTCCATGGCCTTGGTGATGTAGAGATAGCAGTTGGCGTCGAAGCGCCGGGTGAACTTCTGGCCGTTGTACGCGAGGTAGCTCTCGATCTCGAACTCGGTCTGGAAGTCGTAGCCAAAGCGCTCGCGGTCCTGCAGCCGGCGGCCGAACTTCTCGTGCATGGACTGCTCGCTCAGGTAGGTGATGTGGCCGACCATGCGGGCCACGGCCAGGCCGGCGTCCGGCTTGGGGCCGCCATCGTAGTACTCCCCGCGGTTCCAGGCCGGGTCGGCGTAGATGGCCTGCCGGCCGACCTCGCTGAACGCGATCAACATGGGGCTGTGGCGGGCGGTGGTGGCGATAGGCAGCACCGCCTCCACCCGCTCGGGATGGTTGGCGGCCCAGGCCAGCACCTGCATGCCGCCCATGGAGCCCCCGGCCACGGCCAGCAGGCGGTCGATGCCCAGGTGGTCGACGAGGCGTACCTGGGCGTTGACCATGTCGCCGACCGTAACCACGGGAAAGGCCAGGCCATAGGGCCGGCCGGTGGCCGGGTTGGTGCTGGCCGGACCCGAGGAACCGTAGCAGCCGCCCAGTACGTTGCTGCAGATCACGAAGTAGCGCTCGGTGTCGAAGGCCTTGCCCGGCCCGATGCAGTCGTCCCACCAGCCCGGTTGCGGGTCGTCCGCGCTGTGGTACCCCGCAGCGTGCGCGCCGCCGCTCAGCGCGTGGCAAACCAGGATGGCGTTGGAGCGCTCGGCGTTGAGCCGGCCGTAGGTCTCGTAGGCCAGGGTCACCGGGCCGATGGTGGCGCCACTCTCCAACATGAAGGGCGTGTCCTCCGCGAAGGTGAAGCTGTCGGTCTCCACGATGCCCACGGAGCCGGGGACAGGAATTGGGGTCATAGGCTTGCTTACCGGGCTCTTCCTGCCGGCCCACCGGGGCCTTTGCCCTGCCCTGGTGGACCAGCCGTGGTTTATGGGCTCAGGCCGCCGCGGCCAGGGCCTGGTCGAGGTCCCACAGGATATCCTCGACGTCCTCGATGCCGATGCTGAGGCGCACGAAGTCGGGCGTGACCCCGGCGCTGGACAGCTCCTCGGCCGTCAGCTGGCTGTGGGTGGTGCTGGCGGGGTGGATGGCCAGGCTCTTGGCATCGCCGACGTTGGCCAGGTGGCTCAGCAGCTGCAGGCTGTCGATGAAGCGCTGGCCGGCCGCGGCACCGCCCTTGATGCCGAAGCCCAGGATGGCGCCCTGGCCCTTGGGCAGGACGCGCTGGGCTCTAGCGTAGTCGGGGTGGCTCGGCAGGCCGGGATAGGACACCCAGGCTACCGCCGGATGCTCGGACAGGTATTCGGCGACGCGCCGGGTGTTGGCCACGTGGCGGTCCATGCGCAGGCTGAGGGTCTCGATGCCCTGCAGAGTCTGCCAGCTGTTGAAGGGGGCCTGGCAGGCCCCGATGTCGCGCAGGATCTGCACCCGGGCCTTGAGGATGAAGGCGGGTGCGCCCAGGTCGGCGTAGACCAGGCCGTGGTACGACGGGTCAGGCGTGGTGAAGTTGGGGAAGCGGCCGCTGCGCCAGTCGAAGGTGCCGCCGTCGACGATGATGCCGCCAATGCTGGTGCCGTGGCCACCCAGGAACTTGGTGGTGCTGTGGATGACGATGTTGGCGCCCCACTCCAGGGGCCGGCACAAGTAAGGGGTGGCGAAGGTGTTGTCGATCACCACGGGAATGGCGTTAGCTTTGGCGATGGCCACCACCTCCTCGAAGGGGAAGACGCTGATGTCAGGGTTGCCCAGGGTCTCGCCGTAGATGATCTTGGTGTTGGGCCGGATGGCGCGCTCAAAGCTCGCCGGATCGGCGGGATCGACGAAGGTGACGTCGATGCCGATGCGCGGGAAGGTGTAGTTGAACTGGTTGAAGGTACCGCCGTAGAGCCGGCTGCTGCTGACGATGTGGTCGCCCGCGCCGCACAGGGTCAGCACCGCCATGGCCTGGGCGGCGTGGCCGCTGCTGGCGGCCAGGGCACCCACGCCCCCTTCCAGGTCGGCCAGGCGGCGCTCCAGCACGTCGGTGGTAGGGTTCATGATGCGGGTATAGATGTTGCCTAGCTCGCGCAGGGCGAACAGGTCCGCGGCATGGCCGGTGTCGCGAAACTGGTAGCTGGTGGTCTGGTAGATCGGCACCGCCCGGCTGCCCGTGGCCGGGTCAGGCTGCTGGCCCGCGTGCAGCTGGCGGGTGGTGAAGCCGAAGCGATGGCCGTTAGTGGCTTGACCTGTCATGATACGATACGTCTCCTTCACATTAAGTTAGGCTACAACCAAGAAACCCTCTCGCCGGGAAAGCGAGAGGGTCTATCAACACCTTGGTGGCTGTCCTGCCGCAGCCCGGACATAGGGTCCGGCTGGGAGGAGCAGGGTACTGGGACCTGATCTCATCTTCCAGACGTCGTCTGCCGGAATTGGCACCGTGGTTGGCTACGAACTATCCAACCGGGTTGCCGAGGCTTCACAGGGCCGGTCCCTCCGCCTCTCTGGATAAGAGCATCGTGGCTATGCAATTGTGAACCGGGAGTATAGCGCGTATTCAGCCCTTGTCAAGTCCACGTCATCGATCCATGTCTCTGTCTGATCATGGATGATGAAGGTACGGGCCTGAATGGCGGGGTGGCCCGGGCGGGGCTGCCGCAGCCCTGCCATTCAGGCCCTACGATGGGTGCGGATTACCACCGCTGATGCACGTGCGGCCGGATCAGACGATCGTAGATTTCGGCCACCGCGGCCATGGTCTCTGGGCTCAACGGGGCCAGGTCGCTGGCCGCGGCGTTGTCCGCCGCCTGGGCCGGCCGCTTGGCGCCGGGGATGGCACAGGTGACAGCGTCCGCCATCAGGATCCAGCGCAGGGCAAACTGGGCCATGGTGGCCCCAGCGGGCACCAGCTGGCGCAGTTCCTCCACGGCCTGCAGCCCCATCCCGTAGGGCACCCCGGAGAAGGTCTCGCCCACGTCGAAGGACTCCCCATAGCGGTTGAACTGGCGATGGTCGTCGGCCTGGAACGCGCTGTCGGCGCGCAGCTTGCCGGTCAGCAGGCCACTGGCCAGGGGCACCCGGGCCAGGATTCCCACCTGCCTGGCCTGGGCCTGGGGCAAGAACAGGTCGGCCGGCCGCAGGCGGACCATGTTGTAGATGATCTGCACGGTCTTGACGTCAGGGAACTCGATGGCCTTCAGGGCCTCCTCGACCTTCTCCACGCTGACGCCGTAATGCAGCAGCTTGCCGGCGGCCACCTGGTCGTCCAGGATGCCGAAGACCTCGGGCATATAGTAGACGGCGGTGGGCGGGCAGTGCAGCTGGACCAGGTCCAGGGCCTCCGTCTCCAGGTTGCGCAGGCTGCGCTCGATCCAGGCCGTGAGGTTCTCCCGAGTGTAGCCCTCGGGCACCTGTTTGGGGAGCCGGCGGCCGGCCTTGGTAGCCACGTAGATGCGCTCTCCCGGCCGGTCCTTCAACACACGGGCGATCAGGCGCTCGCTGCGGCCGTCGCCGTACACGTCGGCGGTGTCGATGAAGTTGGTGCCCAGGTCGAGGGCCTTGTGCAATGCGGCCAGGGACTCGACGTCGTCGACCGCGCCCCAGGAGCCGCCGATGGCCCAGGCGCCGAAGCTGATGTCGGAGACGTGCCAGCCGGTACGGCCGAGCGGGCGATAGTTCATGGGTATGGGACTCCCTCAGTTGAGGCGGGCCTGCAGGCGCATCCAGGCGGTGCGGGCCAGGTCGTAGGTGGAGTTCTCGGCCAGAGCGGCCCGATAGAGAGTGATGGCGCGCAGCCAATCACCCTTCTTCTCGAAGATCCGGCCCAGGTTGTAGCAGGGATAGCAGCGGGCTTCATAGCGGGGGACGGCCAGGGCGGCCTCGAACCAGGGGATGGCCTCGTCGGGCCGGTCGAGCTCCACCAGGTAGGCGCCGATGTCGTTGTACGGGTTGCCGAAGCCGGGATCGACCTCGATGGCCCGCCGGCACTCGGCGATGGCCTCCTCGTAGAGCCTGAGCAGGCTGTACACCCAGCCCAGGAAGGTGTGGGCTTCAGCAGTGGGATAGAGCCGGATCGACTCGCGATAGCGCGCCATGGCCTCGGCCCAGAGCCCCTGGGTCTGGAGCTCATAACCCTCCTGGAAGAGGGCCAGGGCCCGGGTGCGGGTCTCGGTGCGGTGTGGATGGGTCCGAGGATCATTGGGCTCAGGCATTGCAGGCTCCTTGGTGGATGACGCCGCCAGGGGGATTATGCCACAGGCCCGTGCCGCCGTCAACCGATTGACCGCCCCCTGGCCGCCAGGTATAATCGTCGAGGAGGCCTCGCCGTAGGGCCTCGGGAGGTAGATGACGACGATGACCAGGACCATCACGATCTGCACCATACAGCCGGCGGTGAGCTTCGGCCACCCCGAGCGCACCTTTGAGCGCATCTCGACGCTCCTGGTGCAAGCGACGGCGGGCCAGGCCGTCGACATTGCGGTGCTGCCCGAGCATTTCAACGCCGTGATGGAGGGACCCGGAGAGACCGGACAGTGGGAGGCCGCCACCGCTTTCGCGGCCGGGCTGGCCCGGCACCATCGCGTGCACCTGGTAGCGGGCTCGGTGGAGCACTGGGAGGCCGAGCGGCAGCTGCGCCTCAACACGGCGCTGGTGTTTGACCGCACGGGACAGGCGGTAGGCAGCTACGACAAGCGGATGCTTTTCGGCTTCGAGCAACAACGGGGGGTAGCGCCGGGACGTGGCGCCTTGGTGCTGGAGATCGAGGAGGTGCGCTGCGGGGTGCTGATCTGCTCGGACCTGTGGTATCCGGACCTGGTGCGAGAGCTGGCCGGCGCCATCGACGTCTTGTGCGTGCCGGCGCAGACCACCATTCGCCCCCAGTCGGACCCGGCCTACGCCCGCCTGCTGTGGCACGGCCTGGCCCTGGTGCGGGCACAGGAGAACGTGATCGCCGTAGCGGTGAGCGACCAGGCCACGACGTCGGAGGCGCCCTATCGCTGTGGGGGGGTGAGTGCCATCGTCGATCCCAGTGCCGAGCCGGAGCTGGAGGCCATCCGCCGCACCGTGGACGACGGGGCTGAGGGCTACCTGGTGGCCACCATCGACCTGGAGCGCCTGGACGCCTTCCGCCAATACCGCCGCGCCAACGGCCTGCTCCCCTGAGTCTGACCGGGCGCGTCATTGCGAGACCGTCATACCGCCGAGCGGTCGAGGATGAAGACTGGTCCAGTCTTCGGAGACTGGACCAGTCTGGGCCATCTTGCGCCTCCAGGCCAACCTCTAGGCGGTATGGCGGTCTCGCAATGACGGACTTGAACCCGTTCCAGGTGCACCCATATCATCCCATCGCCCCAATAAGCCCCTCCGGCTGCGTTTATCTTTCATGAGAGGCACGGGCGCGTCACGCCCTGCCCTCCGGAAAACTGGTTCAGACCAGGCGCAACGTGGAGGCCGCCATGACCGAGAGCCAACCATCCATCCCTTCCCTCGGGGGTATCGTCTACCGCAACTTCGACCTTGAACTGGCCCTGCGCGACGGCCAGCTAACGACGCGCGTGCTGGCCTCGCCCGAGGGCGAGGAGGAAGTGACCGCGGCCTGGCCCGGCCTGGCGCACCCCCTGGACGCGCCTGTAACCCTGGACGGCCTGAGCGATCGCATAGGGCAGGCGCTGTTGCCGGACGCCGTGGGCGAGCGGTGGGCGGCCAGCCTGGCCGGCGCCGCCCGGGCAGGCGAAGGCCTGCGCCTGCGGCTCCTGATCACCGGCGAAGAGCTGGCCGCCGTGCCCTGGGAGGCGGGCTACTGGCGCAACCAGTGGCTCGGCCTCGACCCGCGCCTGCCCTTGGTGCGCTACGTGCGCGCCGGCCGCCGCATCGAGCCGCTGGCCGTCGACGGCCCCTTGCGCATGCTGGGGATCGCCGTGGACTCGGCGACATTGGGGCTGCCCGTGCTGGGCACAGAGCGTGAGCGCCAGGCCCTGGACGCGGTCCTCCAGCCCCTGCAGCAGGCCGGCCAGCTGGAGGTGCACTGGCTGGAGGGCGCCGTGACCTTTGGCGACCTGCAGGAGGCCTTGCGCCGCCGGCAGCCCCACCTGGTCCACTTCATCGGGCACGGGATCTACGATGAATCCCGGGGGCAGGGAGCTCTGAGCCTGGCCCGCCAGGATAGGGTCGGACAGTGGGACGTACACATGGTGGGCAGCACCGAGCTGGCCCTGCTCTTCAGCCGGGCGGATGTGCGCTTCGCTCTGTTGAACGCCTGCCAGACCGGCCAGGGGGCCGGTGGCGTGGCCCGGGCCCTGGTGCAGCGCGAGATCCCGGCCGCCCTGGGGATGCAGTCCGATATCCCGGACCGCCTGGCGGTGGTGTTCGCCGCCGCCTTCTATAGCGCCCTGGCCGAGGGCTGGCCGGTAGACGCGGCCGCGGTCGAGGGTCGCACCGCCCTGGTGGGCCAGGTGGGGCTGGAGTCGCCGTGGTGGGCGGCGCCGGTGCTCACCATGCGGGCGGAAGACGGGCTGCTGTGGGAGCGGGAGGAGGCCCAGGCCGCCAGCCCGCCGGTTGATCCCATCTCGAACCCTTCGGTGGCGGGAGACCTCATCATCGCCGACGTCTCGGGCCAGTCCCACCACGTGGTGGTCGGGAAGAACAACACGCAGCTGGACCGGACGTCCTGGCTCCAGCGCGCGTTCGGCGGGCGCCGGGGGTAAGCGCTCGGCCCGTGAATCCGTGGCTCGGCTGCGTTTACTATGGTGAGAGGAGTGCACCATGGCCAACAACGCAACCGACAACAGCAACTCCGCAGCTTCTACCTGGTGGGACCGCACACTCCCCGAGTTGGCCCGCGTGGCCGGCAGCCCGGGAGATGTGATCGCCGGCAGCGTCGGCGAGGGCGCGGCCGGCGTCATCATCGGCAAGGGCAACATCCAGATCGGCACGCTGGCCGTGCCTGTCCTGCCCTTCCTCCTGATGCTGGTGCTGGCGATTGTGGTGACCGGGACCATCGCCGTGCGCGCTCTGGGACCCGCGGCCATGACGGGAAACTTCAACATCGCCGTAGCCGAATTCGGCGAGGTGGACGAGAGCGGCCGGGTGCATCGCTCGGATCTGGGACAGAGCCTGAGCGCCTGGGTCTACTCCGAGCTGCAGAACGAGCTCGACCCCTTGCGTGAGGAGTTCCAGGTGCAGATCTGGCACGACAGCATGGACATCACAGAGAAACGGACGAGGCTGGGCGTTGTTGCCGGCACGACCCCCGAGGAACGGGCCCGCAAAGCTGAGGCCCTGGCCGAGAAGATCAAGGCCGATATCGTCATCTACGGCAACCACCGGGTCGATCAGAACCCGGCCAGCTTCACACCCGAGTTCTACGTGGCCAGCCTGGCCTCCAACGACATCGACGAGCTATTGGGCCGCTACGACCTGGGCGATCCGATCCCTGTACCTACCGATGCCGGCAGCTCGTTCCTCTGGTTCGAGGCTAACCAGGTGCTGGCAGCCAGGACCGAAGCCTTGACCTTCTTCACCGCTGGCCTGGTGCTGGAATCGGCCCGCCAGTTCGAGGCGGCCAGCGCAGCATTTCGGCGAGCCCTGGAGGTGGAGGAGTGGGACGAGGGCCAGGGCAAAGAGATCATCTACCTGTTCCTCGGCCGGCAGGCCGTATCGCTGGGCCGGGATGAGGAGGCTGAGGAGGCCCTGCGGAGGGCTCTGGAGCTCGACCCGGGTTACGCTCGAGCCTACGTTGGCCTGGGTAATCTCCGGCGCAGGGCTGCCCAAAGATTGTGGCAGGGGTCTTCACAGGCAATGCCAGATCGAGATGAGACGGCCGAAGTGGAGCGGTTGGCCAACGAGGCGTTGGAGTACTACGCCCTGGCGGAGGAGCACGCGGGCGGACAGCAGGACGGAGCATGGCTGAGGGCACGCCTGGCCCAGAGCGCCACCAACCAGCTGTTGGGAGATGTCTATCGGCACGAGGGCGAGCCTGAGCTGGCCGGAGCGTACCTGGCGACAGCCGCCGACGAGGTCGAGGCAACTTTGGCAGCCATCCCTGCCGAGGAGCGATCCCTGCGGGCTTATGCCTACCTGGACTTGGGCACGGCCCATCATCGCCAGGCGGAGGTGAGTCTCGGCCGGGGCGATCCTGAAAGCGCCCGGCAGGACCTGCAGGCGGCCGGCTCTGCCTACGCACAGTGTGTAGAAGAAGCTAAGCACCAGTTGTACGACTGGTACGTACGCGACCTGTGGAACCTGTGCAGCAATGCGCAGAACACGGTTGCTGGATTGCTAGAAAGGCCACTGCAATCAAGCTCGTTGCGGTAGCCATGCCCCGGGACCCAGGAGGCCCGCCCATCATGATACACCACTCATCGCACGCCCCTCTGTCCAATGACGTGACCCTGCCAGCTCACCGTGTTCGTTCCATCGTGTGGGCGGCGGCAGCGCTGGCCTGCGTGTGGCTGCTGCTGCAGGCGGCAACCGCCACGGCCCATGGCGCTGCGCCAGCAGGAGACTCATCCAGTTGCCGTGTGCGCTATGCGATCATAACGCTACGCCAGGGGCCGGGCTTCCCCTACGCACAGGTTAGGCCGCCGTTGAAGCGCAATGCGGCCCTGGCCGTGGTGGGACGCAGCGAGAAGCCGAAGTGGTTGCTGGTAGAGACGGAGACCGGCAACCAGGGCTGGGCGCTGGTGGACCAACTGCAGTGTGATCCCCTGCCTGAGCTGCCGATGGTAGAGGCACCTCCAGAGCCGAAGCCGACGCCGCGGCCGCCCGCTGGGTCTGGGGCAAGTCGCGGGAGGCCGCTGAGGGACCGGACATCGGACAGTGCGGATGGGACCGGCCCGGCCGCAGAGTCCTTGAGCGGTGACGCCAGCTTAGGGGTGCCCGACTTGCCTGATATTCGTTTCTTCATACAGCCTGACCCGTAGAACCTTGGGCCGGTGCCACCCACACCAACGCCCGCGGCCGATGCGTTCCAGGCTAGGGCCAGATTGCACTGGGGGTTTGGAACGCAATGAGTTGCGATAGCGCGTAGGAGCGGCCCGCCGTGGCCGCCCCTACCATGTCGTGGTTGGGGTGGGGCGAGGTGCGGCGCGCTTGCCCTATGGGACAGTTCGGTGTAGGATAAGGTGCCTGGCAACGGCCTGGCCCTCGTCGACCTCAATGTAGTACCCACGGAGCAGCCATGAACACGACAGATCTGATGATGCGGTGGTCGGTCCTCTCGGTGGAGGAGATCGAGCGGGAGCTGCAGGCGGGCACCAGCCAGGAGGCCGTCGAGCAGCTATTCGGGGCTGAGGAGGCCGCGGCCATGCGCGAGGTGGCGCAGACCCGCTCGGTGCGCGGGCGGCGGGAAGCCGTGGTCCTCTTGCCCGGCTTCATGGGCTCCCTGTTGAGCAGCATCCGCGGCATCACCAGCCTGCTGTGGATCAACCCGTCGCTGTTCATCAACGGCCAGAGCCGCTACCTGGAGCTCAACGCCGACGGCACCGGCGATGGCAGCCCCATCATCCACTCCGTGCCCAGCGGGCTGGAGAAAGTATCCTACCTGAAGGCAGCGCTGACCCTGCGCAAGGAGTGCCTGCTGTTCGAGTTCCCCTACGACTGGCGCCGGCCCATCGAGAGCAATGGCGACTTGCTGGCCCAGGCCATCGAGCGCTGGGCTGACGACGATCCGGGCATGCAGTTCACCCTGGTGGGTCACAGCATGGGCGGGCTGGTGTCCCGGGCCTACCTGCTGCGCCACCGGGAGCAAGCCCAGCGCCGCATCAAGCGGCTGATCATGCACGGCACTCCCCACTTCGGCGCCGCCGGCGCCGTGGCCGACCTGATGTACGGCAACAGCATCACCGCGCTGGCCACCAAGCTCAATGGCGACAACGACGTGCGCCGCCTGATGGTCAACCTGCCCAGCGGCTACCAGCTGCTGCCGGCACCCCGGGACCTCTTCCCGGCCGGCCGGAGCTACCCTGTGGACTTCGACGTCTACGATGCCCGGGAGTGGCGGACAGCGGGCATGCGCCAGGACTACCTGGACGCCGGCCGGCGCTTCCACGAGCTGCTGGCGGACTTCGACCATCCCGTGGAGACCATCGAGATCGCCGGCTGTCACGTGGACACCGTCGTGGAGGTACGCCGCAGCTTCGACGCCGGTGACCGGCCGCAGCTGGAGATCGTGCGCCAGGACAAGGGGCCGGACTCGGGGGACGCCACGGTGCCCCTGTGGTCGGCCCGCCTGCCTGGGGCCACCATGTACTACGTCGAGCAGGTGCACCGCTACCTCCCCCGCAACGACGACGTGCTGCAGGCCACCGTCGACCTGGTCTACGGCCACACCCCCAGCCTGCCCACCGAGCTGCCCAAGCCCAAGGGTGGGCTGCTGGGCCTGTTCCGGGCCACGGGCTCGCCCGAGCAGCTGGCCGAGCGGCTGGCCGCGGACGTGGCCAACGGCACACTCAGCGCCGAGGACCTGGAGCTGATGTACTTCTTTAGTAGCTAGCCGCAGGGCCGGGTGGCAGCCGCGGCCGCCACCCGGCCCTGCCCTCTGAACGTTTCAAACTGAAACTGCTTCCATAGTTTAGATTATTCGCTATTTCGACCGAATTACAGACAATCCGTTGACGCAGGGGCTATAGCGTGTTACACTGAGGTAACATGAAGATCGAGCTGGACGACATCGACCGGGCGATTCTGGCGGCCTTGCAGGCGGATGGCCGCATCAGCAATACCGACCTGGCGCGGGCGGTGGCCCTCTCCCCGCCCGCGGCCCACGCGCGGGTGCGCCGGCTGGAGGAACGCGGCCTGATCCGGTGCTACACCGCGGTGCTGGACCGGGAGGCCGCAGGCTACGACATGCTCTGCCTGGTCTACGTCAGCCTGGAGCGCCACCAGCGGCAGGACATCGAGCGGCTGAGGACGGTGGTACAGGAGATGCCCGAGGTGCTGGAGTGCTTCCACGTCACCGGGGAGTACGACTTCCAGCTCAAGGTGGTGGTGCGCCATCGCAAGGAGCTGGAGCGCTTCGTGGTGGACCGGCTAACCACGGTGCCTGGCATTGCGCACATCCGCACCAGCCTGGTGCTGGCGGAAATCAAGTCCACGACGGCCCTGCCGGTAGACCGCGACCAACCCTAGGGCAACGCGCCACGACGCAAGGAGACTATGCTATGAAGATGTTGCTGAACGGAAGATGGGTAGATCGTCCCCGGCAACTGGAGGTGCGGGATCCGCAGGATGGCAGCCTGGTGGACACCGTGCCCATGGCCGCGAGCACGGACATGTGCGAGGCGCTGGACGCAGCCGAGGCCGGCTACGCGGCCATGCGGCGGCTGCCCAGCCACCAGCGCATGGCCCTGCTGCACCGGGCGGCCGACGCCGTGGCCGCTGACCAGGAGAGCTTCGCCCGTACCATTGCCCGCGAGGGGATCAAGACCATCCGCGAGGCCCGCAAGGAGGCGTCGCGAGCCGTGGACACCCTGCGCATCAGCGCGGAGGAGGCCCGGCGCATCGGCGGCGAGACCATCCCCTTCGACCAACGGCCAGGCAGCGAGAACCGGCTGGGCCTGTATGTGCGGGAGCCCATCGGCATTATCGGCGCCATCACGCCGTTCAACGACCCGCTGAACCTGGTGGCCCACAAAGTAGGGCCGGCCCTGGCCGCAGGCAACGCCATCATCGTCAAGCCGCATTCGGCGACGCCGCTGAGCGCGCTGCGGCTGGCCGAGGCCCTGCACGACACCGGGCTGTTGCCCGCCGGCGCGCTGCAGGTGATCACGGGCCGGGGCAGCGAGGTCGGGGACGTGCTGGTCACCGATCCCCGGGTGCGCATGATCTCGTTCACCGGCGGCCGGGAGACCGGCGAGGCTATCGTACGGCGGGCCGGGTTAAAAAAGGTAGCTATGGAGCTGGGCAGCAACGCGCCGGTGATCGTCATGCCCGACGCGGACCTCGACCTGGCGGTGGCGGCCAACGCCAGCGGCGCGTTCTGGGCCGCCGGGCAGAACTGCCTGCACGTGCAGCGGCTGCTGGTGCACGAGGTCGTGTATGACCAGTTCGTGGCCCGCTTCGTGGCCGCAGCCCGGGCCTACGTGGTGGGCGACAAGCTGGACGAGGCCACGGACATGGGCTGCCTGATCGACGAGGCGGAGGCCCGGCGGGTCGAGGCCTGGGTGGACGAGGCGGTGGCCGCGGGCGCAAGGCTACTGTGCGGTGGCACACGGCGGGGCACCTTCTATGCGCCGACGGTGCTGGAGGAGGTGCCGCCTTTCTGCCGCGTGGCCCGGGAGGAGGTCTATGGCCCGGTGACCGTCATCAGCCGCTTCGCCGCCCTGGAAGAGGCCATCGACCAGGCCAACGGGGTGGACTACGGCCTGCAGGCCGGCATCTTCACCCGGGATCTCAGCACGGCCTGGCGCGCGGCTACGGAGCTGCACTGCGGCGGGGTGATGGTCAACGACAGCACCGACTACCGCATCGACGCCATGCCCTTTGGCGGGGTAAAGGGATCGGGGCTGGGCCGCGAGGGCATCAAGTTCGCCTTGCAGGAGATGACCGAGCCCAAGGTCGTTTGTTTCAATCTGTAAACTGAGCCGCCTGGCCAAGGAGAAACCCATGAACGAGCCAATCTATTCCCCTGGCGTGCAAGAGGTTGTGGAACGCGGCGAGGCCATATCGGCTGCGGCCGCGGCCCATCGCGCGGCCATGCGGGGCAAGCGCTTCGACACCATCGCCGTGCACGGCATCTACGGCATGGATGCCGCCCGGGCCAACCAGGGCAGCATCCTTGAGCCCGCCTATCTCAGCCCGGCCCAGCATTTCGAGAACAGCGACCACATGGAGGCCGCCCTGGCATACCTGATGCCGTCATGGACCTACACCCGCATCGCCAACCCCACCCTGCACTACCTGGAGGAGACCCTGGCCCTGCTGGAGGGCTACGGCTTCGCGGGCGAGACGAGCGCCTGCGCCACGGCCTCGGGCATGGCTGCCGTGTTCATGGCCACCAACCCCTTCCTGGCCGAGGAGCCGGCCGCGGGCCACGGCCGCCACGCCGGGCGGCGCATCAACATCGTGGCCAGCGCCCGTTGCTACGGCGGGACCTTTATGCTCTTCAGCCAGCGCTATGCGGCCGAACGGGGTGTGGACGTGCGCTGGGTGGCCGACCCGCTGGACCTCGACCAGTGGGCGGAGAGTATCGACGATGACACCCGGCTGGTCTACGGCGAGATGCCCAGCAACCCTGGCCTGGCCGTGTTCGACATCGCGGCCGTGGCCGCCCTGGCCCATGCGGTAGATGCGCCCCTGATCGTGGACTCCACCGTGGCCACGCCGGCCCTGATGCGCCCCTTGCAGCACGGCGCGGATATCGTGGTGCACTCGGTGAGCAAGAGCATGGCCAGCAGCGGCTTCGCCATCGCCGGCGCCGTGATCGCCCGGCACGATCTGCCCAGCAAGGTGGGGCCGCCCGAGATGCGGGCCAACTTCGCCCAGTATGTGAAGCTACTGCCCTTCCGCGACCACGGACCGGCCCTGAGCCCCTTCAACGCCTTGCTGGCCCTGAATGACCTGCGCACCCTGCGCAGCCGGATGGACCGCCTGAGCACTGGCACCATGCAGGTGGCGGAGTTCTTGACCCGGCACCCGGCCGTGGAGGGGGTGGCCTACCCGGGGTTGCCCGGCGATCCGGGACACCAGGTAGCGCGACGCTACATGGTGCTGGCCGATGGCGAGGAGGACTATGGCTGGCCGGTGACGCGCTACGGGCACCTGCTCGGCTTCACCGTGTGCGGCGGCCCGGCCGCGGCGCGGCGGGTGTTCGACGGCCTGCAGATGATCTGGCGGGCCACGGACCTGGGCCGCATCAAGAGCGTGGCCACCATCCCGGCCATATCGACCCACCAGCAACAGGGCGATGCCGGCCGCTCGCTGGCCGGGGTGCCGGCGCACCTGATCCGCTTGAGCGTGGGTGCCGAGCACCCGTTGGACATTATCGCCGACCTGAGCCAGGCCCTCCAGGCAGCCATGGGGAGGCTGGAGCGGGCGGCGGTGGAGTCAGGGATGAGTGCGTAGGGGCCGGGTCTCCCCGCCCACGCCCGCCAGGAGGGTGAACCCCTGGGTGTAATGGGGGAGAAGGGGGGTATTCAGGTGATTCAGAGGCCGGTGCAGGTTACTTGCATATTCTGGGGATACCCTGGTATAATTGGAACAGTGGTAAATGGCTCACTTGCCGAGGATGGGATATGTCGCCAGGTCGTAGAGCTGCTGGCCAGATAGGCAGTCAGCGATAGGGAGTTTTAGTATCAGGAGAGCCGAGTCGGGTGCGGGCGGTCGCCTTGGGATGGGTGGGGCTCGGGCCGTTGTGCCAACCCAAATGAACCATCTCGTGGAGGCTGCAAGTCGGAGTCAGGGGCCTTGTCGGCCTCGCTAGCCTGCGCTTGTCGGCTGGCCTGAACAAAGGGGTACGTTGCTGTAGCGGTGTGGATTTGGCGGGTGTCTCCGATAGCGAGGAGCGGTGTTCCTCTCTATCCGATGCGTGCAGGAATCACTGCGGGTAATGCCGGCTGATGTCAGAAGATCTTGGGATAGAGCCCAGTGGTGCATCCTCACCAGCCATGGTGGCGTTGGTGGAGAGCCTGTTATTTGTGGCCCCGGAACCCGTAACCGTGGACAATTTGGCCGCCGGCCTGGAGACCTCGGCCGAGCAGGTCGAGCTGGCTCTGGGCGAACTGGCCCTGGCCTATGAGACGCGCGGGTTGCGGCTGCAGCGCCATCGCAACCGGGTGCAGATCGTTACGGCCCCGGAGGCCGCGGCCTACGTGGAGCGCTTCCTAGGCCTGGACCTGACCACCCGCCTGTCCCCGGCCGCGCTGGAGGCGCTGGCCATCATTGCCTACCGACAGCCGATCACGCGAACCCAAATCGACGAGTTACGAGGGGTGAACAGCGACGGCGTGTTGCGCACCCTGCTGCACTGGGGCCTGGTGGAGCAAGGGGAACGTCTGGAGCAGGCTGGGCGTCCTTTTCAGTACGGCACAACCTTCGACTTCCTGCGTTACTTTGGTTTGCAGAGCCTGGACGACCTGCCACCTCTGGAGGAGGAGGCATTGGAGGACAGTGCAACAGTGGCCTAGGACAGGCCACATGGTTAGGACAGCCGAGGATCTCGGCAACCCGAGGGTTGCCGGTTGAATCACCCTGAGGGAAAGACAGAAAGGTAGTTAGCATGGCACTCGACTTATGGCAGATTCGCCGCCGCAACAAGATGACCATCGATGAGCTGGCGAACCTGGCCGGAATCGCCCCGGGCCTGATCAAGGCCTATGAGCTTGGGCACCGGGCCATCCCGGAGGAAGACCTGGAGAAGCTGGCAACGGCTCTTTCGGTGGAAGCGTGGGAGATCAAAGAGCTTTCGGACCCGCCGCCGCGCGGGCCGAGCCGGGTGGGTGAGGAGTCGCCCTCGCGCTATTCGGGTGGGGCAGGACCGGCGCGGCCGGACTACGACAGTGGTTCCACCCGATATCCGGGGCCCCCAGGTAGTGGGTCTCGCTACGGCGACGATACCGGCCCCTCCCGGTACAATGAAGGGCGCCCACCGCGCTACGGCGAGAGTGGTGGGCCGTCCCGCTACGGCGAGGGCGGCGGATCCTCACGCTATGGCGAGGGTGGTGGATCCTCACGGTACAGTAATGACCAGGGGTACTATCGCTACAACTCCGAGCGGGGATCCTCAGGCTACGGCAGCCAGGGAGGCTCGCCCCGTTACGGCGGCGGCGACCGCTACTCGCGCTACGACGATACACGGCCATCGCAGCCGCGCCCCTCGGGCCCGCGGCCCTTTGACGACCGCCGCATGGACCGCACGCGGCAGCCGCGCAAGCCGGCCCGCGCGCCGCGGCGCCAGCCCTCCAGCCCGGCCCGGCCGTCACAGCTGGAGCACCTCAAGGGACTGCTGATCCAGCTGGACATGACCGGGGACGAGCTGCTGCGGCTGGCCGGCAAGCCTCTGAGCATGCTGACCCGCAAGGAGGCCGCCCGGCTGTTGACCCAGTGCCAGGCCATGCTGGCTGAGCGCAAGCCCGACATCCCCAAAGGCAAGCGCCAGCGCCCCTACCTGCCTGAGTCGGTGGATGAGCACGAGCTGGTGTACCTGACCGAGGTGCAGCTGAGCCGTCAAGACTTGCACCTGACCCTGTTCAATGGACAAGTCTTGGAGGGTCGCCTGTTGGGCTTCAGTCCATATGCCCTGACCCTGGCCATGTCCGATGATCGGGAGGTCACGGTGCAGAAATTGGCTGTGGCCTATTACGAGGTGCAGGGTGAGCCCATCGCCGAGCGCATCCGGCCCGCCGCGAGCAGGGCGGTAGATGCCTATGAGGGCGAGGATGAGGATGAGGATGAGGACGGTGAGCCGGACGAGGCTGATGAGCTATGAGCACCGGTGATTACGTCCGCTACCTGCGGGCCGTCAAGGGAGGTGCTACACCCTGGGACATCGAGAAGGCCACGGGCGTGCCAGCCGGCACCTACCGCCAGATCGAGCAGCGGTACCGCGAGATCGGCAGCGAAGAGGAGCTGACGAAGCTGGCCGAATACTTTGACGTGGCACCGGCGGAGCTCCTTGACCGCCAGGAGTGGACCCGCAAGGCCCTGAGCTCCTTTCTGGCCGAGGCATCCCAGGAGGGGCGGCCGGTGCGCCTGTTCCTGCGCACGGGCGACACTTTCGAGGGCACGGTGGCGTGGTTCGACCTGGGCGCAACCCTGGTGCGTCATGGAGACGGCCGTGAGGTGGTGGTACAGCGCCACGTGATCGATCGCTGGGAAGTGGCCTAGCGAGCGCGGCCCATCCCTCGCCCTAGCCATGGTACGACAAATCGCGCCCCGGGAGGCCGCGCCGGCCTTCCGGGGCGCTGACGCGTTTGCGCCTGGGAAAGCGGATTACTGCAAATGCGCCCTGTGAGGGCTTGAATGAGAGAGGAGTGGCCGGCCGCAGAGTATGCCTGCTGGTCGGCCACAGCTATCGAAACGCCGACTACTTCCAGACATGAATGACCCCATGCAGGCCATGGTGACTGAGGACAGAAGCGCTGAGCGGGCCGCGGCGGCCGTGGGTCGCAAGCGAGGCTGGCTGCGACGCCGCGGCACCTGGGCGGTGCTGCTGCTAGCGGGGCTGGTAGCCTTGCTGGTGGCCTGGCCGCGGCCGACCAGCGAGGTGGAGAAGGGCGTGCGGGGGTTGACCCAAGGCCAGCGCTTCAACCTGGCTGGTTGGACGGTGGGGGCGGTGGCCGGAAAGCTGGGCGGCTTCGTGCGCTCACCGGCGTCGGGGCTGGCCGCGACTGAAGGCGAGGCCATGGTGCGCGATTACCTGGAGATGGCGAGGCGGGCCGGGCAGTTGGAGGACGAGATCGACCGCGTCTACGCCGACCCGGCGCAGGACCAGCCCGACCTGACCACGGAGTCACAACGGGCGGAGCTGGCCGGGCTGCGCGCGGAGTTGGCGGCGCAGGCCGACTTGGTAGAGGCCGTGCTGGAGGCGCAGGTATCTCAGGTAGTAACCGACGTCGGGTTGGACACGGCGGGGGTGGTATGGCCGCCGCCTCGGCTGCGCTTCACCGAACCGCCCCAACTGCTGGTGGTGTCCCCGCGCCAGCGCATCGAGCGGCTGTACTCGGTGGACCTGTTGCCCGATCTGGACCCGGCGCAGCGTACCGGCCTGGAGGATGCGGTGGCAGAGCGCTTCGACCTGTCGGCCTACGTGACTGGGATCGGGGGTTACGGTGTGTGGCCGACTATGGTGGTTGATCGCCATGGTCTGCCCTGGACGATGGAGACCATTGCCCACGAGTGGGTACACAACTACCTGGCCTTCCGGCCCCTGGGCTGGTCCTATCTTCAGGGAGGCGATGCCATCACCATCAACGAGACTGTGGCCAGCATTGCGGGCGAGGAGCTAGGCCGGGCGGTGATGGCAGCATATTATCCAGACCTGCTGCCCCCGCTGCCGAGCCCGCAGAGCGAAGTGACCAACCAGATCGGAACACCGGAGACATCGGCCTTCGACTTTGGGCGGGAAATGCGTACCACGCGGCTCGTGGCCGACCGGCTGTTGGCTTACAGCCTGGTGGAGGAGGCGGAAACCTACATGGAGGATCGGCGCCGGCGTTTCGTGGAGAACGGGTACCGGCTGCGCAAGCTCAACCAGGCCTATTTCGCATTTCACGGCAGCTATGCCACAGGCCCGGCGGGGGTAGATCCCATCGGCCCCAAGCTGCAACTGTTGCGCGAGCGCAGCCCTTCGCTGGCGGCGTTTTTCGAGGCGGTCGAGGACATAACTACCGTCGCCGACCTGGACGCGGCCCTGCAGCAGGCTGCAAAGCCGTAGGGGCCACTGGTGCGCTGGCCGGCGGAGCTGCAGCCCGCCACCTTCGTGCACCGGGACAACCGCTTCCGCGCGGTGGTGACGATGAGTGGCGCACCGGCTGCCTTGCATGTGCCCAACTCGGGCCGCCTCGGCGAGCTACTGCTCCCAGGCGCGGCGGTGTGGCTCCGGCCGGCCGCTTTGGACGTGGCGCGCAAGACCGCGGGCGATCTGGTGCTCGTCGACAGCGGCGGCATCCTGGTGGCGGTGGACGCGCGGCTGCCCAACCAACTGGTAGCGGATGCGCTGGCGGAGGGGCGGCTCGCGCCCCTGGCAGGCTATACCAGCCACCGCCGGGAGGTAGCCAGTGGCCACAGCCGGCTGGACTTCCTGTTGGAGGGACCACACGGACGGTGCTGGCTGGAGGTTAAGTCCGTGACCCTGGTGGAGCAGGGGGTAGCCAGGTTTCCCGATGCACCCACGGCGCGAGGGGTGCGCCACCTGGAGGAGCTGGCGGCACGGCGCGCGGCGGGCGACCAGGCGGTAGTGGTGTTCGTGGTGCAGCGGGGAGATGCGGTGGCCTTTGGCCCGCACCTCAGCGCTGACCCGGCCTTTCGCAAGACCCTGCGTCGTGTGCACGCGTTGGGAGTGGAGGTTCTGGCCTGGTGCTGTGGGGTGAGCCGGGCGGGAAGCTCAATCACAGACCAGATCGAGGTGCGGCTATAGAATAGAGCAGTTTGACAGTCTGGCTAACGTGTGCCATAATGTTCTCGTTGCCGGCCCTGCCGACCCCACCATAGCCATCCTAATGACAGGAGGTGATGCTCATGGATCGTACTAATGACTGCGCCGTAGCGTCACCTCGGATTATCCGATAGGCTACGGCGCAAGAGCAGATAGGCTGCCTACGGGCAGCCTATTTGTTTTAGGGGGATGGGGAGATCAGAACAGGTATTTGTTCCAGACCTCTTTGCTCTGGGCCTCGCCGAGAACGGTGAGGGCGATGAAGCGGGGGCGGAAGGGCTCGCGCACGAGGTCCATGCCGGCCTCCCGGGGTGTGCGGCTGCCCTTACGCTGGTTGCAGGCCCGACAGGCGGCCACAACGTTCTCCCATTCGGTGCGGCCGCCGCGGCTGCGTGCAAGGACGTGGTCGATGGTCAGCTCGGCGCGGCCGGGGGCGCCGCCGCAGTACTGGCAGGTGTACTGATCACGGGCCAGAATAGTGCGCCGTGACAGGGGGAGGCCCATGTTGCGCGGCACCCGCACGTAGTACACCATGCGGATGACCAGCGGCACGGGCAGGGTAGTACGCTCGGCCCGCAGGCGGGCCTCGGCAGCCTCAAGGATCTCGGCCTTCTCCTTCAGCAACAGCACGATCGCGCGGCGGAGCGAGATCACGCTGAGCGGCTCATAGGTTGCGTTGAGGACCAACACGGAAGTCATAGCCCCTTATCCTCGCATCATCTCAACCCGGCCTGTGCCTGCGCACAAACCAGAAGCGCCCAGTCTCGCGTGAGACTGGGCGCTAGGGACAAAAGGGGTGACCAAAGGGGCTCGAACCCTTAGCCTCCTGGGCCACAACCAGGTGCTCTGCCAATTGAGCTATGGTCACCATACGTCAGAAAATCAGCAACTACATCACTACCTGTTAGGCGCTGGATGCCAGCCTATTGCTGGCAACATGCATTATATCCGAGTTGAGGCCGGAGTCAAGAAGATGAGGAAGGCGGAAGCGAGAGATGGTTTTCAATGCGAAGGCGCAAAGGCGCGGTGGGGACTCTTTCGTTCCTGCGTTACCCAGGGCAGGCTGATCAAGAAACCCGCGAACATGATCGCTGCGCCGCTGAGATAAGGCAGGCTGGGGTTCAAATCGAAGGCCAGGCCGGCCCAGATGGGCCCAAACACGCGGCCCAGGCTGGTGGAAGAGTTGTTCAAGCCCATGGCTATCCCCTGCTGTGTCTCCTCCGCGCGTTTGGAGGTCAACGAGATAACTGCCGGGCGGAGCAGGGCATTGGGAAGGGTGAACAGGGCCGTGGTGAGCAACACCATCGCCAGGCTGTCTGCCG
This sequence comes from Anaerolineae bacterium, assembly GCA_032111745.1. Taxonomy (GTDB): domain Bacteria; phylum Chloroflexota; class Anaerolineae; order JAAEKA01; family JAAEKA01; genus JAULUH01. The sequence continues at coordinate 528 of JAULUH010000463.1, read as the reverse complement.
CCAGCAGCAGCCCAAACCCGATGGCACTTGCCAGCAGGGTGGCCTTGATGACGATGGCCTCTCCCCAACGCCTGGTCAGCGGCCCCGTAAGCACCCCCTGGGCGAACGCAGCGACGACTCCGACGACGGTCAGGATCCAGCCCACCTCCGTCGTGCCGTAGCCAAACTCCTCCAGGGCGTAGTAGCCAAAGATGGCCTGGAAGTTGGACAGGCCAAAGCTGACCAGAAAGGCCATGAAGAACAGCACGCCAAGGGGACCGGTTAGGGTCTGGCGCAACTCCTGGATCCGAACCTGAGGCCTGATACCAGTTTCCACTGGCTGGCGAGCTTCCTGGGGTAACGACTCGGGCAGGAAGAGCACCACCAGTAGCAGAGTTAGCAGGCACACCCCGGCGGTGAGGAAAAAGGGTGTGGACAATGACTGGCTGCCGAGCAGCCCGCCCAGCGCCGGGCCAAGGATCATGCCCAGGCCGGTTGCCGCGCCCAGCACGCCCATCCCACCACCCCGGTCCTGCTCTGAAGTGCTAT
>JAULUH010000462.1:0-1967 GCA_032111745.1 Anaerolineae bacterium | reverse complement strand
GCCCGGGTGATGCCCACGTAGAACAGGCGCAGCCGCTCGCGCACGTAGTCCAGCCGGGCCTGCAGGGTGGCCTCCCCCTCCTGGTAGGCTCCAGGATCGCCCCCGGCTAAGAGCTGCAGCTGCGCCAGGGCCTCGGCGGCCAGGTTCAGGCTGCCATCCGCCTGCAGGTGCCGGCCAGGGCGAATGTACCACTTCTCGGCGATGTACTGGTCGTAAGGCTGGGCCGAGGGGAAATCGTAGCTGTTCACCGACATCAGGTATACCCGGTCCCACTCTAGCCCCTTGGCCTTGTGCAACGTGGCCACCACCACCTGGCCCCGGTAGCGGTCGGGCTCGAAGCCGGTATCGTCCGCGCTGAAGCCGATGAAGCGCCGCTCGTTGCGCGCGATGACCGCCAGCTCGTCCGCCAGCTCGGGCAGCCGCCAGGCCGGGTGCTCCTCCTGGGCCTGGCTCAACAGGATGGCTAGCTTGTGGGCAATGGCCAGGTCCGCCGGCTGGTCGAACAGGTCCTGGGCCACCGTCAGCACGATCTGGTCCACCGGCAGCAGGGTCGTGCCCAGCCAGCGGCGCAATAGCTCGCGGAAGCGCAGCAGGAGCGCCTCGTCCTCCTCCGGCAGGGCCTGCTCCGCCAGCCAGTCCCGGCCGGCGCGCGGCCAGGCGAACTGCTCCACCTCCTGGCACTTGCGCAGCTGCCGGGCCAGCTCCTCCACGTGCTCCCAGGCCTCCGGGTCCTCCCGGGCCGCGCGCTGCCAGACGCGCCACATCGTAGCCAGCTTGGCGGGCGAGGCCGGGTCGGCCAGGTAGTGCAGCAGGTTGGACAGCACGCCGGCGGCCTCGCGCGTCGACACCGTGCTGCGCAGCAGGCTGTCCACCACCGGGATCTCCCGCCGCTTGAGCGCATCCACCACCTCGAAGCCGCGGGCGTTGCGGGGCACCAGCACGGCCACGGTGGCGTTGGGATTCTGCGGCACCCAACGGGCCAGGGACTCCACCACCGCCTGCAGCTCGCCCTCCGGGCTGAGCTTGCGGCCCAGCAGAAAGACCTGGGCGGGATCATCCGGCGGGTTGGGCTGGGGGTCGCCGGGAGGCGTCGGCTCGATGCGGGTGGGCGCCAGCGCATCGCGCACCTCCGCGGCGGGGTGGTGCTGCCGGCTCCAATCGACGAGAGTGTTGGCCAGGGCGATGATGCTGGCGGTGGAGCGGCCCGAGTTGGGCAGATCGCGCGGCACCACGCCGTCCTCCACCAGGAAGCGCCGCAGGTACTCGGGGCTGGCCGTGGTGAAGGACTCGTAGATGGCCTGGTTGGGGTCGCCCACCCGCACCCAGTTGCCCGCCTCTCCCGCCAGCAGGCGCAGAATCGCCTCCTGCAGCCGGCTGCTGTCCTGGGCCTCGTCCTCCAGGATGTAGGGCCAGCGCTGGCGCAACCGCGCCAGCAGCTTGTCGTCCTGCTGCAGCGCCTGCAGCGCCAGCCGGATCAGGTCGTCGAAGTCCACCGCCCCCCGGTAGGCCAGCCCGCGCTGGTAGTCGGCGTAGATCGCCGCGCCCATCTCGGCCAGGGGCAGGGGCACCACCATTTCGTCCACCAGGACCCGCAGCTGCTCCGGGCTGAGCTGGCGGTCCTTGGCCAGCGCGGTGAAGGCAAAGGCGGTCTCCTTCACCAGCTCCGGCAGCTGCTCCCGCCGCACCCAGTCCTGCTTGCCGCCTTCCAGCTCTGGCGACAGGTAGTCGTCCAGGGCATAGGGGTGGCTGCGCAGCCAGGCCGCGGCCGCCTCGTCCAGGATCTCCCCGGCCGTGCGCTCGTCGACGATGTCGAAACGCTCCGACAGCCCCACCAGCCCCGGCCGCTCCCGCACGATGTCGTGGGCCAGGCCGTGCAACGTGCGCACCCGGTAGCCCACGTGGGGCAGCAGCCCCTCCTCCTTCACCAGCCGGCTGATGCGCTGGTAGAAGTTGTCCACCGCGGAGTT
>JAULUH010000461.1:8226-10011 GCA_032111745.1 Anaerolineae bacterium | reverse complement strand
GTACGGCGATCGCCTGGAGGTCACCAGCCCTGGCCGTCTACCAGGCCACGTGACCCTGGAAAACCTCCTGGATGAGCGCTTCAGCCGCAACGAGGTGATCGTGCAGGTGCTCAGCGACCTGGGCTTCGTCGAGCGCCTTGGCTATGGCATCGACCGCATGGTCACCGCCATGCACGACGCCGGGCTGCCCACGCCGCGCTTTGAGGAGACCGCCGCCGGCTTCCGCGTCGTCCTCACCAGCCATGGCGACAGCCTGATCTCCACGCAGCCGGACCAGCAACGCTGGGGCAACCTCTTCCTTAATCCACGGCAGGAGCAGGCCATGGCCTTCGTGGCCGAGCAGGGTCGCATCACCAACCGCGACCTGCAAAACCTCTGCCCCGACGTCAGCCCCGAGACCATCCGCCGAGACCTGGCCGACCTGGTCGACAAAGACCTTTTGATGAAGATCGGCGAAAAACGCGCCACCTACTACATCCTGAAGTAACTATCCCACATTAACCCACAGATATCCCACATTTTCACTCGTTTTGTTGCTAAAGCCTGTTGGGCCAAGGTGCCTGGCACTCCAGAAAGTGCCAGGCACCTTGGCATCCGGGACCACGCGGCAGCCCCTACAACGTCCACACCCCCGCAGTCTTTCCCGGCAGCTGAATCCGTACCTCCCCATTGTCCACCGTCACGTCCGCCAGCGCCGGAATCTGGCTCGCCAGCTGCTGGCCACTGACCAACCGAGCCTTGACCCGGGGTGGGATATTCCCATTGGCCCCAATCTGGATCGTCGCCGCCCCAGGCATCGGCTCCCGGCCGTTGTTGATGGCGACCAGCACCACGTTGCCCTGAAACTCCCTCAGGTACGCGTAGAAGAACTGGTCAACGTAGAGGGTAAACAGGTACCCATAGCGGATCGCCGGATTCTGCGCCCGCACCTCGATCATGCGCCGCGTGTGTTCGTAGATATCTCGCTCAAACACCTCGCTGGCCTTCGGCCGCTGGTCGTTGCCAAACACGGCCCAGGGCATGTCCCGCCGGTTGTCCGGGTCGCCCCCGCCCTCCAACCCAATCTCGGTGCCATAGTACACCTGGGGGATGCCCCGCGTCGTGAACAGGAAGGTCAGGCACAGCTTCAGAATCTTGCGCGCCAGGTCGCGGTCCCAGTGCCCCACCCGGTCCAGAATCTCTGTGGTGATTCGGCGGTCCAGGTCGTGGTTGTCCAGCAGCGTCACCAGCCGGTTGGCGTTGGTGTAGGGCTTCTCCTGGTCCAGAATCCCCCGTGGCTCGTCCGGGTGCAGCCGCGGCCGCGCCATCGCCGTCATGGGCTGGTCCCACACCAACGTGCCCTTGATCGCCCCGCACATGGGGAAGTCGAACAGGGTGTCGAAGTCATGCTGCTGCTGAAACCGGCCGACGACGTTCGGGTCGAATGACAGCACCTCACCCAGCAGCGTCACCTGGGGATAGCGCGTGCGGATCAAGGACTTGAACAGATACCAAAACAGCGGCTCGACGTGCTTGACGGTATCCATGCGAATGGCGTCGATGCCCGTCTCCTCGATCCAGCCCAGGATGTTCTGCACGAAGTAGTCGGCTACCTCCGGCCGGTCGTGATCCAGGTCAGGCAGGCCCGACAGCCAACCCTTTTCCTCGTCCCCGGGCCGGTCCACGTTGAAGTGCTCTGGGCCAAAGCGCTTGTGCGGATAGGCCTGGTACATCGCACTGTGGTAGCCCGTGTGGTTCACCACCATGTCCAGCACCACCTTCAGTCCCGCGGCATGGAACCGGTCT
>JAULUH010000461.1:0-8216 GCA_032111745.1 Anaerolineae bacterium | reverse complement strand
GCAGCAGGCCGGCGAAGTCTCCCCCATGGAACGCGCGTGGGTTGCCTGGATCAGCCGGTTGGTCGTTGCCTGGGTCGCCGTTAGAGAATCGATCGGTCACCACAAAATAGATCACGTCATCCTGGCTCAGCATCCGTCAAGTCCTCCTGTGTGCGCACCACTCTGGGTCCGCTATGGTAGTCTACTCCTGGGGTCCGGCAGGCAGACCTGCCCGCCCTATTGCGTTCGATCCGGACAGCTCCGTCACGCCGTGTCACATCCGGCCACCGTCCTTACCATTAAACGACACCAGCCCCCATTTTCGACCATCCGTGCCTTGCTTGTTGCTGCACTCTATCCGGGTGTATACTACGGCGGCCATATCGTCTGCAAGGAGCCATCCCATGCCGCCATGCATCGGTGTTCGCCGCGAGGAGAAGAGCCTGTGGGAGCGCCGGGTGCCCATCACCCCTACCGTCGCCCTCGAACTGCGCCAGCAACACGGGATCCCCGTAATGGTGCAGCCCTCCCCACACCGCGCCTTCGCCGCAACCGAGTTCGAGGCTGCCGGCGCCATCGTCCAGGAGGACCTCAGCGCCTGTCCCGTGGTCCTGGCCATCAAAGAGATCCCCAAGTCCACCTTCCAGCCCGGCCAGGCCTACGCGTTCTTTGCCCACGTCGTCAAGGGCCAGCCCTTCAACATGCCCATGCTGCAGCGCCTGCTGGACTTGGGCTGCACCCTCGTCGACTACGAGCGTGTCGTCGACGACCAGGGCCGGCGCCTGCTCTTCTTCGGTCGCCACGCCGGGGTCGCCGGCATGCTGGAGACCCTGTGGGCCCTAGGCCAACGCCTGGCCTGGGAAAGCATACCTAACCCTTTCGCCAGCCTGCGCCATCCCTACGAATACCACGACCTGGCTGAGGCTAAGGCGGACCTCATTCGCGTTGGCGAGGCCATCCGCTCCGATGGCCTGCCATCAGCTATTGTCCCGCTCACCATCGGCGTGGCCGGCTACGGCAACGTCGCCCGCGGCACCTGGGAGATCCTGGACTTGCTCCCTGTTCGCCGCGTCGAGCCGGATGCGCTCCCCACGGTCACCGCAAATCCTGGCGCCTCGCCGCACGTAATCTATGCCACTACCTTTCGCGAAGAACACACCGTGGCGCCCCAAGTCGCCAGCGGCACCTTCAACGTGCAGCACTTTGTGGCCCATCCCGAGGCCTACCGCTCGGCCTTCGAGCGCTTCCTGCCCCACCTCACCGTGCTGGTCAACGCCGTGTACTGGGAGCCTCGCTTCCCGCGACTGGTCACCAATGCTGCCCTGAAGGGTCTGTTTGAAGCCGGGCCACCCCGCCTACGGGTCATCGGCGACATCAGCTGTGATATCGAGGGCGGGATCGAGTGCACTGTGCGCGCTACCGACCCCGGCGATCCGGTCTTTGTCTACGATCCCGCCACCGGCCAGCTGCAAGACGGCTTCGCCGGCCCCGGCGTCGTAGTCATGGCCGTGGACATCCTGCCCAGCGAGCTGCCCCGGGACGCCTCCGAGGACTTCAGCCGGGCCCTGCAGGCCTATATCCCCGCCCTGGCCGCCGCCGACTACAGCGCCCCCTTCGCCGAGCTGGCCCTGCCCCCCGAGATCAAGCGCGCCGTCATCGCCCATCGCGGCCAGCTGGCACCGGCCTACACCTATCTGTCTAACCACCTGTGAGAGGAAAGCATCATCCAGCCATGAAGAACATTGTTGTTCTCGGCGCCGGCATGGTTGCCGGCGCCCACGTAAACTACCTGCTCAGGGAGCCCGACTTTCGGGTCACGGTCGCCAGCCGCACCCTGTCCAAGGCCGAAGCTCTGATCAAGGGCCATCCCCGCGGCCGCGCCCTGCAGCTAGATTCCGATGACCAGGCCGCGGTCGAGGCGCTGGTCCGGGACTCCGACCTGGCCGTCAGCCTGCTGCCCTATGCCTACCATCCCATGGTGGCCCGCCTCTGCGTCGCCCATGGCGTGCCCATGGTGACTACCTCCTACGTGAAACCGGCCATGGCTGAGCTGGATGGCCCGGCCCGCGCCGCCGGCATCATCCTGCTCAACGAGATTGGCGTGGACCCGGGCATCGACCACATGACCGCCATGCGCGTGATCCACCAGGTACAACGCCAGGGCGGCCGGGTCACCGGGTTTGTCTCCTGGTGCGGTGGCCTGCCCGCGCCCGATGCCAACGACAATCCCCTGGGCTACAAATTCTCCTGGAGCCCGCGCGGCGTACTGCTGGCCGGCAAGAACTCAGCCCACTACCTGTGGGACGGGAAGGAGGTCACGGTGCCGGGCGACGAGCTCTTCGATCACCACGTGCCGGTGCCCGTTGAGGTGGCGGGCCGCACCATCACCTACGAAGGCTACCCCAACCGCGATAGCCTGCCCTACATGCACACCTATGGCATCGACGCCGCCCAGACCTTCTTTCGCGGCACGCTGCGCAACGAGGGCTGGTGCCAGACTCTGCGCAAGATCGCCGACCTCGGCCTCCTGGACGAGCAGCCGCGGGGCGACCTGGCCGGCCTCACCTTCGCCGGCCTTACCTCTCGGCTGGCAGGCAGCGATGGGGATGACCTGCCCCGCGATCTGGCCACCCGTCTCGACGTGGCTCCGGATTCCCCGGTCATCTCCAGCCTGGCCTGGCTGGGCTTCCTCGACGATGCCCCCTTGCCCGCCGGCCCCACCGCACCCATCGACATCCTCACTGCGACCATGCTGCAGAAGATGCGCTACCAGCCCGGCCAACGCGACATGCTCATCCTCAAGCACGAGTTCGAGGCCGCCTATCCGGACCGCCGTGAGCGCATCACCTCCACCATGGTGGACTTCGGTATCCCCGGCGGCGATACCTCCATGGCCCGCACCGTGGGCCTGCCGGCAGCCATCGCGGCCAAGCTGATCCTTCGCGGTGGTATCGACCTCACCGGTGTCCAGGTGCCGGTGGTCCCCCAGATCTACGAGCCCGTCCTCGCCGAGCTAGAGGAGCTGGGTATTAGCTTCGTGGAAACCTGGGAGACGTTGTCCTGATGGCTGACCCCTTGACCCTTGTCGACTTCGTGGTGATCGCCCTGGCCGCCGCTGCTGCCGGCGCCGTGAACGCCCTGGCCGGCGGTGGCACCCTGGTCTCCTTCCCGGCCCTGGTGGCCGTCGGTATCCCCCCCGTGTCAGCAAATGTCACCAACACGGTCGCCCTGGTGCCAGGCTACCTGGGCGCCACCGTTGCCCAGGCCAAGGACTTGGCCGGCCAGCGCCGCCGGCTGTGGCTGGTCATTCCAGCTGCTGTCGCCGGAGGCCTGCTGGGCGGCTTCATCCTCCTCAACACCAGCGAGAAGCTGTTCCAGCAGATGGTGCCCTGGCTCATCCTGCTGGCCTCCCTCCTGCTGGCTCTGCAGGACCGCGTACGCCGGTGGGTGGTGCGCCGCCTGGAGCACCACGGCTCCGGCAACGGCCACGAGCTGCTGGTCGTCCTGCCCGTCTTTGCCGCCTCCATCTACGGCGGCTATTTCGGTGCTGGCCTCAGCGTCATCCTGCTGGCCGTGCTGGCCCTCGTGATCGACGACACCCTCACCCGCCTCAACGCGCTGAAGCAGATCACCGCCTTCAGCGTCAACGTCGCCGCCGCCGCGTTCTTCGTCTTCTCCGGCCGCGTGGTCTGGCCCGCGGCCGCGGTCATGGCCGGCGCCGCCCTCCTCGGCGGCATGCTGGGTGGCACCTTCGCCGGCCGCATTCAGCCCGAGTCTCTGCGCCGGGTAGTGGTCGTCGTCGGCGTGACCGTCGCCCTGATCTACCTGGTGAGGTAGCCCGGTGGATTCCCGCCAGCGTGTCCGCCTTGCCCTCACCGGCCAGGTGCCCGACCGCATCCCCTTCGCCCTGGGCTTCTATCCCCAGAGCCTGCCAGGCATCCCCGACGCCGATGCCCATTTCGGCACCGATATCCGCTACGCCCAGTTCAACCCACCCGAGGGCCAGGACGAGTTCCTGCGCTATCTGCGCCAGCTTCCCCGGCACGTCCACGTGGGCAACCGCGGCCAGCTCCGCACCTACCACGAATGGGATTACCACCCCGAGCAGGCCGGTAGCGCCCGCCTCTCTGGCTTCACCTCCGTGGCCGAGCTGGCCACGGAGATCTTCCCTGACTTGACCCATCCCAGCCGCTACGCCAGCCTGTCTGCCCAAGTACAGCGCTGGCACGGGGAGGGGTTGGCCGTGGCCGGCTCGCCACCCCACCTGGGCGGTGAGCTGTTCGAGACTGCTTGGCGCCTGCGCGGCTTTGAGCGCTTCATGATCGATCTCCTGGAGCGCAAGGACATCGCCCGCTACCTGCTCGACCAGCTCACGGCCATGACCACACATAGCGCACTGGTGTTGGCGCAGGCCGGCGTGGACGTGCTGATCCTGGACGACGACGTGGCTATGCCCACTGGCCTACTCATTAGCCCCGACCTCTGGCGCGAGTTCTTCCATCCCCGCCTGGCCACTATCATCGCTGCCGCCCGTGCCGTCTCGCCCGACATCCTGGTGCTCTACCACAGCGACGGCGACTTCACCCGGCTCATCCCTGACCTGATCGAGCTCGGCGTGAACGCCGTCAACCCCGTCCAGCCCGACTGCATGGATGCCGCCGCTATCCGCGCCGAATTTGGCCCTCGCCTGGCTCTCTGGGGCACCGTAGGCACCGCCTCCCAATGGGACCATGGCACGCCTGCGCAGATCACCGCCGAAGTCCACCACCGCGCCGCAACGCTCGGCCCCGCTGGCCTCCTCCTCGCCCCCGCCTACGACGTCGACTTCTCCCCCCTTCCCAACCTTCACGCGTTCCTACAGGCCGCTGCATCTGCACCTCCCATGGGACCGGGCTTGCTCTGAGCGGCATCAGGCAACGTCCCCGCTTCGGCAACCTCAGTGCACGCCCTCAGCGGCATGAGACCCCCATCACCGTTACTCCGAGCGGCATAAGGAACGCCTATCACCCACCGTCACCCTGAGCGGCATGAGGAGGGCCAACAGGCATGAGGTACGAGTCGCCAGCGAAGGGTCTCGCCGTGCCTCGGGGCGGAAAGTTGCACCCTCTGATGCCCCCGCACCATGGGTCAATCCTGATCTATCCCCTCCCGCGCCCCCCCCTCCCGGCTTACCATCGCCATCGGGAACTCGAACACTAGACTGGCTCCCCCCCCCTTCCCCGACGCAAACCTCGACCGCCCACCAAGGCTCCTGGCTCTCTCCTGCATGCTGATCAAGCCCAGGTGACTCCCCCCAGACCTCAGTGGCCTGCTCCTGCCAAAGCCGCGGCCATCATCCTCAATCCGCAACACCACCTGCGAATCGCTGAACACAAAGCTCACAGTCACCGTCTTGGCGTGCGCGTGCTTGCGCGCGTTCTGCAGCGCCTCCTGCACAATGCGATAGATGGTGATCCGGGCCAGGGGCGCAAACCGGATCGGCGTGCCCTGGATCTTGAGCTTGCACTTCACCCCGTGGGTCTTCTCCAACCGGTTCAGACTCGACTGGATCGACGGCAACAGCCCCATCTCATCCAGGCTCGTGGGCCACAGGTCGAAGATGGCTTTGCGCATGTCCACCAGGGCCTGGTCCAACGAGCTCTGCACCTGCTGCAGGCTGTCCCGCACTGCATCCGTCTCCGCAGGTAAGGACTGCAACGCAGCCTCGGTCTCGTACATGGCCGCATACAACCACTGGTTGACGTCGTCGTGGATGTCCGCCGCGATGCGATGCCGCTCCTGTTCCTGGATGCGCACCGTGCGCTGCAGCAGCTGGCGCAGGTCGTAGGCCTGGCGCCGGATCTTGGCGTTAGCCCGGGCCAGGTCCTCATACAGCCGCGCGTTCTCCAGGGCAATAGCTACCTGGTCGGCCAGGGTCTCGATGATGTAACGGTCCTTCTCGGTGATCCCGTGGATCGCGGTGCTCTGGATGTCCAACACGCCGATCACCTGCTCCTTGATCCGCAAGGGCACCGCCAGCTCCGACCGCGTCTCCTCCACCGTGCGGATGTAGCGCTCGTTGGCCAGCACGTCCGGCACCAGCAACGACACCCCCTGGGCGGCCACGAAGCCCACGATCCCACCCTCCCGCGTCGCCGTGATCGGAATTCTGAACCCCACGTGCCTTTCCTTGCGCAGGCCATACGCCTCCCGCACCACCAGCTCGCTCGACTCCCGGTCCACCAGCAGCAGCGTCACCGACTCGTAGCCAAAGGTCTCGTTCAGAGCCGTCACCAGTTGGGGCATCAACTCGGAAAGGTCCAACAGCTGGGTGATGCGCTGGCTGGTCTGGTACACCAGCTCCAGCTCCCGTTCCCAGAGCGCCGTCGTTCGGGCCAGGGTTCGCACCTCCAGGAAGCGCGCCAGGTGTTCAGCCACCAGGCTCAGCTGCAGCCGCTCCCTCGCCGTGAAGCCGCCTTCCCCATCCTTGCCCACGGCCAGAGCGCCGAAGAAGACCTGCTCATTGCGCACTGGCACCATCAACAGCGGCCCGGCATGCATGCCGGCCAGGCTCCCTGCCTCCGGATCGACCAGGGCCCCGCTGGTATCTATGCCTGCCAGGCGCAGCTCCTCCGTCCCCGGCACCCCCGCCAGGAGTTCCTGCCGGCACAGCTCAACCGTCTGATCCAGCAACTCGTGCGAGAGGGGCTTGGCCGCAACCTGGGCCCCAGCCCGCCAGAACCCTGCCCGGTCCGGCCAGGTCAGGCACACGGCACAGAAGGAAACCGGCAAGATTTGCGGTAGCCTGGCCAGGAGCACCTGAGCCAACTCCTCAGGACTGGCCCCCACCGCCATGTCTGCTAACAGCCCCCCAAACGCCCCCCAGATCGCATCCTCGTCATGGGTCAGGGCCGGTGCTGAATCGATTCGAGTGAGAGGCTGTACGTCCATGGCAATGCTCATCGCTGCGGCCTGGACAGCCGCGGCCCGCTTGTGATACACTAGAGCGCACCTTGAGGCCAGGACAACAAGCTCAGACGCTCCGCCGCAGCCCGCTCTGGTGAGGACCCATTGTAAGCCATTGCCACGCCACGCGCAACCCACCCCAGAGCACCCCTGATTCGGTCGGATCACAAACTTGATACCATTTGCCTCTTGTGGGCGCCCTGGTACTTTGCTACACTCTAAAGGCACCAATGCGGAGCCAAGGCTTCAGCCGCTCCCGCCAGGCGGAGTCAAGGCTCTAGCCGGTCCGTAAGCGCAGACCCGGCTAAAGCCCCGAATCCCGTAGTAGACACAATTCCGCACCCGCACTAGACGCAGGTGCCGGTGAAGTCCCAGCCGGGCCGATTGCCCGACATTCTCGGCGAGGTGCGCGTGGTTTCCTCATACCCGGCTCATCACCTCCCGCTCAGGTCTGTCAGCATCGCCTTTCAGACCGACAAGCCCTTGGCCGCCTACGGCCCCCTGGCCGCCACCGCCGAGTCCCTTGGCTTTGACGGGGTATCCGTCTACAATGATCTTCTCTACCAGCCGGCCTGGCTGCCTCTCCTGGAGATCGCCCGCCACACCAGCCGGGTGCGCCTGGGCCCGGCCGCGGTCAACCCATTCACCTGCCATCCCGTTAACATCGCCGGCAACATCGCCCTCCTCGACCAGGCCTCCGCCGGTCGTGCCTACCTCGGCCTGGCCCGCGGCAGCTGGCTGGACTTCCTCGGCCTCGTGCCTCCTCAGCCGGTCACCGCTCTGCGTGAGGCTCTGACCTGCATCCGCCACCTGCTGGTCCGGTCCACGGCCCCGCTCCCGGGCCAGGTCTTCACCCTCGCCGGCGGCGACACCCTGCGCTGGGATATCCTGCGCCCCGACCTCCCCTTCCTGCTAGGAACATGGGGCCCGGAAACCATCCGCACCTGCGCCGGCCTCGTCGCCGAGCTCAAGCTCGGCGGCACGGCCAACCCGGACCTGGTGCCTCATTTCCGCCAGCTGCTGGTCGAGGCCACTGGCGACGACGTGACGCCGGTTGGCCTGGTGGTGGGCGCGGTGACCGTGGTGGCTGAGGACGGCCAGCTGGCCCGCAACCTGGCTCGCCGCGAGGTAGCCCTCTACCTGCCGGTCGTCGCCGGGCTCGACTCCACCCTCCAGCTCGACCCTGAGCTGCTGGCCGGCCTCAAGGCCGCGGCGGCCCGCTACGATTTCGACCTGGCCGCCTCTTACATTTCCGACGACCTGCTGGGGAGGGTCGCCTTCGCCGGCACCCC
>JAULUH010000460.1:767-27804 GCA_032111745.1 Anaerolineae bacterium | reverse complement strand
AGGCTGTCGAGCATCACCGTCCAATCCTCTGCCTCCCGGGCCAGGGAAGGCAGCCAAAGGAACTCCTCGCCCGCTACCGCGCCCCGGTCGCCTGCCAGGCACCGCCGGCCCATGCCGATCAGGGTGGGGCTGGGACCGATCTCCACGAAGGTGTTGCAGCCTCCCCGGGCCAGCGCCAGCATGCCTTCGTCGAACTGCACCGCCTGGCGGATGTGCCGCCGCCAATAGGCCGCGTCCGGCACTTGCCCTGCTGCCATCGCCTCCCCCGTCACGTTGGAAATCAGCGGCAATCGCGGCGCCTGGTAGGTCACGGTCTCCGCGAAATGCTCGAACTCGTCGAGGATGGGCTCCATCAATGGCGAGTGGAAGGCATGGGATACGCTCAGGCCCCGGGTCGTGAGTCCCTCCGCCTCCAGGTCTGCCACCAGCGCCTGTACCGAGCTCTCGCGCCCCGAGACCACGACGCTGTTGGGGCCGTTCACAGCGGCGATGGACACCTGCGGATAGCGCTCGCCCAGCCGTGCCGCGACCTGGCCAGGATCCGCAAAGGCCGCGGCCATGGCCCCGTCGCGCGGCAGTGCCTGCATCAGGCGCCCCCGCTCCGCGATCAGTCGCAGCCCATCCTCCAGGCTGAATACCCCCGCTACGCACGCCGCCACGTACTCGCCTACGCTATGGCCCAGCACCATGTCCGGCCGGATGCCCCAGGCCGCCCACAGCTCCGCCAGCGCGTATTCCAGGGCAAACAGCGCTGGCTGGGTGTAGGCCGTCTCGTGGATCAGCTGCTCCGCTCCCGGCTCCGGGAACATAACCTCCAGCAGCGGCCGGTCGAGGACGCCGTCGAGAACGGCCGCACAGCGCCGCAGCGCATCCCGGAACACTGGCTCCGTCTCGTACAGCTGCCGTCCCATCCCGGCCATCTGCGCCCCCTGTCCGGTGAACAGGAACGCTATCCTCAGCGCGCCGTTCCCGCGGGCCCGGCCCGCCTGCAGGTGCGGGCCCGCCTCTGCCTGGCCCGCCGCGAAGGCTGCCAGCTGTTGCCGCCACTCGCTCGTGCCCGCGCCGCTCACCGCCAGGCGGTAGCCCCGGCGAAAGTGACTGCGGCCGGTGGCCGCACTGTACGCCAGGTCTGCTGCCGGAATCTCCGGATGCCTGTCGATGGCCTCGACGTAGCGCCCCGCCAGCTGGCGCAGCGCCGGCTCGGTCCTCGTCGCCAGCAGCAACAGATGCTTCGGCCGCTCCCGTTCTTGCCCCGGTTCAGGCGTAGCCTCCACCACCGGGCCCTCGCCCAACACGATGTGGGCATTGGTGCCGCCAAACCCGAAGGAGCTCAGGCCGGCGTAACGCCGCCGCTCCCCGCGCGGCCAGGGCTGGCCGGCCGTCGGGATGGCCAGCGGCATCTGCCCCAGCGGGATGTAGGGGTTGATCCGCTGCAGGTGCAGGTGCGGCGGAATCTCCTGGTGCTCCAGCGCCAGGGCCACCTTGATCAACCCCGCGACCCCGGCTGCCGCCTCCAGGTGCCCGATGTTGGTCTTCACCGAGCCTATAGACAATGGGCGCTCGGCCGGCCTCCCCTCCATCACTGCCGCCAGCGCCTGCACCTCGATGGGATCACCCAGGATCGTGCCCGTGCCGTGAGCCTCCACGTAGTCGATCCGGTCCGGTGTAAGCCCGGCCTCCGCAATGGCCTCGCGGATGACCCGCTCCTGGGACAGGCTGTTGGGCGCGGTCAGGCCGTTGCTGCGCCCATCCTGGTTCACCGCCACGCCATGGATCACGGCCATGATGGCGTCCCGGTCCCGCAGCGCGTCGGAGAGGCGCTTCAGCACCACCACCCCACACCCCTCCCCTCGCACGTAGCCGTCGGCCGCCGCGTCGAAGGTCTTACAGCGCCCATCCGCTGCCAACATGTTGGCGTGGGAAAAGCTGATGCTCACCTCGGGCGCCAGGATGACGTTGACGCCCCCAGCCACCGCCAGGTCCGCCTCGCCCCGCCGCAGGCTCTGGCAGGCCAGGTGCACCGCTACCAGCGATGACGAACACGCCGTGTCCACGGCCAGGCTCGGCCCCTGGAAGTCGAAGGTGTAGGACAGGCGGTTGGCTGCAATGCTCAAGGCGTTGCCCGTGCCGCTGTAGGCGTCCACCCTTTGGAGGTCTCCTTGCTGGATCATGGCATAATCGTTGCTGCTGATCCCCACGAAGACCCCCGTGCGGCTGCCCACCAGTCCCTCCGCATCGAGTCCGGCATGTTCCAGCGCCTCCCAGGTCGTCTCCAACAGGATCCGCTGCTGGGGGTCCATACGGGCAGCCTCCCGCGGCGAGATGCCAAAGAACTGGGGGTCGAACAGGTCCACCCGCTCGAGGAAGCCTCCCCAGCGCGTCGACAACTTACCGGGCACGCCAGGCCGCGGATCGTAGAACGACTCCGCATCCCATCGGTCTGCCGGCACTTCCGTGATGGCGTCTACCCCCTCGTGGAGCAACTGCCAAAACGCCTCCGGCCCCTCCGCGCCCGGGAAGCGGCAACCTATGCCCACGATGGCCACCGGCTCGCGCCGCGCCCGCTCCGCGGCCTCCAGCCTGCCCTGGAGCGCCTCGATGGCCAGCAGGGCCCGCTTCAGCGGCGACAGCTGGGCTTCCCCAGCGCGCTCGGCAGCCTCGCCTGCTACGTTCCGTCCCGCGCTTGACTTCACATAATCGCTCATCGACGGGCCTTTCTAAGCCCAACCTGTCATGCCAGCTAGAGCTTCCCTTGCAGCGCCGCCAGCTTCTCTAGGAGCAGAGCCTCGGCCTCATCTTCAGTCAGCTCCGCCAGCTCCGCCAGCTTCGCCGCCTGGGCCGCTGCCGCAGCGTCCTCACCAATGGTCCCTGGCTCGCCTGCCGAGGGCAGGCCCAACACCTGATGGGCCACATAGCCGGCCAGCGCCTGTACTGTCGGATACTGAAAGGCAATGGTTGCCGGCAGCGCCTGGCCCGTCGCCCGGTCCAGCGCGTTCTTCATCTCCACAGCCATCAACGAGTCCATGCCCAGCTCCTGCAGCGGCCGCCGCAGGTCCAGGCGGTCGGACGGGTGGAGTCCCAGGATCCGCGTGGCCTGCTCGCGGATGTAGCCCTCGATGATGCGCCGGTGTTGCCCGGGCTGCGCTTCCTCCAGCCGCTGCAGCAGCTCCGTCCGCTTCCCCGCCGTTGCCTCCGGCCCCAGGCCTCGTCGAACCAGGTCGGCCAGCATGCCGGGCACGTGGCCACGCCCCAGCCGCTCCACCAGCGCCGGCCAGTCCACGGCCACCACCGCCACCTGGGGTGGCAGATCCTTCCGGCCGAGCAAGTACGCCAGCGCCGCCAGGCCCTCTGCCGGGTCGATCAACGCCATGCCGCTGGCTCCCCGCTGTCGTTCCGGTGGGGAACCCGCCGCCATGCCCGCACCTCGCCATGGACCCCAGTTGATGCTCAACCCGGGCCGTCCCTCGATCTGTCGCTGCTGGGCCAGGGCATCCAGGACCGCGTTGGCCGCGGCGTAGCTGGCCTGCCCCGGCGAGCCCAGCACCGCCGCCACTGACGAGAACATCACGAAGAAATCCAGCGCCGCGTCCTGCGTCACATCGTGCAGGGCCAGGGCCCCGCCTGCCTTGGGCCTCATCACGCCCTCGCAGCGCTCGACGGTCTGCTGCAACAGCACACCGTCGTCCAGGACGCCAGCCAGGTGCACGATGCCCCGCAGCGGAGGCCATGGCTCGTCACCCTGCCCGGCCTGCGCCACGGTCACCCGCACGCCCGTGCTGGCCCGCAGCGCCGTCAGCTCAGCCTCCACCTCAAGACCAGGTGGCCGGCGACCCATGAGCACCAGGTGGCCGGCCCCGGACGACGCCATCCACCGCGCCACCTGCCGGCCCAGTGCGCCCAGCCCGCCGGTCACCAGGTAGGTGCCATCCCGGCGCAAAGCTACCGAACGGCCCGCGCCGGCCACCGGCAGCGCGATCACGACCTTGCCGATGTGCCTGGCCTGCGCCAGCAGCCGGAAGGCGGCCTCAGCGTCCTCAATAGGATAGACGCTCATCGGCAGTGGCCTCAGGCGGCCCGCCTCGAATTCCGCCACCAACTCCCGCAACATCTCCTGGATCAGCCCCGGCTCCTCCCGGGCCAGGTCGTCCAGGGCTATAGCGTGGTAGGCCACATCCGGTCGGGCTGCCGCGACCTGGCTGGGCTCCCATATCCCCACTTTGCCCAGCTCCAGGAATCGCCCGCCCTGGCCGAGGGCTGTCAGCGAGGTGGAGATAAAGTCGCCCGTGAGCGAGTTCAGGACCAGGTCCACACCCCGTCCGCCCGTGGCCCGCAGCACCTCGCCGGCGAAATCGAAGCTGCGGGAGCTCATCACCCCTGCCACGCCCTGCGCCTCGACGAAGCTCCGCTTCGCCGGGCTGCCCGCCGTGGCATAGATCTCCGCGCCCGCCTGCTGCGCCAGCTGCACAGCCGCCTGGCCCACCCCGCCGGACGCGGCGTGGATCAGCACCAACTGCCCATGCTGCAGGCCGCCCAGCCGCTTGAGCGCGTAGGACGCGGTCAGGAACGCGATCGGGATGGCGGTGGCCTCCGCAAAGGACAGCCCTGCCGGCTTGCGCACGACGAGCCGGGCATCGGTGGTGGCGAAGCTGCCAAAGCTGCCCGGGGCCACCGCCATCACCTCGTCGCCGATGGCCACGTGCGCCACCCCCTTGCCCACCGCAGCCACCACCCCGGCGCATTCCCCACCCGGCAGCCCGGCCTCCCCCGGGTATAGCCCCAGCACGTTCATTACGTCGCGAAAATTCAGGCCCGCCGCCCGGACTTCGATCTCGACCTGACCCGGCCCCGGCGCCGTCCTGCTCATGGGCCGCCAGGCCAGTCCATCCAGGGTGCCTCGCTGCTCGATCTGTAGCCGCCGCAGCCCCTGCTCCCGCAGGTTCGTGCCTTCTACCGCCTCCAGCCGCCGCAGCCGGGGCACGTAACGCACACCCTGGCGATAGGCCACCTGATCCTCGGCTCCGCTGTCCGTGGCCAACAGCTCCGCCACCAGCGCGCTGGCCTCCTGCCCTTTCGTCCCATCCAGGTCTATCAGCAGGCAGCGCAGCTCCAGATGCTCCAGTGCCACCACGCGGCCTAAGCCCCACAGCGCGGCCTGCCCCACCGCCACCCTCTCTCTGTCGCCCTCTAGCCGTTGGGCATTTCGGGTCACCAGTGCGAGCGCCGGAGGCGGTGCCTCTGGCCACCTGGCCCAGGCCAGGGCCTGGGCCAGGTGCAGGGCGCCGGCCAGGCTTTGCCCGCCGTCACTGGCCAGCACCACCGCGCCCCGCCATGGGCCGCCCATCGCCTGCCGCACCTCCTGCACCAGCCGCGCCAGGTGACCGGGCTGCCGCAGGTCGACGGCCCACTGCCCCGCGCCCCGCTGCCCGTAGCCATCCCCGTGGGATGCCACGGCCACCGTGGCTCCGAGTGCCGCCAGTGCCCCCGCCAACTCAGCCCCATCCCCCGCCTCCTGGGCCAGCACGAGCCAGCCGCCTTCTGCTGTCGTCTCCGGTCCCGCCGGCAGCGGCGCTGCCTGCCACTGCACCTGGTACAGCCAGTCCCGCCACCGCTCCTGCCCGGCCACCCGAGCCGTGGCTACCGGTACCAGCTGGATGCCCTCCACGGCTGCTATCAGCTGGCCCTGGTCGTCCAGGAGGCGCACGTCGCCTGTGAGCACACCCGCCTGCCCGGCCGCCAGCGGTCGCAGGCTGGCCTGTCCCCAGCCCCTGGCTGCGCCCGGCCGCGCCACGACGTAGCGCTCCACTGCCACCGGCAGCCGCAGCTCTGCGCCCAGCCCCTCCCCGTCCACGGCCGCCGCCAACAGCTGCAGGCCACCGTCCAGCAGCGCCGGATGCACCAGGTACCTGGCGGCCTCCGCGGCCAGGCTCTCGTTGAGCGCTACCTGGCCCGTGGCCTCGCCGCCGGCCTGCTGTAGCGCCATCACCGTCCGGAAGGCCGGCCCATAGCCCAGCCCGCTCTCCCCCAGCCTGGCATAGAATGCCGGCCCATCCATCGCGTGCCCCGCAAGGTCCCGGCCGGCCAGCGCCTCATCCTCTGGCGGCAGCCCGGCAGTGCGATGGATCTGGCCCCTGGCGTGCAGCGTCCACGCCTCTTCACCCTCCCGCTGGCCGAATACCTGGAACTGGGACTCTTCGCCGCTCATCGCGGACAGCACCACCTGCACGGTGAGTTCCTGGCCTTCCTCGGGCAGCACCATCGGCGCCACCAGCGCCACGTTCCGCAGCTCGTGGCGGCCTTCGCCCAGGGTATCCCTGGCCGCGGCCAGCGCTAGCTCCAGGGTCGCTGTGGCCGGCCACAGGCTGCGGTCCAGCACCCGGTGGTCGGCCAGCGCGGGCTGCCCGGCCACGTCGACCGCCGTCTCGTACACCGCGCCGGCCAGGGCCGGGGAGCGTAACTGCCACCCCAACAGCGGATGCAGGCCACCATCCCGGTGTCGCGCCGGTCGGCCAGCCTTGGCCGCCACCGCCCGCGCCGGCAGCCAGTAGCGCTCCCTCTGCCACGGGTAGGGGGGCAGCGCCACCGGCCTCCCACGCGGATAGAGAACCTCCCACCGTACCGGCAACCCCTGCCCCCATAGGCCGCCCAGGGACTCCAGCAGTGTTTCCCTCTCCGGCTTTTGGCGGCGCAGGGAGCCGAACACGGCCGTCTCGTCCCTGTTCTGCCCTCGCTGCAGCTCGAGGACCTCGCGCACGTTGCGCGACAGCACCGGGTGCGGCCCCACCTCGAGGAAGACCTGGCATCCATCCTCTGCCAGCACGTCCACGGCCTCGGCGAAGCGCACCGCCGCCCGGATGTTGCGGCCCCAGTAGGCCGCCGCAAAGTCTCCGGCCACCGCCGGCCGGCCCGTTACCGTCGACACCAGGGGCACCCGTGCCGGCTTGGCCGTGATCCCTGCCAGCGCCGCCACCAGCTCCTCGCGGTAGGGCTCGATCTGCGGGCTGTGAAACGCGTAGTTGACCGGTAGCATGCGCCACCACACCCCGCGCTGGGCCAGCCCCTCCAGAATCTCCTCCAGCGCTGCCGCGTCGCCGCTCAGAACCGTGGACGTCGGGCCGTTGGCTGCGCCCAGGGAGAGCCGGTCTTCGTAGCCGCTGAGCACCGCCTCGGCCTCGGTCAAGCTCAAGGCCACGGCCGCCATCTTGCCCTGCCCCGTCGCCCGCTGCAGCAGCCGCCCGCGGTGAAAAATCACCCGCACCGCGTCCTCCAGGCTGAGCACTCCCGCAACGTGGGCCGCCGCTACTTCACCCACGCTGTGGCCCACTATCGCATCCGGCTCGATTCCCCAGCTGCGCCACAGCGCCGCCAGTCCCACCTGCATTGCGAAGATCGCCGGCTGCGCTACCTCGGTGTCGCCCAGCCGCGACTGGCTCTGGTCCGCAGTCAGCGCCTCCAGCAGCGACCATCCCGCCAGCGGCTCCAGTAGCGCATCGCAGGCCGCTACAGCCTCTGCAAAGGTCGGCTCAGCAGCCAGCAGCTCGCGCCCCATGCCCACCCACTGCGAGCCCTGGCCGGAGAACACCATGGCCAGCTGCGGCTGCCGGTCCCGTGCCCGGTGCTCCTCCACGCCGCCGGTCGCGCTGAGAAAATCGTCCAGCCTACCGGCTAGCTCCGCGGCCGTGGTCGCCGTCAGCGCCAGCCGATGCTGGTGCTGGCTGCGCCGCCGCGCTGCCGTATAGGCCAGGTCCGGCAACGCCACAACGCCGGCGCTCGCCAGCGCCCGTAGCGACTCGGCCTTCGCCCGTAGCGCCTGCGGTGACCGCGCCGACAGCAGCACCACCTCCGCCCGCGGCCCGCCGACCGCCTCCTCGGCTGCCTGTTCCCATGCTGCCTGAGCAGCCTGCTCCTGCGGGCCTGCCTCGTCGCCACTCAGGGCCTCCGCCACCACCACGTGCGCATTGGTGCCACCGAAGCCAAAGGAGTTCACGCCGGCCACACGGCCGCAGCCGCCCGCCAGGCGGGGCCACGGCGCCAACCTCTGCTGCACCCGCAGCGGCAGCCGGCCGAACGCAATGTAGGGGTTGGGCTGCTGGAAGTGCAGGCTGGGTAGCAGCTCCCCGTGCCGGACCATCAGGATGGCCTTGATCAGCCCGGCGATGCCCGCTGCCGATTCCAGGTGGCCGATGTTGCTCTTGACCGAGCCCACCGCACAAGGATCCTGCACCGTTCGCGCCTCCGCCATCACCTCGCCCAACGCGTTGGCCTCAATGGGGTCCCCCAGGATGGTGCCTGTGCCGTGCATCTCCACATAGCCCACCGCGCCCGGCCCGACTCCGGCGTTGTGCAATGCCTGCCGCACCACCGCCTGCTGCGCTGCCGGGTTGGGCGCCGTCAGGCCGTTGCTGTGGCCATCCTGGTTTACTGCCGACCCCAATAGCAGGGCCAGGACCCGGTCGCCGTCCCGCTCAGCATCCCTCAGCAGCTTCAACACCACCATGCCGCACCCCTCCCCCCGCACATACCCGTCAGCTCGGGCGTCGAAGCTGCGACAGCGGCCCGTGGGCGACATCATGTGGGCCTGGGAGAAGATCACGTTGAGGTCGGGTGTCAGGATCAGGTTGACGCCCCCCGCCAGGGCCAGCGTGCACTCGCCCGCCCGCAGGCTCTGGCAGGCCTGGTGCACCGCTACCAGCGATGACGAGCACGCCGTGTCCACCGCAATGCTAGGTCCCCGCAGGTCGAACACGTAGGACAGCCGGTTGGCCGCTACGCTGAACGCGCTCCCCGTGCCGCTGTAGGAGGTCAGTCCCGCCAGGTCGCGGGACTGCAGCCGGGCATAATCGTCGTTGGAGATTCCCACGAACACCCCGGTGGCTGAGCCGGCCACGGCCTCCGTTGGGATTCCGGCGTCCTCCAACGCCTCGAACGCCACCTCCAGCAGCAGCCGCTGCTGCGGGTCCATATCCACCGCCTCGCGCGGGGCAATCCCGAAGAAACTGGCGTCGAAGCGGTCCACCTCCTGCAGAAAGCCGCCCCAGCGGGTCACCATCTTGCCCGGCCTCCCTGGCTCCGGGTCGTACAGCGCGTCGGCATCCCAGCGCTCCGCCGGCACCTCGGTAATCGCATCCACCCCCTGCCTCAGCATCGTCCAAAACGCCTCCACCGATCCCGCCCCCGGGAACCGCCCGGCCATCCCCACCACCGCCACCGTTTCTCCTACCGCCTTGCTCTCCTCCAAAGGCTCCCCCGCCACACTAGCTTCCTCTGACCCCGTCGGTGCCCTCGCCTCGCCACCCACCTGTGTCGCGCTCGGCCCTTCCGCCGGACCACTCTCCTCCCGGTCCTTCTTCGCCGCCCCAGCCTTCCCCATCGCGCCGGGGCCCTCCGCGGCGCCACCCTCCGCCCCAGGCTTCCCCTCTACACCCATCACCCTCGTTCCAGGCCGCTCCTGGGTCCTAGGTCCTTCCTCTGCCCCGGGCTTCACATCTGTGCCAGGCTCACCCTCCCCCCGGGCCTCTCTCCCATGGTCCGGTAATGGTTTCTCCGGGAAAGCATTTTCCGCGGCCGCTTTCGAGATTTTCGCCAGGTACTCCGCCAGTTTCTCCACCGTCGGGTACTGGTACACCAGCGTCGCCGGCAGCCGCACTTCCAGCCACTCCTCCAAATCCCCCGACATGGTGACCGCCTCGCGCGATGACAGCCCGAAGCTATCGAAAGTCTCCTGCACGTCGACCTCCGCAGCGGCGATGCCTGCGGCCTCCGCGACATGCGCCACCAGCCATGCCTCGATCTCCGCCAGGGAGTGTTTGGGGATCGGACCGGTCACCGGCTGCACCATGGCCTACGCTCCTACCGTGGGCGTACCATGGCTCAGCGCGGCCGCATCTCCTGGGTCCCATTGCTCCAGCGCTCCCGCGAGATAACCCTCCCGGCTGGCGTGGCGCTGGGTCTTGCCGCTGGAGGTCTTCGGGATGCTGCCCGCGGCCAACAGCACCACCGCGTGCGCCCGCAGGTCGTGCTGCGCCGAGACCGCCCGCCGTATTGCCCCCCGCACCTCCTGCCCGGAGAGCATCTCGCCCCGGCCCGGGTCCGCGCCGTCCGTGCCCGCCGGCCGATACTGCTTGCCCACCTCCACTGCTACCACCAGCCGCTCTTGCCCATCCACCGTCACCGGAAAGGCCGCGCTGCATCCTGGCCGCAGCGCCGGATGGCTGGCCTCCACGCTCAGCTCGATATCCTGGGGATAGTGGTTGCGCCCGTCGATGATGATCAGGTCTTTGATCCGGCCCGTCACAAACAGCTCGCCCCCTTGCAGGAAGCCCAGATCGCCCGTGCGCAGGAACGGCCCCTGGTTGTTCCCGGCCAGCGTCGCGCGGAACGTCGTCGCCGACTCCTCAAGCCGGCCCCAATACCCTGCCGCCACGCTGTCGCCCATCACCCAGATCTCTCCCACCCGGCCCTCCGCCAGCTCCTCCCGCGTCTCCGGACCCACAACGGTGATGCGTTGTTTGCCCAGGGTGCGCCCACTTCCCACCAGCGTCGTCGCCTGCGTATCCGTGTTCGCGACCGCCGTGGCCCGGCCCGCGGCCAGGGCTGTGCTGTCCACTGTAGCATACACCGGTGCCGCGCCCTGCTCGCCGCCGCTGGCGATTAGAGTCGCCTCGGCCAGGCCGTAGCAGGGATAGAACGCCTCCTTGCGAAAGCCGCAGGGCGCAAAGGCCTCGGCAAAGCGCTCGATCGTGTCCCTGCGCACCGGCTCCGCGCCGTTGAACGCCACTTCCCAAGCGCTGAGGTCCAACTCAGCTCGCTGTTCCGCCGTGATCTTGCGCACGCATAGGTCGTAGGCGAAATTGGGCCCGCCGCTAATGGTGGCCCGCGTGCTGGTCATGGCCTGCAGCCAGCGCAAGGGTCGCTGCAGGAAGTCCAGCGGCGACATCAGGGTCACCCGCAGGCCGCCGTAGAGCGGCTGCAGGATGCCGCCGATCAATCCCATGTCGTGATAGGGCGGCAGCCAGATCACACCGCTGCTGTCTGGGCCGACGGCAAAACTTTCGTAGATCAGTGCCAGGTTGGCCATCAGGTTGCGGTGGGTGAGCATGACCCCTTTGGGCTGGGCGGTCGAGCCTGAGGTGTACTGCAGGAACGCCAGCGTGCCGGCATCGATCTCCGGCTGCTGCCACGAATCCTCCGTACCCTCAGGAAGTACGTCCGTTGCCAGTCTGGTTAGGCCCTGGAAGTCCGCGTGCTCGTCCAGCATGTCCCCGGCCAGCTCGAGTATTGCAGCTGTGGTCAGGACCGCGGACGGCCCCGAGTCCGTGACGATGGCGTGAAACCGCGGGAAGGTGCGTTCCATGCGGAAGGGGTCAGGGGGATAAGAGGGTACAGCCACCGCTCCCGCGTACAGGCACCCCATGAAGGCTGCCACGTAGTCCAGGCTGGGTTGGTACAGTAGCAGCACGCGCTGCCCGGCCATGCCCATGCGCTGTAGCTCGGCACCAATCGCCCGGGCTCGTTGGTCGAGCCTTGCATAGCTCAGGTGATCCCCGGTGACCTCCCCGTTGGCCAGAAACGAGAAAATCTGGATGTCAGGCTGCTGCGTTGCCCGGTAGCGCAGCACGTCCACCAGCGTACGCGGGGCAAGCGCGCCCGATAAGATGCCGCGAAAGGGTTCGGCGACAAGGTCCATGGGGCCCTTCCTTCCAGACGAGGGCGCCGGCAGTGAGCCTTCGGCGCCCGGCCAAAAAGCATCGTCGAACCAGCCGCCAGGCGGCTTGATCCGAGCCCATGGAGCACCCGCAACGCCCGTTCGCTATGCCTCTTGGGCCAGGGAACGCGACGGTGACGCGATATAAGCCAACCCCCGATCATGTGAGGCTAGAAGCACCACTGGCATCTGGGTGGCCGGGATCGTGTGCGGCGCCAGCTAGTTTCCCCGACTGGAGCGCGTTGCCCGTCAAGAAGATAAGCCTTGCGTCACATGTCGCCGCCATGGCGACAAAATGAGTGCTCTATGGTAACGACCGCAGGCCGGCAGTGGATTGGGCTGATTGGCATCTGCGATGATTGTGAGCAGGATGCGCGTGATGAAACCACCGGCCATACTCTAGTATACCACAGGATAGACCTCGCAGTTTTTAGAAGTTTTCACCATATTATTAGAGATTTCTTAGCGCCTGCGCCCGTACCCTATGCGCAGATCATGGTTCAGGGGGCCGATGCCTTGTGGGGTGCCCTGCAGGGTCTGGCGCGCCATGCCTCACGACCGGGTGTCTTGACAATACCGCCTATTGCAGTAGAATACGTTGACAACTGTTGGTACCAACTATTGCCGTTGTGCCTACCGTAGTCGATTTAGATGAGCTCGCCGCACCTTGGCGCAGTTGTTGGGACTGGAAAGGAAGGACAGCATGTCATCTCCCAAGCCGTACACTAGGCGCTCGCGCCTGATCATTACCCTCGCCGGCACTCTCCTGATCGTGCTGGGTTGGGCTACCGCTGCATCGGCTGACTGGACGACCATCAACACGAACAACGGGCAGATCGACGCCAGCTGGGGTGATCCGATCTACAGCGACGAGTGCACGTTCACTTCGCGCCAGGCTGACGAGATCAAGAACGCCTGGCTGAAATACGACGGCACATCGATCTACCTGCGCATCGAATCCTGTGATCCCAACCAGGTGCTTTCGGACAACACCACGCAGAAGAGAATGCGCGCAGTCGGTGCTATCGACTGCAACGGTAATGGCGAATTCGATGACCCGTATGTCATAGGGCCTGATGGTGACCGGCTCATTATCTTCTACAACAACCCTGACGACACGGTCTGGGTGCACGATGGCGGACTAAGCCCGATTTTCCAGGCCGATAGCTCGGCTCAGAGGACCTACTCCGAGAAGGTTGGCAACAACCTGGAGTGGAAGGCGGATATCTCTAACCTCTACCCTGGGTGTCGGGCAAGCGTCGCCTCGAAGCAACTGGCATGGGCAACGGCAGAGGTAACCTGCACTGGCTCGATCTGCACCTCCTCGCAGACGCTCGATCAGTCCTCCTCCACGACCACTTTATTGAACCCCCTCGACTATGGCGACCTGGTCAATCCCAACCCGTCTGCCAACCCGCCCACCTGTGAGCAGTACCCGTCGCGGCTTCCATGTAACGGCGCTAGACACGGCATCGTGGGAGGCGCCGCGATCCTCGGCCAGGACATCGACCCCAACGAGGGGGATCTGCAGAACACTGGGGCCGTGGCCGACGACACCAACAACACCGGCTCAGTCGATGACGAAGATGGTGTTGCGCCCACAGCAGCGTTTGCCTGGAGCACGGCCAACGGCGGTTCATTGGATGTGACTACCACCGGGGGCAGCGGCTACCTTAGCTGTTGGGTCGACTGGAACAATGATAAGGACCTGGTTGATGCCGGCGAGAAGGTCGTCTCCGACCTGGCCGTCAGCGCCGGTAGCCACACCGTGCCGTTTACCGTGCCCAGTACCCCCTCCGGTGTGCCTTATGCCCGCTGCCGCATCTCGCCGGCTACGGGCGCCGGCATTACCGGACCCATCTACGGCGGAGAGGTGGAGGACTATCGCTGGCTGCCCCAGACTGCCACGCTGAAGATCAGCAAGGTAAGTGCCAGCAATGCCCAGCTGAGCTGGAACGAGGTAAGCGTCGACGATCGCTACGATCTCTTCCGTAGCCTCACGCCCTACTTCACCCCCTCCGGTGATCCTCTGGCCAACGATGTGGTCGACTCCCCGTACACCGATGCCGGCGTCATCGGCCCACCGCCCGATGTCTTCTTCTACCGGCTGGTCAAGGTGCGGTCCGCAGATGGCGCCACCTACACCTCTGTGCCGTCCAACGAGGTAGGCCTGTTTGAGTACGCCCTGGCACCCGGCATACCCTGATCGCTGCCCCTATCCTATGCCGTGCAAGAAGGCCTTCCGAGTCGAAAGACCAGGGAGGCCTTTTCGCATGCCCACGCGCTAGAGATCGCCTGGCCGCAGTGTGCCCAGCTCTCGCCCCTTTGTATTCAAACGCACCCTACCCACGTGGATAACCCCAGCCTCGTGTAGTCGGCAACCCGGGGCCAGGAGCTCCACCACGCCCGCCGTGAAGTCTATACGCTGCAGCACGGCCATGGTCTCCACAAATCCATCGCGGCGTAGCAGGCCACATAGTACGCCCGCATACTGCTGAACGGCCTGAACCGTGATCCGGTCGACGCCGAGCCTGCTGGCACTCCTGGAGTCCGCCAGCCACGGAGAATGCCCATCTGTCACCACCACGGCCTCGTCGCCCTGGCGTTCGCCGTGCAGAACGCGCATGTTCAACGCTTTTTCCAGCGCCACCAGTTCCCCGGCCGCTAGGACGTGGCCCTGTCCTAGCTTCGCGCCACGCCACCCTCCGCAGAGGCAACGTTAAGATCCCGGCATCGCGCAGAAGCTCGGCGAAGCGTTGCCCTCGATGACTACGGCGCTCCGCCGGCGTGCATGGTACTGCTGCTGGGCTGGGTCGCACCGCAATCACTTGGCCGGCCGATCGTTCCCAGAGCCGCACCAGTTGCTGCAGCTCTCGATCCCGCTGGATCGCCACCACCACTTGCGGCTGGAGCAGGTCGAACTTGTGCTCCTTCAGGGACCGCCCCGCACCGCCCAGGATCAGCCCGCTGGTATCGACGACCAGGATCGCCCCCGCGCCAAACTCACGCAAACGGTCAGCTACCCGTTTCGTGCCGGTCACGCAGGGCAGCAGATGTCCCATCGGGCTAACACTGCCCACGAAGATGCTGGCTGCCGGCTCGACCATCGTCCCCGGGGCCAAGGGGCCGCCGACCAGCCCGCCACTGATGGCTGCCGGCGGACCAATCGTGCTCTGACCTACATCGGCGTCCACCAGGCCAACGAGCACTCCTGCCTTCGCCAGCCGGGAGGCCAGGTAACGGCAGAAGGTGCTCTTGCCCGTGTCTGTAGCACCAACCACCATCACCACCAAACCCGGCCTGGCCTCCCCCAAGATGCGATCTGTAGCCTGGTGCCAATCGGCTGGGACGTCCATGGCGGGTGCTAGCCTCGGCGAGTGCCGCCGGACTAATACTTCTTCACCAGCGCCCGGTAGGCCAGGGGCTGGCGGCATTGTAGGATCTGCGACTCCTCGCGGCTGTGGCGCACGTCGTCCAGGTCGATGGTGGCAATGGCATAGCCCTCCACCGGGTCCTCCAGGTTGGTGTACAGCTCCGCCGCCGGCCCCACCAGGATGGAGTCGCCGCAGAAGCTGTAGCTGGGCTCCTCGCCGGCCCGATTGGCGGCTGCCACAAAGACGCCGTTCTCGCAGGCTCGGGACAGGCAGTAGGCCCGCCACTGGGCGTTCTCGTCCACCTGCCAGTTGGCGCACACCGCAATCAGCTCTGCCCCGTCCAGGGTCAGCGCCCGGGCGGCCTCTGGAAAGGCCAGGTCCCAGTCGATGAGTAACCCCAGCCGGCCCGGCCCATTGCGGAACTCCAGGTCCCACACCTGGAACCGGTAGCCGTTGCGAAAGGCCAGGCGCTCCTCACCCTTGAGGTGGACCTTGCGGTAGCTTCCCACCAGCTCGCCCTCCGGGCCCAGCAACACGGCGGCATCGTAGATGATGCTTTCCACGCGCTCCTTGACCACCATGCCGAACGCGATATGCACCCGGTACTCGCCGGCCCGCTTCGCCAGGTAGCTAACACTGTGGCCGGGGATGGTTTCGGCCAGCTCGGGGAAGCGCGGGCCGCATTCGTAGCCGGTCGTCACCAGCTCCGGAAAGACGATCAGGTCGACCGGCTGCTCCTTGCAGATGCGGTCGACGAACTCCGCCATGCGACGCAGGTTATCTTCAATGTCACCCAGGGTCGGCTTCATCTGAACCAGGGCGACGGTGACTTCTCTCATTCGATGTTGTCTCCTATCAGTTGCTGCAGGCCGTCAGGCCATGCCTCCATGTCCTGTCCAGCAGGTGTTCATTCGATGCCAGCGCTCGCCAATGCCGCTTCCACCTCTTTCAGGCCCAGACCCTCCCATCCATAGCGCTCCCAGTCCAGGTAGCCTGCCTCATTGAACTCCACACCCTCTTCCTCCAGCAGCATGCGCTGCTCTTCCACCGCGTGCCGCAGGTTGCGAATGCTGATCCGCCCCTGGCTATTGATCACTCGCTGCCAGGGCACCCCCTCTTCCGCCTGCTCGGGCAGCGAGGCTAGTGCCCAGCCCACGGTACGAGCGGCTCGGGGATGGCCCAGCATAGACGCGATCTGGCCGTAGCTAGCTACCTTGCCGTAGGGGATGAGTCTTACCAGTGCATAGACCTGCCTGAAGAATGTGGTTCTTGGCGGTTCTGCCGTCATGGTCAGTCGCTCTCAGCCCCCAATATAGACCGTAGGCGATCCCAATCCTCGAGCGTGTTGGCGTTGGCGAAGCTGCGGCGTTCGGGGTCGAAAATGGCCCATTCCTGCGGCTCAACGTAGCGCACCTGGATGGCAGGATAGAAGGAGATCACCCGCAGATCACCTGCCTCAAGCCGTTGTTCGATGGCCGGCAGCGCCTCCTTGCTGTACAACGCATGCAGCGGCTCTGGTTGGCCCTCAACTCGAGGCACCACAGCCTGGTGCCCCGCCGACAATAGGACCATGTAACGCACCAACCTGCGGTCGACCAGCGGCATGTCACATGCCACCACGAACGACCATGGGTGGTGTGCCACTGACAGGCCGGCGTGCAGGCCGGCCAGTGGACCCTTGCCTGGAAAGACATCGCCGGTGTGCCGCGCCGGCAGGTCAGCATACAACTCAGGTGTGTTGCTCACCACCACGAGGTCGTCGCTGAGAACCGCCAAGTTGGACACCACTCGCTCGATGAGGGTCTTCCCGTCGTCGATGCGCAGCAACGCTTTGTTTGTGCCCATGCGGCGGCTGGCCCCACCTGCCAGCACGACTACACTGAACGCATGCACGCGCTAGTCTCCCGGCATATTGTTAAGGCCAGCCACCAGGTCCAAAAAAGATCAAAGCGGGCGCCCGTTAGACGCCCGCTGGTCCATCCAAAGCGGATCATGGTAGGGAAGCAACGGGCGCAGCCGAAAGGCGCGCCGGCCAGGGCCTGAGTTGCTCCCGGCTAGCTCGCGCCGTGGGCTTCGAGAAATGCCACCGCCTCGCCGACCGTGGTGATGGATTGAGCCTGCTCGTCAGAGATCTCACCGCCAAAAGCCTCCTCAAAGGCCATGATTAGCTCGACGAGGTCCAGCGAGTCGGCGTCTAGATCTTCACGGAAACTGGCCTCTGGCGTAACCTTTTCCGGATCGACGCCCAGCTGTTCCACAATGATTCCCTTAACCGTATTAAAGACTGCGTCCGACATGGGAATGTTTCTTCCTCTCCTTAGGTTGGTGGTTGTGCCGGCTATTCTAGCAGCCCTCACGCCGGCTGTCAATTTCCTACAGGTGAGCTTGCCAATCCGGCCGGCCAGCCACGGATTTGACAACGACTTACCCCGGGGGTAAGATGCCGCAGGGCCGGTACGGTTGCCTATCGGCTTTCCACCGAGAGAAACACCTTCATCCGTCAATAGTTCCGGGAGATCTCTGCTTGGACCACAAGGCACGCAAAGCCGACCATATACGCATAAATCTTGAAGAGAACGTCCAATTCCCTCGTCTCACCACCGGCCTGGAGCGATATCGTTTTGTCCATCAGGCCCTGCCGGAACTTGACCTTCCCGCCGTCGACACCAGCGTGTCTTGCCTGGGCAAGACTCTGCAGCTACCACTGCTCATCTCTTCCATGACCGGTGGTACCACCCAGGCGGAGCGGATCAACCTCAACCTGGCCATTGGCGCGCACGCCCGGGGTATTGCCATGGGGCTAGGATCGCAGCGTACAGGCCTCGAGATTGCAGGCACGGCCACTACCTTTCGGGTACGCCGGGAAGCGCCTGACATCCTGCTGTTTGCCAACCTGGGAGCCGTTCAGCTCAATAAGGGCTACACTGTTGACCATTGCCGACGGGCCGTGGACATGATCGAGGCCGACGCTCTGATCCTTCACCTCAATCCCTTGCAGGAGGTGCTACAGGCCGATGGCGATTGGCTGTGGTCTGGACTATTGGCCAAGATCGCCGAGGTCTGTGGCGGGGTCGGTGTGCCCGTAGTTGTGAAAGAGGTGGGCTGGGGCATTTCTGCCAACCTGGCCAGACAACTGGCCGGCGTTGGTGTGGCCGCTATCGACGTCGCCGGCTCGGGCGGCACCTCATGGAGCGAAGTCGAGTATCACCGTGCGCCTACTGAACGGCTCCGTCGACTGGCGCGCTCCTTTGCCGATTGGGGCATTCCCACTGCCGACAGCCTGGTGGCAGTCGGCGAGGCCGTGCCTGACCTGGTCCGCATCGCCAGCGGTGGGTTGCGCAACGGCATCGACGTGGCGAAGTGCCTGGCCCTGGGTGCCACTCTTGGTGGCCTGGCCTCGCCATTCCTCAAGGCGGCGGCTGTCTCTCCCGAAGCCGTCGTAGAGACCATCGACTTCCTGGCCGATGAGCTACGGATTGCCATGTTCTGCGCCGGTGCCGGGACTGTGCCAGCACTGCGCGATCAAGACCGCCTCATCTATGACACCCAACCATGAACGAAGACATGTTTGCCCGCTATCTGCCGCTCATAGACGCCGAGATGCGCCGGGTGCTGGCCCTGGAAGATCCCATGCTCTCGGGCCACTATGGGATGTTGCGCTATCACATGGGCTGGGTTGACGAGCGGTTCGAGCCGGCGCAGGTCAACAGCGGCAAACGCATCCGACCCGTGCTCTGCGTACTAGCCTGCCAGGCCGTCGGTGGCACAGTCTCAGAGGTGTTGCCAGCCGCTGCCGCCCTGGAACTCCTACACAACTTCTCTCTCATTCACGACGACATCCAGGATCACAGTCCGACTCGCCGCCATCGGCCTACAGTCTGGGCGCTCTGGGGCCAGCCCCAGGCCATCAACGCCGGTGATGCCATGTTCACCCTGGCCCGCACGGCTCTCTATGGCCTGCGCAGCTACGATATACCATCCGACCGCATCCTGGAGGCTCTAGAGTTGTTTGACATCACCTGCCTGCGCCTGACCGAGGGCCAGTATCTGGATATGTCCTTCGAGGACCGGCTCGATGTATCGGTCGCCGAGTACCTGGCCATGATCAGCGGAAAGACCGCTACGCTGGTGGATGCCAGCCTGTCGATGGGCGCGCTGGTCGGCGGTGCGATACCCGAGGTGCGTCACCACCTAGGCCGCTTCGGTCGCGCAGTTGGGATGGCGTTCCAACTCCAGGACGATTTACTGGGTATCTGGGGGGATGAAGCCCTCACAGGCAAATCCGCTGAGAGCGATATTCTCACCCGCAAGAAGTCGCTTCCTGTGGTCGTAGGCCTGGAGCACCCTGGCGTCGGGCCGCGGCTGCGCGCGCTGTATGCCACACCAATGGAGCCGGAACAGGTTCCCGAGGTGCTTGGTCTCCTGCAGGAGGCGGGGGCGCGTGCTTACGTCGAGCAAGAAACGCAATGGGTCCACGAGGAGGCCCGCGCAGCCTTGGAGGCCAGTGGTGTGCTGACGGTCGACAACGCTGCCGGCCGCGCCCTGTGGGAAGTCGCCGATGTCCTGCTAAGCCGGCAGCACTGATCGGATCTTCAGGGCGAGGCTAATTGCCATGGCAGGTGTGACGCGGTCAACCGGATCTTGACACACCCCTATGGTAGGAACCGCATGAACGCCTGATTTGCTACGAGCCTGGCCTCAGGCGCCAGGCGCACCCGATCAGGCAGCACCTGCAGCAGGCCGAGTTGCGCCAATTCGGTGATTTCGTCCCCAAATACCTGCTGCATCTCAACTCGATGCTGCTGCCAGAAGCGCTCGAAGGTTACTCCCTCTCCCACTAGCCGCAGGCCGAGCATCATGGTCTCGCCCATGGCCAGTCGCTCATTGATGGCTTCCTCGAAGTCGACCGCAGCGCTGGCTTCCTTGGCCGTGCCCATGCGCTCGATATACTCGGGCACCGGGCGCACATTGGCCCAGCGGCGCCCGGTCTCGGAAGAGTGTGCTCCGGGGCCAAACCCGAGGTAGGGCATGTTGCGCCAATAGGTCAGGTTGTGCCGGCAGGCAGAGATCGGAGGAGCGGCAGATGGGGCATCCCGGCCATCTTTCCCTCCTCCCACCCCCCAGTTGCTGATCTCGTATTGCACGTATCCGTGCTCGGCCAGCAGGGCGCTCGCCAGCTCGTAGTGGTCTGCGGCCAGGTCAGGGTCGGGATAGGCCATGCGTCCGGCCGCAGCCCACCCGGCAAAGGGCGTGTCCTCCTCGATAGATAGCGCATAAAGGGAGAGGTGTTCGGGTTGCCACGTCAGTGCCCGCTGGAGGGAGTTGCGCCAGGTGTCTGCGGCCTGGCCGGGCAGCCCAAAGATCAGATCGAGGTTGAGGTTGGCAAAGCCCGTGTCGCGTGCTGCCTGGCAGGCAGTGTCGACCTGGGCCGCCCTGTGGATGCGCCCGAGGAATTGCAGCTCACTGTCGTCGAAACTTTGCATCCCCATGCTCAGGCGGTTCACGCCCAACCCGCGCAAGTCCAAGAACCGGGCTACGTCTACAGTGCCTGGATTGGCCTCGCTGGTGACCTCGGCATCCTCCAGCACGTCGAACGATCGCCGGCAGGCACTGAGAATGCGCCCCAGCAGCTCCCCCGGCAACACGGTTGGCGTGCCCCCACCGAGGAAGATAGTGTGTACCTGTGGCCGGCCCTGCGCTGCCCCGGCAAGCTCAATCTCGCGGACCAACGCCCCCGCCAGAGGCTCATAGAGCCGGCTCAGCCCGGCGTAGGTGTTGAAATCGCAGTAGGGACACTTGCGCTCGCAGAAAGGGATGTGAATGTATAGCGACAGGGGCATCAAGACACCAGTGGCAAACGATCCCCAGCCGTGTTATCTAAGCGAAAGCCATGGCCGCGCACAGTCACGATGTACTGGTGATCCGGATCCAGCTCGGCC
Organism: Anaerolineae bacterium; assembly: GCA_032111745.1. Lineage (GTDB taxonomy): Bacteria > Chloroflexota > Anaerolineae > JAAEKA01 > JAAEKA01 > JAULUH01. Next base: position 6,790 of record JAULUH010000460.1, on the reverse strand, counting down.
AGCCGCTCTCGCAGGCGGCGCACTAGCGCGTCGATAGCCTGTTCGCTGACTCCTTCTTCCACGGCCTCGGGCCACACATGGCGTACCACTTCATCGCGGCCTACGACGCCGCCTCGGGCCTCCTCAAGGAGGGCCAGTAGGCGGTATTGGGCCGGCGACAGAGGCGGGTCCAGCACCTGGTCCTTGATCAGCACCTGACGCGTGTCCTCGTCGATACGCAAGCGTTCTGGCGCCTTCGCCACTTCGAAGGTCAGCGGTGCAGTCTCCCCGGCGTCCACAAATGCCAACTTGAAGCGCAACGCAATCTGGATCTCGTCACCGTCCTTGAGGAGGTGAGCCTCAGTCAACTCCTGTCCATTGATGAAGGTACCGTTCTTGCTCTGGAGGTCCTCCAAGAGGTATGTCTGCTCCTCTGGGTCCCACACGATCTGGGCGTGATGCCGAGAGACCAACCGGTCGGGCAAGACGATATCACATTCGGCGTGGCGGCCGATGATGGTGCGTTGCCGCCCCAGCGACCAGCGCCGGCCTGCCTCCTGGTCGCCCCGCTGTAAAATGAGGATCGCGTTTTCGATCTGGGCCATGGCTAACTATCTCTTGACAGTTCTGCTGTGCTGGGCGATAATCCCCAGCGTATGCCCGCACCCTTTGCAGTTGGAACCGTGCTCCGCTCGCGCTATCGGATTCTCGAGCTGGTGGGCCAGGGCGGCATGGGCGCCGTCTACAAGGCTGAGGACTTCCGGCTCGCGGGCCGGCTGTGCGCGGTCAAGGAGATTCTGCCCAGCCTCGGCGGTATGCCGGAGGAGCTGGAACAGATCCAGGAGCAGTTCTACCGGGAAGCCTATGTGCTGGCCCGGCTCGATCACCCGAACCTGCCCAAGGTCTCTGACTATTTCACGGAGGATGGGCGCGAGCTGCTGGTGATGGACTACGTGCCGGGCCGCGACCTCAAGGAAATGGTCGACGACGCCCGCCGGCACCAGAAATTCCTCGCCGAGCGCGACGTGCTCGATTGGGCCGCCCAGCTCTGCGATGCTCTGATCTACTTGCATAGCCAGGAGCCGCCGGTTCTACACCGGGACATCAAGCCGTCCAACATCAAGCTGACGCCCAGGGGCACCATCAAGCTGGTCGATTTCGGCCTGGTTAAGGTACTGTCGCCTGACGATGCCCGAACCATCACGGTTGTGCAGGGCCGGGGCACGCTGCAGTACACTCCGTTGGAACAGTATGGGGGGGACACAGGCCATACGGACATCCGCACCGATATCTATTCCCTCGGCGCCACGCTCTATCATCTGCTCACCGGCATCTCTCCGGCCGATGCCAGGCAACGCTTCCTCAAGCCCGGTAGTCTCGTGCCGCCGCGACAGGTCAACTCTCGGGTCTCCGTGCGCACGGAACGAGCCATCTTGCGTGCCATGGCCATGCACCCTAACGAGCGGCCAGCCAGCGTGGCCGAGCTGCTAGCACTCCTGACGGGGTCGAAGGCCCCGACGCCGGTGGTTGCCGAGGCCACCAGACCGGCCGAAGAATGGCGTGCGGCCCTCAAGAGCAACGGCCTGTTGGTCGGCACCGCCTTAGGGCTGGCTGCCGTGGCACTGATTGTCAGCCTGCTGGCGCCCCGCCTGCCAGCTCAGGCGGGCGAGCACAGCCTGGGACCACTACGCTCGTCCACGACGGTGACTGCTACCGCCGTACCATTATCCCCTTAGCTCCTGGCGCAGCCAAATCACCAGAATCGGGGCCAGGCTGCCAGCCGCAGCCACCAGTGCAGCACCCCACAGGCGCAGCTCGCGCTGCATCCAGGTGGCGCCGGGCAATAGCCCTATCCCATACAATGAATAGGCCAGGAGACCGCCGATCACCGCCAGCAATAACAAGCGCAGTGCGCTCTCGGGAACCTGAGCCATAGCGCCGAAGGCTAAGAATACACCCGATGCCACCAGGGTGATGGCCAATAGTGCGATCATGAACGCGCCCAGATCGACACGGCGCGGCGGCAGTGGCGGCTCGGCTGGCGGCAGCGGCGTTGGTCTGGGCGTCGGAGTCGCTGTTGGCTCCGGGGTTGGCGTTGCCGTTGGCGTTGCCGTGGGGGTTGGCACCGGGGTCGGCGTTGCCGTGGCCACCGCCACCTGTGCCTTTCCCTCCTCCTCGTCCACAATGCTCAAGATCAGGCTCAGCGATCCAGTAGCCTGGCCACTCTGCACCTGCACCTCGAAGTCCCCTGCTCTCTCCAGCACTACGCTGGAGTCGGCGTAGCCATCTACTGTGCCGGTTTCCTCCAGGGGCAGCTGGAACTGGTCCCCGCGTTGCTTCAGCTTGAAGCTGACCAGGGTACCATCAGGTACCAGGCGGCCGTTGAAGTCGACGATCGGCCCGGCCAGCACCCGCAGGGTATCGTCCACCTTGGCGGTGAAGGTGTTCGAGCCCATTTGCACCCGTACGTCCGGCAGCTGTAGTGGGATGGTTTGGTTGGGATTTGGCTTGAGCTTCTCGTCCAGACGGTAGTTGGTGCCGGCGATATCTACCGGCGAGGCACCAGTAGGGGTGAACTCACGAAAAAGCGCGCGGACTGCGGCCTCCAGGAAGGGCGGAGTCTTGCCAAACACCCCAAAGTATGCTGTGAGCTTAGAGATATCGGTGGCATCCAGGTAATAAGGCGCGCCCAGGGCCAGTGCCACCAGTCGCTTGCGCTCTCGGAGTTCGGGCCGCTCACTCAAGAAGCGGCGCAACGCGCCCGAGGATGGCACCCTGGCGTCCACGTCCTGCATGGCGAACACCAGCCAGTTGGCGTCGTTGATCAGTTGGTCGATCTCTTCGGCCGCTACATCGGTGGGCACTCCTGCCAGGTAGTCACTGAGTTGCTCGAAGGTGAGGCTGCGCACCCGATCGGGGGACATCTGTCCACTGGCGTTGGGACCGTAGAGCTGCAGGATGATCTCCTCGAGGGCTGTAGCGGGGACTAGCGGGAAGGACGCACAGTCCAGGGCGCTACAATCGCGGCCTGTGCGCGCGTCTGTAAAGACCAAGATCCGGTCCTGGGGCCCGGGGCCAGTGGGCAGGCGCTGGGCGAGCTCCCCAGGGCTGGGACTGATCAACGTCACCGCATTGCGGGCCAGCTGCGCCACTGCAGGCGCGGCCTGCCCGATGCGCTCGTCCAGAGCGTTGCCGTCCACCAGGGTGCCGGCCAGGCTCAGGTCTGGGTACATCCGAGCCTTAAGCTTCAGAATACGCAGCACAGCCTCATCCACGCGCCGTCGAAAGTCAGCGTCACTGCCGTATTTTTCCTGGAAGAAGGTGATGGTCTCTTTGACGTTGGCCAGCTCATCCTCCCAGTTCCCCGTCAGCGCGAAACCGGATAGCAGCAACAAGTCGTTGCCGGCCACAAAGGCCTCCTGGGCGATGCGTTTGTACGGAAAACTCTGCAGGGTCGGGTCGTAGTACTGCTGGATTCCGGCCGCGCCCAGGCTTTCACTCATTACCACCCCACCCGGGTCGCTCCGCCAGCCGGCAAAATCCGGGCTGCGGAGCAGTTCCTCGCCCAGTTGCGGGGCGAGGCTGATGGGCGGTACCCCCTCACCGCTACCCTGCAATCCGGCATAGCGGATATGAGTGCTCAGCAGGCCGTCGGTGGTGGTAGAGGCCTGAACTGTGGATCCGGCCCCTGAGGCATTGCCCTCCGGTAGCAGCGTTGCCAGAGTCCCTGGTTTCACGGCCGCGGCGAAGGGTGCCAGCTCCACGGCCGACAACTCTGCCGCAGTCTTCTGGATGGTGGCGATCTCCCGTTGCGGATCGCGGTCGCTGTTGCCCTGTCCTGGAAAGTGCTTGGAAATGGTGGCCACACGGCCCGAGGAGCCGTCGTGCACGCCTCCGATGTAGGCCCGGCCCAGCCGGCCCACCCAGTACGGATTGCCGCCGAGGGAACGGACGCCCAGGTCAGCCTCCGGATCCGCGCGCGGGGCGTCCAGGACATCCAGGGATGGCCCCAGCAGCAGATTGACCCCCACCGCGGCCAGCTCCTCCCCGGTGATGCGGCCGGCGGTGGTGGCATCCTCGGCGCTCCAGGTCGCGCCGAGGGCCATGCTGCTCGGTAAGGGAGTGAACCCGCTGCGCAGGGATGAGAAGGGATAACTGTCCCCTTCCTGGTTTGCAGCCACGAAGAGTGGCAGAGTGATGCCGCGGCCTTCGGGCACAGGCAAGGCCTCCACCGCTTCCAGCGCCGGCGCCAGGGCCTGTTCAGGGGACAGGGCGCCGTCGAAGGCCAGGGCCTGCAGGCGGTTAGTCAGCTGCGCGATTTGCGCGGGCGTATTGGATAGGGCACCACCCAGCTCGACGTTGCGGAAGTTGCGGGCCTCCGGCTGCAAGAGCACGCCCCCAATCCGATAGTCCCGGATAAGCTGGGCGACATCAGATTCGGGAGAAAGGTCGTCCCCTTCGAAGGTCACTAGAAACAATTGACCGACCCTGTCGGGCACGGTCATGGCATCAAGGATGCTGCGCACGTCGACCGGCTCCTCCTGGGCGTGGGCGGCTGGCAGCTGGGCTAACAGCACCAGCACCAGGGCCACCTGCAGCACCAGGGACATGGTCCGGTTCGGTGGGTGGCGGCGATTGGCGGCAGGAGCGGACTGTCGTAGCATGCAGGGGTAGTATACCTGCGCGGGCGCCATCTGGACAAATGCGCCGGCCGGCGCTATAATGAAGCCTTGCGAACTCATGTTCTGTACCTGCGGGGCAGGAGATCGCTGCGGTGTGGGGCCATGGGCCCTGGCCAACTCATCCGCGTCACTCATTGGCAAACCAGCGCAAGGATCATGCCTGAATTCAAGCTAGTCTCTGATTTCCAGGCCATGGGCGACCAGCCCCAGGCCATCCAGCGTCTCATCGAGGGCCTCCATGAGGGCCACAAGCACCAGACCCTACTTGGTGCCACCGGCACGGGTAAAACCTTCGTCATGGGCAAGGTGATCGAGGCCGTGCAGCGGCCCACGCTGGTGCTGGCCCACAACAAGACCCTGGCCGCCCAGCTCTACGCGGAGTTTCGGGAGTTCTTTCCCAACAACGCGGTGGAGTATTTCGTCAGCTATTACGACTACTACCAGCCCGAGGCCTACATCCCGCGCACCGACACCTACATCGAGAAGGACTCCAGCATCAACGACGAGATCGACCGCCTGCGGCTGGCGGCGACGGCGGCGCTCTTCAGCCGGCCGGATGTGGTCATCGTGGCCTCGGTATCGGCCATCTATGGCCTGGGCAGCCCGCAGGATTATGGCCAGGAGGTGGTGCAGATCCGAGTAGGCGACCAGGTCAAGCGCAACAGCCTGCTGCGCCGCCTGGTCGACATCTACTACCAGCGCAACGACACTGTGCTGCAACGCGGCAGGTTCCGCGTGCGCGGTGACACGCTGGAAATCCAGCCTGCCTACGGCGATACCGCGTTTCGAATCCAGCTATGGGGCGACGACGTAGAGCGCATCACGGAGATCGATACCCTGACCGGCGAGCTCCTGCAGGAGCATGCCCAGGTGGATATCTTCCCGGCCAAGCACTTCGTGACCCCGGCCGATAAGCTGGCCGAGGCCATCATGGAGATCGAGGCTGAGCTGGAAGAGCGGGTGGCCTGGTTCAAGGAGCAGGACAAACTCTTGGAGGCCCAGCGCATCGAGCAACGCACCCGGTATGATCTGGAGATGTTACGGGAGACCGGCTATTGTCCGGGGATCGAGAACTACAGCCGGCCTTTGAGCCGCCGCCCGGCGGGCTCGCAACCGTGGACCCTGCTGGACTACTTCCCGCCCAACTGGCTGTGCATCGTGGACGAGAGCCACATGACGATCCCGCAGGTGCGGGGTATGTACAACGGCGACCGCCAGCGCAAGCAGGTGCTGGTCGACTTCGGCTTCCGCCTGCCCCTGGCCATGGATAACCGTCCCCTGCGCTTTGAGGAGTTCGAGGCCATGATCAACCAGGTAATCTACACCAGTGCCACCCCTGGCCCCTATGAGCGGGAGATCTCT
>JAULUH010000460.1:0-757 GCA_032111745.1 Anaerolineae bacterium | reverse complement strand
GGTCGAGATCCGTCCTGTGCAGGGGCAGGTGGACGACCTGGTCAAGGAGATTCAGCAGCGGGTGCGCCTGGGACAGCGCGTGCTGGTGACCACCCTGACCAAGCGCATGGCCGAGGACCTGGCCGACTACCTGGCGGAACTGGGCGTCAGGGTGCACTATCTGCACAGCGAGATCCAGACCCTGGAGCGGGTGGAGATCCTGCGGGACCTGCGCCTGGGCGTGTACGACGTGGTGGTGGGCATCAACCTGTTGCGGGAGGGGCTGGATCTGCCCGAGGTGAGCCTGGTGGCCATCCTCGATGCCGACAAGGAGGGCTTCCTGCGCTCCAGCTCCTCACTGATCCAGAGCATCGGCCGTGCGGCGCGGCATGTGGAAGGCAAGGCCATCCTGTACGCCGACCAGATCACCGACAGCATGAGGTTGGCTCTCGAGGAGACCAACCGCAGGCGCGAGAAACAGCGCCGCTACAATGAGGAGCATGGCATCGTGCCCGCCAGCATTGTGAAGAGCATCCGTGACCTGACCCAGCGGCTGCAGGTGGCTGTGGCTGAGGAGCGGGAGACCTACGCGGTGGATGGCACGGCGGGGACCGGGACCCGCCCGGTGCCTGGGCTGGCTGCCATCCCGCGCGGGGAGCGCCTGAGGCTGGTGCGGGAGCTGGAGAAAGAGATGCACCGGGCCGCGGAAGAGCTGCGCTTCGAGGAAGCCGCAGTGCTGCGTGACCAGATCATCGAGCTGCGGCGCAGCATCCAGGAT
>JAULUH010000459.1:27353-27695 GCA_032111745.1 Anaerolineae bacterium | reverse complement strand
ACGATCAACATGCCCAACAGCGCGCCGAGCACCGCACCGGCCAGGGCGTTGACCAGCGGCTTGGGCTTGAACAACGGGGCGTCGATCAGGTCGTCCACCAGCTTGACCTCGATGCGATCGGCCTTGTCCTGCTGCTGGTAATAGGCGTTGCGCTCGTCGACGAACTCGCCGGCAAAGGCCAGGGCGATGGTCTTGGCGACCTCCGGCTCCTGGTCCTCGGCCGCGATCTCGATGGTGAACTGGTCGCCCACGGGGTTGACCTCGACCTTGGCCAGCAGGTCGTAGGTGGACATGTCGAGCTGGGCGCGGTCGATCACCCGGCGCGCGGTCTGGTGGGTCTTG
>JAULUH010000459.1:0-27343 GCA_032111745.1 Anaerolineae bacterium | reverse complement strand
ACCGCGAAGTGGCGCATCAGGTCCTTGGCCGTGTTGCCCAGGCCCCAGTCCGGCCGCGCCGGCACCACGCTCACCGTAGCCTTGGCCTTGTAGATGGGGGTCTGGACGCGGCTGATGCCGAAGGCCAGGGCCGCGGCCAGCACGGACATCACGATGATGATCCAGCCCCGCTTGCGCAGGATGCTCAGGTAGGCTTTGATTTCCATAGACACACTCCGCACCGCCGGTTGGTCCCGGCGGGTGCGACCGGGATTCTACCATACGCCCGGCCCATGTCACAATTCCCTCAGCCGCTGCTGCGGGCCACCTGCTCCTCGCGGCGGGGCTCGGCAGCCGGCAGCCGGCCGCGCTGCCTGGGCACCTCGGCCAGCACCGCCAGGCCCATCTGCTCCACGTCGCCGCGGCCCCGGATGCGGTCGTCCAGGTAGTCCAGCAGGAAGGCCAGGGCGATGCCCACGGCCAGGGCCAACAACAGCCGCACGGGGAGATCGAGCTGGTCGCGCAGGCCAGGGCCGACCGTGGCCAGGCCCCCGCGGTCGACCAGGTAGGCCGCGGCGTTCTGGGCGAATAGCCGCGGCATGAACTCCGCGGCCTGCTCCTCCACGGTGGCGACCACGGCATCGGCAATGAGGGGCAGCTCCTCGGGGTCGCCCCAGGTGATGCCCACGTCGAGGATGCGGTGCAGCTTGCCGGCCTGGGTCGAGCCCTGCAGGGCGCCGGGGGCGATGGTGATACCCTCGTTGGCCAGCCGCGCGCTGACCGCGGCCGCGAACTCGCTGCCGCGCACCACCTCGGCCAGGTCGTCGATCAGGTACTCCGAGGCCAGCGCGGTGTAGTAGTTCTCCTCACCGGTGGCCGGCTGCTGGGGCTGCACGCCCACGCTGAAGCTCAGCGAGGTGGTGTAGGCGGGCGCGGCCGGCTGCCAGGGCCGCCGGGTGGCCAGCGAGATGATCCCCACCGCCAGCACCAGCAGCGCGGGCACCCACCACCAGCGCCGGATGATTGCCCAATACTCACGTAGTTCCATGGACCGGTAGCCTGTTCCTATGTTCCACGAGCTCCCGCTCGACCAGGTTCAGCAGCTCACGGCGGAAGCGGTCAGCGGCGAAGCGCTCGGCGTTGCGCCGGCAGGCCGCGGGGCTGGCCGCGGCGTCGTCGAAGGTGGCCACGGCCACGGCCAGGGCGGCGGCCGTCGGTTGGCGAAAGAACGTGCCGGTCTCGCCCTCCATCACCGTATCCAGCGCGCCGCCGGCGGCGTAGGCGATCACGGGCCGGCCGCAGGCCTGGGCCTCCACCGGCGCAATGCCGAAGTCCTCCAGGCCGGGAAAGATGAAGGCCCGGCAGTGCTGGAAGAGGTCCACCAGCTGCTCGGCGGACACCCGGCCGAGGAAGGTGACATTGGGCCCGGCCGCAGCCTCCAGCGCGGTGCGGTCGCGGCCATCGCCGTAGACCACCAGGGGCAGGCGGAGCTGGTTGAAGGCCTCCACGGTCAGGTCCACCCGCTTGTAGGGGATCAGCCGGCCGCCGGCCAGGTAATAATCGCCCGGCGGGCGCGCGGAGGGCGTGAAGCGCTCCACGTCCACCGGTGGGTAGATGATTTCGCTCTGGCGCCGGTAATACTTGGCGATGCGGGCCTGCACCTCCCGGCTGATGGCCACGAAGACGTCGACGCGGTCGGCCGCCAGGCGGTCCCACTGGCGCAGCCAGGTCAGGAGGGGCCGCAGCATCCAGCCGGCCGTGCGGCCGAAGCCCTCGCGCTGCAGGTAGGCCTCGACCATCCACAGGAAGCGGGTCGGGGTCAGGCAATAGCAGATATGCAGGGTCTCGGGCGGCGTGATCACGCCGTGGCAAAAGGCCGACTTGTTGCTCAGCACCAGGTCGTAGCCGCTCAGGTCAAACTGCTCGAAGGCCAGCGGGTAGAAGGGCAGATAGGCCTGGTGGTGGGTGGCGACGCCCGGCAGCTGCTGCATGAAGCTGGTGTGGATGTCCCATTGCCGGTAGGCCTCAGGCATCAGGTCCGGCCCCACCATGCTGGTATAGACGGGCGCCTCCGGCCACATCGACACCAGCGTCTCCAGGACGTTCTCCGCGCCACCTATCTGGTTGAGCCAGTCGTGAACAAGGGCAGTGCGCATGCCTGAGGTATTGTACCCGCGCCAAAGTGAATCGACAAAGGCGGTATGGGCCGCCGGTTCGGGGCGATGTCGTGCCTGGGGCAGGGCCGGCGAGGGGATAGGTATCGCGCATCCACGCCACTCGCCATGGATAGCAATACTCGTCTTATCGTAGGCCGCGCCCTCCGCGGGGAGGGGGGTCTTGATGCAGATGGGAGGCGGGTGATGGGGCGCGGGGCAAAGGCCACTGTACCCTGCCACCGCTTGCGCTTCCGCTCGTGACATGTTGCCGCGATTGGGCATTTATGGTACACTATACTATCGGCGCTGCCGTAGGGTTACGGGTTTGCCGTTTATGCCACTATCCTAGAACGAAGCCGGAGGTTGAGCCGTGCGACTTTCCTGTCTGCAAGAGAATCTGGCCCGCGGGTTGTCGGTGGTGGGCCGGGCGGTGTCCCCCCGCAGCAACCTGCCTGTGCTGGGGAATATCCTGTTGGCCACGGACGAGGGTCGCCTGAAGCTCGCTGCCACCAACCTGGAGATCGGCATCACCTGCTGGATCGGGGCCATGGTGGAGGACGACGGGGCCATCACGGTGCCGGCCCGCCTGCTCACGGACTTCGTCAACCAGCTGCCGGCCGAGCGCATCGACATGGACCTGAGCGTGCGCACCCTGATGCTCAACCTGAAGTGCGCGCGCTACGACACCAACATCAAGGGCATCGACGCCAACGAGTTCCCGCCCCTGCCCCAAGCCCCTGACGACGCGGCGATCCACATCCAGGGCGCAACCCTGCGCAAGATGATCAACCAGGTGGTGTTCGCCGCAGCCGCCGACGACAGCAGGCCCACCCTGACCGGGGTCCTGGTGCGCTTCGAGGGTGACCGGCTGACCATGGCCGCCACCGACGGCTTCCGCCTGGCCCTGCGCAGCACCAGCCTGGCCGAAGAGATACCCGAACTGGTCACCGGCGGGCTCGGCAAGCGCGACATCATCATCCCGGCCCGCACCCTGATCGAGGTTAGCCGCATCATCGGCATCGTCCCCGACGGCGAGAAGGAGTTCGTGGCCATCACCGTGGCCGAGAACAACAACCAGGTACTCTTCCATATGGCGGACGTCAGCGTGGTGTCCCAGCTGATCGACGCCAACTACCCCGCGTTCGAGGCCATCATCCCGCGGCAGTATAGCACCCGCACGGCCGTCGACACTGCGGCGCTGCTGCGGGCGCTGCGCCTGTCCAGCCTGTTCGCCCGCGATAACAACCAGCTGGTGCGGCTGCAGATCACGCCCAGCCCCGAGGGGCTGCCCGGCACCCTGACCGTCACCGCTAGCTCCAAGGAGGCCGGCGACAATGTGTCGGATCTGGACGCCCTCATCGAGGGCGAGGCCACGGAGATCGCGTTCAACGCCCGCTACATGCTCGACATCCTCGGCGCGGTAGACGAGCCGCAGATCGCGCTGGAGACTACCAAGGCCAGCAAGCCGGGCGTGCTACGTCCGGTCGGCATGGGCCCGGAGGAGTTCACCTGCGTGATCATGCCCATGTACATCAACCCCTAGCTAACAGCGGTCCCTACGGGTCCGCGAGACGGCCGGGCTGAATGCCCGGCCATTTGTTGCCACCGGAACACCGGCAGACCACCGAGCCCCAGCCCGTGCACCTGGCCCACATCTCGCTCACCAACTTCCGCAACTACAGCCGCCTGGAGCTGGATCTGGTCGAGGGCATTACCCTTCTGCAGGGCTCCAACGCCCAGGGGAAGACCAACTTCCTGGAGGCCATCGCCTACCTGGCCACGGCGCGCTCGCTGCTGTCGTCGGCGGAGCGCGAGCTGGTGGGCTGGCTGGCCTGGGACGAGCCCCTCCCCTTTGCCCGCCTGGCCGGCGACCTGGTGCATGAAAGGCGCCGCCTGCGCATCGAGATCGCGCTGGTAGCCGGCAGCCCGGGCGAGACGCGGCTGCGCAAAGAGGTGCGCATCAACGGCGTGCCCCGCCGGGCCCTGGACCTGGTGGGCCACATGCCCACGGTGCTCTTCCTGCCCCAGGATATCGAGCTGGTGGCGGGGTCGCCGGCCGTGCGCCGCCGCTACCTGGACATCGCCCTGTGCCAGATGCAGGCCGGCTACTGCCGGGCCCTGAGCCTGTACAACAAGACCATCCAGCAGCGCAACGCCCTGCTGCGCACGCTGCGGGATCGTGGGGGCAACGTGCGGGAGCTGGAGTACTGGGACGAGCAGCTGGTCCAGCAGGGCAGCCTGCTGTCCGCGCGGCGGGCCGCGTTCCTGGCCGAGCTGGAGCAGGAGGCCAACCAGCGCCAGCTGGCGCTAACGGGTGGGCAGGAGCGGCTGCACGTGCGCTATTTGCCCAGCATGGCCGCGGATGGGAATGGGGACATGCCGGGTCTGGAGGGCGAGATGGAGGGCGGCTGGCTGCATGAGCCATCGCCCCTATACCTGGCCGGGGACGCGACGGCGATTGCGGTGGCGCTGCGGGCGGCGCTGGAGCGGATCCAGCGGCGGGAGGTGGCCGCGGGGATGTCGCTGGTGGGGCCGCACCGGGATGACGTGCAGTTCGAGGCCGAGGGGCGGGATTTGCGCAGCTATGGTAGCCGCGGGCAGCAGCGGACGGCGGCGCTGGCGGTGAAGCTGGCCGAGGTGGCGGTGATGCAGCGGGCATTGGGCACACCGCCGCTGTTGTTGCTGGACGACGTCATGTCGGAGCTGGACGGGCAGCGGCGCAGCATGCTGCTGGCCGCGCTGCAGGGGGTGGAGCAGGCGATCGTGACGACGACGGATTGGGAGGATTTCACGGAGGAGTTCCGTGGGCGGGCGCGGTGCCTGCACGTGGCGGAGGGGCGAGTATTGTCGGTGTGACGCAAAAACGTAGAGACGCAAGATTTTGCGTCTCTACAGGTGTGGCGGCTTTAGCCGGTCTGGAGGCGATGGGAACACGGTTCCCCTTCGTGTGCTTCGTGCTTCATGCACTTCGTGGTCTTTCGCGGAATCGTGTTCCAAAAGCCCCGGCCTCGACTCCGTTCGCCGGAAAGGGCTCAGTCGCTGGAGGAGGTGCTGCTCTTGCTACGGCTGTCGGTCACGTACCAGCCGGAGCCCTTGAACAGCACGCCCGGGGCCCGGTAGACGCGCCGCACGTCGTCGTGGCCGTTGGGACAATGGGGCAGGCTGCTATCGTCGAAGGACTGGCGCTGCTCGAAGTGGAGCTGGCACGTGCTGCACTCGTACTCGTAGATCGGCATCCATCTATCCTCTCACGCCAAGCGGCAGGGCACCCTGAGGGTTGCCCTGCCGCTATCAATCCCCGCCACTCGCTTACTTGGCGTGAACCTTGATTTGCTTCGGCTTCACGGCCTCGGCCTTGGGAGCCACCACGGTCAGGACGCCACGCTCGAAGGTAGCCTCGATGGCCTCCGCATGCAGCGGCACGTTGAAGGTCAGGCTGCGGCTGAACGGCCCAAAGCGGCGCTCGCGCATCACATACTCCACGTTCTCCAGCGGCGCCGGCAGCTCACCCTTAATGGTGAGCACGTCGCCCTCCAGGGTGATCTCCACCTGCTCTGGATCCACACCGGGCACGCTGGCCGTGATCACGACCTCCTCAGGGGTGGTGTAGATGTCCACCGGGAGGCGCCAGGTGGCGCCAGCCTCCTGGCCCCGCCGGCTCAGCGTGGTCCAGCCAGGGGACACAATGCTGTCCTCGAACAGCCGATCCATGGCATCGCGCAGGGTCACGTAATCGCGCATCGGTTCCCACCGGGTCACTACTCTGGTCATGGTCGTTTTCTCCTTCTTATCAGTCTCGATTTGTTAGTATCGATCGACCTTACTTCACGGTAACCTTGATCTGCTTCGGCTTCACGGCCTCGGCCTTGGGCAGGGTGAGGGTCAAGACGCCGTTCTCGAAGGTGGCAGCGGCCTTCTCGGCCTGGACCTCCACAGGCAAAGTCATGCTGCGCTCGAAGCGGCCGTAGCGCCGCTCCTGGCGGATGAAGCTGCCCTTTTCGACCCGCTCCTCGGCCATGGTCTCGCCCCGGATGGTCAGGGTGTCGCCGGAAATGCTGATGTCGATGTCCTCCGGCTTGATCCCCGGCACCGGCGCCGTGACCACGATATCATTCTCGGTCTGGTATACGTCCAGCGGCAGGGAAATCGCCTCACCGCTGAGGCCCAGCCAGCCACGCGGGCCCACAAAGCTCTCCTCGAAGAGCTTGTCCATCGCCTCGCGCAGGCTCAGCATCTCACGCATCGGTTCTCTCGGCACAATGTTCGCCATGGGTCTACCTCCTAAACTCCTCGGCACGCAAACGCGTCTCTTTGATGATCCACGCACGGTCATTGTTCGGCGGCCACACGCCGCTTTTGCTTTACACCCCTAGCGTAACGCACCAATGTTAGAAGAGCATAAGTCTACCGTTAGCGTTGTGTTAGTAATGGGCGTGGCGGCGAGAGGAGGGTGGTGCGGCGGCGAGGCACAGGTTGGGTCGGGAAGTGACGGCCCAGGGAGAGCGCGAAGGGCGGGGGGATCCCGCCCCTACGATGGGACAGACGCGTGTGCTTCGCTCCGGCTCCTCCGGTCTATTGTACCCCTTTGCGTGCTCTGTGTCTCTGCGGTTCCCTCGCCGGTGGACGTGGTTATATGGCTCGGCCGCTCAGTCCAACACTGTCAACTGGTTGTTCACGCTCCCCACGCCGGGTACCGACCCGGCCAGTTCCAGCGCGGCGTCGCGCTGGGCTGTGGTATGCACCCTGCCCTTCAGGTTGACCGAGCCCATGTACACCTCACTCCTGATATCCGTCCCGGCCATGCGCGGGTCCATGGCCAGGCGGGAGCCGATCTCCAAGGCCAGTTCGTCGTCGCTGACCAGCTCGTCGTGCAGCTGCCAGCCGTTGCTGGCTGCCTGAGCCAGGCGGTGGGCGAGGCCGCGCAGGTTATTGGTGCGCACCCGGCCCTTCAACACCAGCTGGCCATCCGCCGCCTCGATCAGGATATCGGACGTGGTGGTGCGCAGCGCCTGCTCCTCGGAGAGAAAGTCAAACGCGCGAAACGCCACATCTTTGGCATCCTCGGTGGTGGCTGAGATTGAGATCATGCTCCTGCCCTCCTGTCGGGTGCACGGGGCAAGCCCGCTGGCTGAGATAAGCGCACTGCAAGGCCGTGATTTGTGAACCCATCAACAATCAAGCCTATTATCGCGCAACATGAGACTGGCGACAAGTACCAGCGCTGAAGCGCTCACATACGGAGGTGTCCTCCTGGTACCGGCGTGTTATGCTGGCGAGGTGGACATGGCCCTGGCTTGCTGGTACAATCCGCAGCCATGACCACCTCCTCCCCGGGCCGCGGCTATCTCCTCATCCTGCTGGCCGCCACCCTGTGGGCCACCCTGGGCGTCCTCTACACTGTGCTCGCCGAGACCTATGGCCTGCCCCCGCTGGCTGTGGCCGCGTTTCGCGCCGGCCTGGGCGGGCTGCTGCTCCTCGCCGGCCTCCTGTTCCTGCGCCCCTCCTCGCTGCGGGTCACGCGGCGGGCCGCCACCATCGCCGTGCTGTATGGGGTGTTTGGCATCGCCCTCTTCTACGCCGTCTATATCAACGCCATCCTCACCGCCGGGGTGGCCGTGGCTGCCGTGCTGCTGTACACCGCGCCGGCCTGGGTCGCCGTGATCGCCTGGCGCTTCCTCGGCGAGCAGCTGACCCGCACCCACATCCTGGCCCTCGGCCTCACCCTCGCCGGTTCGGCCCTGATCGCCCAGGTGTACCGGCCCGAGCTGCTGCGGGTCAACGGCTGGGGTATTCTGTGGGGCCTGCTCTCGGGCCTGACCTACGGCCTGTGGAGCGTGTTCAACAAGGTTGGCGTGCGCCACACCTCGCCATGGACCCTGCAGTGCTATGGCATGCTCGTCGGCGCCGCCGTACTGCTGCTGATCCAGCCCCTGTCCCCGCTGCAGGGCGCGCTGCAGGCCCCTGGGGCCATCTTCTGGCTGCTGGCCCTGGCCTTGGGCCCCACCGTCGGCGCCTCCGTGGCCTACGCCGCGGGGGTGCAGACCGTGCCCGTCAGCGTCGCCAGCCTGGTCGCCACCCTCGAGCCCGTGCTAGCGGCCCTCCTCGCCCGTATCGTCCTGGGCGAGAGCCTGGCCCTCGGCCAGATGGCCGGCGGCGCGCTGATCCTGGCCGCGGTCTGGCTGCTGCGCCCCCGCGGCGAGGGGTTGCCACGTGCAACGGAACTGCAACCTTAAAAAGCTGTGGTTTGGGTCCGAGGGGTATTGACTTGTCAATGGCGGCTGTGCTATAATGAAGGTAGCTCAAGAGAGAACTTTAACAAAGTGTTTGCAGGACGATCAACGGAGCGTTGGGTATCGGTGCCAGCGAAGCCTACAGAGGCGGCGCTACATCGGTAACAACTATCCATCCATCGACCACCGCAACACAAGCTAAAGCAAGCTGTCAAGAGTGAGGCGATGGGAGCCCCGAGAAATTGGAGGACTTGCCAGCGGCATGCGCGATCTTGTCAACCACATGGGCAGCAGCCTGGCACGGCTAGCAAGCAATGGCTTGTCCAGAGCCGTGGAGTGGTGTGACTGAGAAGAAGAGATAGGCAGTACGGTACCACCAAACTGTCAAGTCCAATCGATCTGCGAAGCTGCTGGGGAGCGAGTTGTGAGGAAAGCAGCAGCTCACTCACTGGCAAAGCATGAAGGTTACTTGAGGCCCCTTCTCCGGCAACATGCCCGAATCACAGGATTCGGGCATGTTGGTTTTTGGGGTGCATTTGAAACAGGTTGAAGCACCGGCATTGCGAGAACCCTATACCACAGGCGGTACGCACGGCGTAGGGCATGAAGGGCGTGGCGGCGGCGGCCACGCCCTTCATGCCCTACGTTCATGCCCGCGGTAGGCAAGGAGACTGGTTGGCAGACACTTCATGAACAGGTCAACAGGCTTTAAATGCGCCTTGTTGTTTGGCAAACCCTCTGTGAGCCGGTAGAATGGGGACCGAGCATTTGTCGTCATCCGTAGGAGGTGCCCGTGCCCGAGCTCAAGCCGCCTGTGGGACTCTATTTCGAAGACTATGAGGTGGGCCAAGCCATCACCTCGCAGGGCCGCACGATCGGCGAGGCCGATATCGTCAACTTCGCCGCGCTCAGCGGGGACTGGAACGCCATCCACGTCGACGCCGAGGCCGCCCGCCAGACCCCCTTCGGCGAGCGCATTGCCCACGGCATGCTCGTACTCTCTATGGCTACCGGGCTGGCCGAGCGCCTGGGGTTCATGCGGGAGACGGTGCTGGCGTTCATCGAGCTCAGCTGGCAGTTCCGCAACGCCGTCAAGATCGGCGATACGATCACGGTCCGGGCTACCGTCGACCAGTTGAAGCCCATGCCCCGGCTGGGGGGCGGATACGTGACCTTCAAGGTGCAGGTGGTGAACCAGCACGACACTGTGGTGCAGCGGGGCACCTGGACCATCCTGGTCAGGCAGCGCGGCGAGGCCTGAGGTCCGCCACACACCCATGCAAACCCTTGCCGTCGACGCCTCCGACGCGGCCGTCCTGTCCCGCATCCACCAGATCACCCTGCCCACCCCTTTCCCGGTGGGCCCGGTGCATACCTACCTGGTGGAGGGAGAGGCGCTGACTCTGGTGGATACCGGCCCCCATACCCTCGAGGCCTGGGCGGCCCTGCAGGCCGGCCTGGCGGCCCTGGGCTACCAGCCGTCCGACCTCGAGCGCATCGTCGTCACCCACGCCCACACCGACCACTTCGGGATGGCCGGCCGGCTGGCCGAGGCCAGCCAGGCCGAGGTCTGGGCCGCCAGCCTGGCCCAACCCTGGATCGAGGGCTGGCCCCACTTTCACGATCAGCGGGCCAGCTTCTGGGCCGACATGCTGGCGGCCGCGGGGGTGCCGGCGGAGCGGGCGGAGCCGGTCGTTCAGGCGTACAGCAAGCTGCGCCAACTGCAGACCCACGGCCCGGTCACGCACTTCCTGGCCGACGGCGCCACTATCGACCTGGGGGGGATGCCGTGGGAGGTGCTCGCCTGCCCTGGCCACTCCAGCAGCCTGGTGTGCCTCTACCAGGCGGACAGCCGGCTGCTGCTGGGCAACGACCACCTGCTGGCCCATATCAGCTCCAACGCGGTGGTCGAGCCGCCCGCGGAGGGAGAGGCCGGGCGCCGTAAGCCGCTAATGGACTACTGGCGCTCCCTGTGCCGGGTCTACGACCTACCGGTGACGGCCGTGCTGGCGGGCCACGGGCCGCCGGTGCCGAACCCGCGCTATCTGATCAGCCAGCGCTTCGAGGCCTACCAGCGGCGGCTGAGCCGGCTGCGAGAACTGCTGGCCGGGGGGCCGCGCACCATGTGGCAGCTGGCCGGGGGACTGTTTCGCAGTCTCGACCACGTCGATGCCTTCCTCGTCACCTCCGAGGTCCTCGGCCACCTGGACGTCCTGGAGGCTTCCGGCGAGGTGACCCTGGAACCCTCGGACCGGGGCATATGGTCGGTGGCGCTGGCCGCCTGACCGCGGCTTGCCTCCGATCGGAACGGGAGTAGCCTTATGTCGAACCAAAGCCTGGGGCTGCTGGTGATAGGGCTGGGCGTAGCAGCGATCATCGTCGGCGTGCTGATCTGGGCCGGCGGCCTGTCCTGGCTGGGCAAGCTACCGGGCGACATCAAGATCGAGGGTAAGAACGCCACGATCTTCATCCCGCTCATGTCCATGTGCCTGCTCTCCATCCTGGTCAGCCTGGTGCTCAACGTCGTTGCCCGCTTCCTGAAGTAGCCCTATGGAACGCATCCCTTTGGCTCGCGGCGAGGTGCTAGAGGAGATCGTGCGCTACCGCCGCCTGATGGGCCTGGTGCTGGGACTGGCTATCGGGCTGGTATATGGCGTGGTTTCGCAGCTGGCTAACCCCCTTACCCTGCCCGGCATCCCCCTGTACCAGCCTCCCCTGGGCGCCCCCGGCAATATCCTGCTGCTCACCCTCTGGGGAGGCATCCTGGGCCTGCTCTGTTCCTGGCCCGACAGCACGGCCCTGGGCGTGCTTCTGCCCAGCCTGGCCAGCACCGCGGTGCTGCTTGTGCGAGGTTTCTGGGGACTACCAGATGATCCGCAGCGCCTGCTGGTGACCGGGATCACCCTGGGCTTCCCGGTGTTCATGGTGACCCTGCCGGTGATGGGGATCTTGCGCTGGACGGTCGACAGCCTGGGGGAGATGCGGGGCCGGCCGGTGTCCTGGTGGGAGCAGGTGCGAGGGCCTCTCCTGCTGCTAGCCTGCGTGGCCATCATCGCGGCCTTTAGCGTGGCCAATGCCACGGCCAGGAGCACGCTGACCAACATGGACGCTATGCTGCAGGCCGGGCTAGCCACGCCTACCCCTGACCGCCTGCCTGAGCCGCTGCAGGCGCCGGCGGTAGGGGATTTCCAGGGGCGGGCCAGAGCGCGGTATACGCTGGAGTGGACGGAAACGGACCTGGACCGTTTTATCGAGCTGCGGCCTGCCGGAAGCTACGACCAGCATTCCGCGGTCATCGCTCGCTTCGGGGGGGGGTGGACGCTGGTGTGCCTGTATCCGACGGCGGAGGCGCGGCCGAATTGCGGGGCGTACTAGGTGTAGAGCGGAGTCGCGGTAGGGCGTTTGGAACACGATTCCGCGAAGGGCCACGACGAACGCGGAGCACGCTGGGCACGAAGGGAGCCACCCCGGACTGGGGGCCTAGCGGCGACGGCCGCTGCTAGTGCGGCCGCGGGAACTTGAGGCGGACTGGCGGCGCTGCTCGCGGGCTCTGTCCTGCTTGGACTCCTGGCTGACCATCCGGAAGTAGTAGAAGAACTGCAGCATGGAGCCGATGAAGGCGGCGACATAGGTCAGGGCAGCCGCGGTGAGGACCTTGCGGGCGCCGTCCTTGTCCTGCTCGGTGCGGGCCGTGCCGGTCTCGTCCAGCATCTTCAGGGCCCGGCGGCTGGCGTCGAACTCCACGGGCAGAGTCAACAGGGAGAACAGCACGGTCAGCCCGAAGAAGAACATGCCGATCCACAGCAGGTTGGTCATGTTGAACAGAAGCCCCATCATCAGGCAGGCGTACATGATGGTAGGGCTGAAGGTGACCGCCGGCAGCAACAGGCTGCGGGCCTTGATCAGCCCGGAGCCGGTCTGGTATTGCTGCACGTGGCCCAGCTCGTGGGCCGTCACCGCCATGCCCGCCACGCTATCCTGGCCGTATACCGGTGGCGAGAGGCGCACCACGTTGGCCTTGGGATCGAAGTGGTCGCCCAATGGCTGGTTGATGTGCTGAATCGGGATGGGATTCAGCGAGGTCTCGTCGAACAGCTCCTGGGCCACCTGGTCGCCGTTCAACCCGGCAGAGTTCTTAACCTTGCTCCACTTGGAAAAGGTGCTCTTCAGATAGAGCTGCACGCCGATGGACAGCAGCAAGGTGGGGATGAACACCCACCAGAAATACGTTGTGTCGAAGAAGAACATCGCTCGTTACCTCGTCTCGGGAGTCGTTTCCAGATAGAAATTGGTGCGCGCCAGGCCCCAGCCCTCGGCGTAGCGGTCAGGATCCCATGACCAGGGGCGGTTGCTGCGGATCTGATAGAAGATGCCGGCGGCGGCGATGGCAATCCACACCACCAGCCATATCCAGGAGTCGGCCAGCACCGGCCGGATGGCGTTGCCGGCCCCCTGGAGCTCCTCCAGGGAAACCCGGCCAAACACCAGCAGCGGCGCCAGCACCAGGGCATTGGCCCCGGCAATGGCCGTCAACGCGATGATGACGTACTTCTGCACGTTGAAGAGCATCACCACCAGGGCCACGGCAATGCCCGCCACGATGGCCACCGGGATCAGGATCAGGTTGCTCGAGATCCCAATGGCCTGCAGCAGGCCAATGGCCAGCGACCCGCCGATGATGGCGGCTACCAGGGCCACGCCAAAGGCGTAGAACAGGTAGGAGAAGAGAGCACAGATCAGGCCGGCGAAGAAGCCGACCACCAGCCCGGTGACGCTGGCCAGGAAGCCTTCGCCGAAGATCAGGCTGACGGCCTGTGCCCCCAGCCAGAGGCCGGCGAAGAAGCCAAAGATGGGCAGGAGCACCATGAAGATGCGGTAGCCCCAAAGCAAGAGCGCGATGCCCAGGCCCAGGGCAAAGAGAGCTGCTAACAGAGTGGCGAGCATGTCAGCCTCCTATGAATTGGCGCCGCTACGACGGCACGGCGGCTTCCTCAGGCTCCTGGCCGCGGGACAGGAACGCGTACACGATGAGGACGGCTCCCAGGGCCAGCAGGAGAATGCCCCCGATCTGGGCCAGATCGAAACCCTGGTCGCGCGAGATGAAGATCAGGATACCCCACAGCAGCAGCAGGCCGTTGATGATCAGCCCGCTGATCTTGAAGAAACAGCCCCGGGCACCGAACAGCGCGGTGCCCACGCCCAGGCCGCCGAAGATGATCAGGCCGATGGCCATCAGGGTGATGCCGGTGGTCAGGTCGGTCAGCCTGAACAGGGAGACCACCAACAGCCCACCCCCGATCACAACCCCGGCAATGCCCTGGATGCCCTGCCAGGAGCCGAGGCTGCGACGCCGGGAGAGCATCACGCGGGCCAGGAGCACCAGCCCGGCGACAAACATGTAGAGAGCAGCCACAGTGCCGATCCAGAGCACCGCGGTCTGCCGGGCGAAGAGCAAGAATAGGCCCAGGGCCACGGCGATGATGCCCTGGATCAGCGGGAGCCACCAGGCATTCCGATCGTTCAAGGTCTCCTCCTGTGAGATAAGGGAGTAGCGCAGGATGCGTGCCGCCCACGGGACGAGGGCACGGGCGGCCCCGGCGCCGGGTGAACTATAGCAGAACAAAATCAGCTTGTCAACCGGCGCTGGCGAAGTTTTGCATTAGTCCCCAAGCCATTAACCTTGCCTGGCCCGGCCGGCAAGTCCCTTGCAGCGCATCTGCGCTCAGGCTACTGCCATCGGCGACGCCCAGGTCTACGTATCCTCGTCTAGTAGTGCCTCATGGATCACCCGGTATCCCCCTCGCTTCCCAGCCTGCATGTCGCTGCTGGCCAGGCGGATCTTCCAAACCTGATGGCTGAAGCCGGGAATAGCTACACCAGCAAAGGGCTCCTCTCGCAGTACCTCCGCCAGACGCACGAGATCAACCTTGATCCTGCGGTACTTCTTCGCCAGGCGTTTGGCCGCCTTGTCGAAGGCCGGGATTGTGTAGATCTCAAAGCTCACCGAGCAGCTCTTCCACTGGGCGAACCCGGCCTGCTTCGATCTCCTGCAAACTGCGCTCGGCTATTCGCCGGAAAGCCGGCGACTCCGCGAGGTAAGCAGCCTCGCGAAGCTCATCTTCCGTGTGCACCGCCGCCTGGAGCACTG
The DNA here is from genome assembly GCA_032111745.1 of Anaerolineae bacterium. Lineage (GTDB taxonomy): Bacteria > Chloroflexota > Anaerolineae > JAAEKA01 > JAAEKA01 > JAULUH01. The sequence continues at coordinate 12,830 of JAULUH010000459.1, read as the reverse complement.
TGGCGATGTCGGCCACCAGGGCCAACTGCTCTTCCACGCTCAGGCGGCGGACCCTGGCCAGAATATCTGCATAATGTGGGGATCTTGTGGCAGCTGTCAGCATAGTCATCGATCCTCTCGGCTGGTATTTCAACCCAGATTCACTATATGCCAGCGGTGGAGATGCGGCAAGCAATCTTTCAGGGTCTGAGCAGGCTCCCCACGATTCCATGGATCAAGGCGCAAGGAATCGGCTCATCTAGCGGAAATCTCACGGCACCCTTCGCTATCTCGTAGGCAGATAGCTCCCCAAGGTTGGTATCTGGTACTTCATGGCCTCTGCTGCGTCAGGGGCCGTCCCCGGCGTTGGTCGAACCATTCGCTCAAGCAAGCGCCGGCGGCCAACACATGTAGGCCAGGCCGGCGCTTGCGACCCCGCTGAGCTCTTCTCGTCTATCTCTTGGCGTCCAGCGCCGCCACCCCGGGCAGCTCCTTGCCCTCCAGGTACTCCAGGCTGGCGCCGCCACCGGTGCTGATATGGGTCATCTTGTCCGCCAGGCCGGACTCGTTGACGGCCGCTGCAGAGTCGCCACCGCCGATGATGGTGGTGGCATCCAGCCCGGCCAGGATCTCGGCCACGGCCAGGGTGCCCTTAGCAAAGGCCGGGAACTCGAACACGCCCATCGGCCCGTTCCACACCACGGTCTTGGCCGGGGCCAGGCGATTGGCGAAGTGGGCGATGGTGGCCGGGCCGATGTCGAGGATGCGCCAGCCGGGCTCCACCTCGTCTACGCCCACTACCTTGTGATTGGCATCCGCGGCGAAGGCATCCGCCACCACCACGTCCACCGGCAGCACCAGCTTGTCACCACCCTCGGCCAGCAGCTCCCGGGCCATGTCCAGGCTGTCTTCCTCTACCAGGGAGTCGCCCACCTCCAGGCCCTGGGCCTTGAAAAAGGTGTTGGCCATGCCCCCGCCGATCAGCAGGCTGTCGACCTTGCCCAGCAGGTTGCGGATGACGTTGATCTTGTCCGAAACCTTGGCCCCGCCCATGATGGCGATGAAGGGGCGCTTGGGCGCTTCCACAGCCTCGCCCAGGAACTCGATCTCCTTCTCCAGCAGGAAGCCCGCCACCACCGGCTTGCCCTGCTGCCGCATCACCTGGGGCACGCCGGCCACGCTCATGTCGGGCCGGTGCGCGGTACCGAAGGCGTCGTCCACGTAGACGTCGGCTCCAGAGGCCAGGGCCTCGGCAAAGGCCATGTCGCCCTTTTGCTCGCCCTTGTAGAAGCGCACGTTCTCCAGCAGCAGCACCTGGCCCGGCTTCAAAGCCTTCTTCTGGGCCTCCACCTCGGGGCCGATGCTATCCGTGGCCATGATCACCTGATTGCCTGGTAGCAGCTCCTGCAGCCGCGCGGCCACCGGGGCCAGGTTGAACTTGGGCTCGGGGCCACTCTTGGGCCGGCCGAGGTGCGAGGCCAGGACCAGCGCCGCGCCATGATCCAGTAGGTACTTGATGGTGGGCAGCGCGGCCTGGATGCGGGTATCGTCGGTGATCTGCTGCGCGTCGTCCAGCGGAACGTTGAAGTCGACGCGCATGAAGACGGTCTTGTCCTTGACGTCGACGTCACGCACAGTCATCTTGTTCATGGTGTTGCCTCCTCAATAAAGCGATGCGTAGTGCGCCACGCCCGGGGCGATCAACGCTCGCCGCTTGCGCGCTACGCACTACGCATCGATGCTCAGGCCGGGGCGAGGGCTAGAGGCCCTTGTCCACCATCAGCTTGCACAGGTCGGCCACCCGTACCGAGTAGCCCCACTCGTTGTCGTACCAGGTCATGACCTTGGCCATGGTGCCGTCGATCACCTGGCAGAACTGCAGGTCGACGATGCTCGAGCGCTCGTCGCCCTTGAAGTCCATGCTGACCATGGGATCGGTGGCCACGCCCAGGATGCCCTTCAGCGAGCCCTCGGCAGCCTCCACGAAGGCCGCGCGCAGCTCCTCGCTGGTGGTGGGCTTCTCCAGGTCGCAGACGAAGTCCACGATGGAGACGGTGGGCGTGGGCACCCGCAGGGACATGCCGTCGAACTTGCCCTTGAGCGAGGGGATGACCAGGGCGATGGCCTTGGCCGCGCCGGTGCTGGTGGGGATGATGTTCAGGGCGGCGGCGCGAGCCCGGCGCAGGTCCTTGTGCGGCAGGTCCAGGATGCGCTGGTCGTTGGTGTAGGAGTGAATGGTGGTCATCAACGCCCTGACAATGCCCCAGTTGTCGTTGACGACCTTGGCGGCCGGCGCCAGGCAGTTGGTGGTGCAGGACGCGTTGGAGACGATGTGGTGCTTGGCCGGGTCATACATGGCATCGTTGACGCCCAGGACGATGGTGACGTCCTCGTTCTTGGCCGGGGCCGAGATGATGACCTTCTTGGCGCCGCCCTTGATGTGGGCCGAGGCCTTGGTGGCATCGGTGAACACACCGGTGGACTCCACGACGATGTCCACACCCAGGTCGCCCCACGGCAGGTTGGCCGGGTCCTTCTCGGCAAAGACCTTCACCGTCTCGCCGTTCACCACCAGGTTGCCATCCTTGACCTCGATGGCCGCGGGATAGCGCCCGTAGTTGCTGTCGTAGCGCAGCAGATGGGCGTTGGTCTGCGAGTCGAAGAGGTCGTTGATGGCCACCACGTCCAACACACCATCGTACTTCTCCTCGATAGCCTTGAACACCTGGCGGCCGATGCGGCCGAAACCGTTGATACCGACTTTGACAGCCATTGTTTTCCTCCTGTCGTTGTCAGAAATGCTGTTGGGGACTGCTAACTGCTTCGTTATCGCACTCTGGCCCTACTATGCCAGAGAAGAAGCGCCTGTGCTGTAAGGCTGGCTCACTTTGGAGACAGCGATCGTTTTGCCTGGGGGCCGCGCCGCCAGCGCTCCTGGCCGCCTGGCTTACTGCTCCGGCCGGGCGTAGATATCCATCAGGGCCGCGGCCAGCTTGGCCGAGTCGTGGCGCCAGGGCCGCTCCTCGTCGATCACGTCCGTGGTGATCAGCTCGTAGCCGGCGGGCGGAGTCTCCGGCAGCGCCACCGGCTCCAGGTGGGCCATCGGCCCGCTGCTGGGGATGATGTGGTCATTGGCCAGCACCACGGGAAACAGATTGCCCACGTGCCGCTGCAGGGCCTCCACATGGGCCTCCACGTCGAAGTTGGCGGTCTCGCCCGGCTGCGTGGCCACGTTGCACACATACACCTTGGGGGTCGTCGCCGCGCGCAACGCCGCCGTGATCGTCGGCACCAGGAGGTTGGGCAACACGCTGGTAAACAGGCTGCCCGGGCCAGCCACGATCAGGTCTGCGTCCAGGATAGCCTTGATCGCGTCCGGATTGGCCGGCACGTTCTCCGGCTCCAGGAACACCCGCACGATCTCCTGCCGCTCGTTCGGGATGGCCGACTCGCCGACCACCCGGCGCCACCGGTGCCCGTTGTGGCCGTTGTCGACCCGCAGGTCCGCGGCCAGGGTCACCTGCTGCAGGGTGGTCGGGATGACCTGTCCGCGCACGGCCAGCACCCGGCTCGACTCCCGCACACCCTTCTCGAAGCTCCCGGTCACCTCGGCCATGGCCGAGATGAACAGGTTGCCAAAGCTGTGGCCTTCCAGGCCCATCTCATCGCTGAACCGGTACTGGAACAGCCGGCTGGTCAGGCCCTCTTCCTCGGAAAGGGCCACGATGCACTGGCGGATGTCGCCCGGCGGTAGCACACCCATGGCCTCGCGCAGGCGGCCGGAGCTGCCACCATCGTCCGCCACCGAGACGATGGCCGTGACGTTATCCGAGTAATCCTTCAGGCCGCGCAGCAGGGTGGATAGGCCCGTGCCACCGCCCAGGGCCACGATCTTGGGCCCGCGGCGGCGGCGATGGTGCTCGTAAACCTTCTGGGCCACATCCTCCTGCCCAGCCGCCACAAAGGGTCGCAACAGCGAGTGTTTGAGCTGGACCAGCGACACGACGATCAGGCCAATACCGAGGCCACCCAGCAACACGGCGCGCGCTGGCCGCGACAGGAATTGCAGCGTCAGATAGTAAAAGGCCGCTGGAAAGGTCAGGTCTGCATACAGGTGCCGCAGCAGGTAGGCCAGGCCCAGGCTCACCAGCACGATGCCGGCCACCAACAAGAGCAGCCAGCGCTTCACATACATGCCCGGACGCAACCAGATCAGAGCGGACTCCTGTCTGCGCGAGCGCATATACTCCTAACCTCTGCACCTGTTTGCGACCCTATTGCACACACCTTCACGATTATAGCGCAGCAAACAGGGGAAGTCAAAGCTCAGGGTTTCTCAAGCAGGGCGGCTTGGGTTTTGAGCGCGACATCAGCTATAATCGGGCCATGCTACCGACCGCCCATGTGACCTTCAGCTGGGCCGCGCTGAACCTGGTGCAGCGCCAGCTCCAGCAGTTCGAGTACGCCGACTACCGGCTGGTGGCCCTGGCCGCAGTGCTGCCCGACCTGATCGACAAGCCCCTGGCCGCCTTCGTGATGAAGGACTCCAACGCCGCCCTGCTGTTCGGGCACACCGCCCTCCTTCATGGCGGGGTGTGGCTGGCTGCCGCGGCCACGGGCCGCCGGGAGCGCTGGCTGCCCTATCTGCTGGCCTTTTCGGGCCACCTGGTGGCCGACCGCATGTGGAGCTTTTCCCAGACCCTCTTATGGCCGTTGCGGGGGCGCCAGTTCCACGAATGGCAACATGTCGGCTCCCCCGGGGCCATCGCCCAGGCCTACCTGAAGGTCATCCGGGAAGAGCCCCTCCTGCTCACCTTCGAAGCGGCCGGCGCCGGCCTGCTGCTCTGGTTCCTGGCCGACCGCCAGCTGGGGCAGCCGGCGCAGCTGGCCGCCTTCCTGCGCCGTGGTGTGCCATGCGCGTGATCGCCGGCACGGCCAAGGGGCGCAAGCTGGCTACCTTGCCCGGCGACACCACCCGGCCCATCGCCGACCGGGTGAAGACGGCCCTGTTCAGCATCCTCTACTCCCAGGGCGTGCTGCCGGGCAGCCGTTGGCTGGACCTCTTCGGCGGCACCGGTGCCGTGGGTATCGAGGCCCTCAGCCGGGGGGCCGGCGCGGTGGTGTTCGTGGAGCGCAGCTCCACCGCCGTGCGCGTCATCGGCCAGAACCTGCGCCACACTGGCCTGGCCGAGGGGGGGCGCTCCCACGTGGTGCGCGGGGATGCCTTCAGCTACTTGCAGCAGGCTGGCGCCGGTCCCTTTGACATCATCTATGTGGCACCGCCGCAATACCAGGGGCTGTGGCAGCAGGCGTTGCAAGCCATCGACCGTCGGCCCGAGCTGCTGGCCGAGGAGGGCCAGGTGATCGTGCAGATCCACCCCAAGGAGGATGAGCCAGCCCTCGTCCTGGAGCACCTGGAGCGCTACGACCAGCGCCAGTACGGCAGCACCCGGCTGATCTTCTTCGCCCGCCGCCCGCTTGGGAAGAACGATCACAGCGAGCCCGCCACGGCCGGCCTATAATCAGGCCGTATTCTTCCTCCTTCTTTGCACACGTGAGCCGGGCTCTGGCGGGCCCGGCTCACGTGTGTTTACAATACAGATACTACACCGCGGGGCGGCACCCACGGTGTAGGTGTAGGGGTATGAACAGATACCCTGTCCTGGGCTAGTCCTCCTCGTCCTCTACGTCCTCTACGTCCTCTACGTCCTCCTCGTCCTCCTCCCAGTCCTCGTCGTCCTCCCAGTCCGGATACTGGCGCGGGGCCTCGCCGGCCATCCCTACCAGGCGGGGATAATCAGCGTCCGGGTCGGCATCCTCCTGCACCGCATGCACCTTCACGTCGAAGCGCCATTCGTCGCCGTAGTCGAACAGGTACAGGAACCGCTTGCCCACCTTCAGGTTGAGGGACTCCAGGGTTGTGCGGCGCACGTCGCCGGCCAGGTCATCCTCGCCTTCCACGGAGAAGATGTCGTCCAGCGTCGCCTCCGGCATCATGCTCGCCATGTCGCCCGCCCTGCTCAGGAGCATGTCGACCAAGAACTCCGGCAGCCCCAGGTCCTTGGTCATCCCCTCCTTGACCTGCTCGCGGAACTCCTGGTCCGTCTCCAGCCTGCCGAACATCTCCGCCATCGACAGCTGCATCGCCTCTTCCTCCTCCGGATCGATCAGCTCGTCCATGGTGGGCAGCTCCTGATCCTCCGCGGACTCCTCTTCCTCCTCGTCGTCGTCGGAGAAGAGGCCCCACGGGTCGACCCCTTCCGGCAGGCTATACTCCGTCTCTCGGTCCCACGCCTTGCCGCTCATGAAGAACGAGTAGAGGTGGTCGTCGTCGAAATTGAACACCTCCTGGATAGCCCAGTGCAGCTCTTGCAGCGTATAGTCAGCCGGTATTTCCACCTTGCGCCACACCCGGCCATAGCCGGGCAGGGAAATATGAAATGTATAGGTCTTCATGGCATTCGCCTCCTGGTTTCTTTCCACCTCCTCCCAGTATAGCGCGACGCACCGCTCTGTCAACCACTGCGCCCCTCCCTCCGCCTGGCCAGAAGGGCGCTGAAGATCCGGCTCAAGCTTCGACAAGTGCGTTGCACCGCCGCCGCCGGCGATTCGCGTATCTACACACGACTCTGCGGCGGCGGTGCAACGCACTTCGCTCGAGCCGCGCATTGGCGCCCTGTCCCTCTCCGTGGTACGATACACCTACTGCCACCCAGAGAAAGGAAGCCTGCCATGGAGGCCGATCTGATCATCGCCCACGCCAGCCAACTGCTCACTTGTGCCAGCCCGGGTACCCCTAAGCGCGGCGCTGACCTGGCCAACGCGGGGCTCATCGAAGATGGGGCCGTCGCCTGCCTGGAGGGCGAGATCGTGGCCGTGGGCCCCACCGCGGAGGTGCTGGCCCAGGTCGATGACACCGAGGCTGCCCTCTTCATCGACGCCGCCGACAAGGTCGTATTGCCCGGCTTCGTCGATCCCCATACTCACCTGGTGTGGGCGGGAGATCGCGCCGGCGAATTCGAGCAGCGCATCGCCGGCGCCTCCTACATGGACATCATGCACGCCGGCGGCGGCATCATGCACACCGTCCGCGCCACCCGTGCCGCCCCGGTCGAAACCCTGGTCGCGCAGACGCTCCCCCGCCTGGACGCCATGCTGCTGCACGGCACCACTACCGCCGAGGTCAAGACCGGCTACGGGCTCGATACCGCCACCGAGCTCAAGCTGCTCGACGCCATCCGACTCCTCGATGCCCAGCATCCCATCGACCTGGTGCCCACCTTCTTGGGCGCCCACGCCGTGCCCGCCGAGTACCGCGGCCGCACCAACGCCTACGTGGACCTGGTCGTGCAGGAGATGCTGCCGGCCGTGGCCGCCCGCCGCTACCACGTCGACACGCCGGACGGCGTGGTCGAGGCCCGCGCGGCCGACTTTTGTGATGTCTTCTGCGAGGCCGGCGTCTTCGACGTGGACCAGAGCCGGCGTATCTTGGAGGCCGCCCGCGACCTGGGCCTCGGCCTCAAGCTCCATGCCGACGAGTTCGAGCCCATCGGCGGCACCAGCCTGGCCGTGGAACTGGGCGCCACCAGCGCCGATCACCTGGTCTGCACCACCGATGAGCAGCTCCAGGCTTTGGCTGCCTCCAACACCATCGCCGTCGCCCTGCCCGGCACCCCCTTTGGCCTCGGCCACCACGATTACACCCCGGCCCGCCGCATCCTGGAACTGGGCGGTGCCCTGGCCCTGGCTACCGACCTGAACCCCGGCACCTGCTGGTGCGAATCCATGCAGTTCGTCATCGCCCTGGCCTGCCGCTATCTGAAGCTCACACCAGCCGAGGCCATCTGCGCGGCCACCATCAACAGTGCCCATGCCCTGGGCCTCGGCGACCTCACCGGCAGCCTCGAGCCCGGCAAGCTGGCCGATATCATCGTACTGGACGTCCCCGACTACCGCCACCTGGGCTACCGGTTTGGCACCAACCTGGTCGATACCGTGATCAAGCGCGGCCAGGTGATCTGAGCCATGCCCCACCTCCCATTAACCCCGGGTATGGTTTCTACGGAACACGATTCTGCGCGCGCGTTTCGCGCCCACCCCCCCAGCGCCCCCGCTCCCGCCCGGCCCGTTGGCTCTCCTGCCCCGGGCTATGCTATAATCCGCAGCGTGCCGGCCACGCCCAGCGCCGGTCACCTCGCCCCCACGTCAATCCGGAGAGAAGCGCCTTGATAAACCAACAACGCCTGGTAGACACCTTCCTCCAGCTGGTGCGCATCGACAGCCCCAGCGGGCAAGAGGCGGCGATCGGCCGCCACCTGGAGCAGAGGCTGCAAGGCCTCGGCCTGCGCACCGAGATGGATCCCACCGGCAATCTGATCGGCCGCACCGCAGACGGCAGCGGCAATTGGCTGCTGCTCAGCACCCACATGGACACCGTGGGCACCGACACCGGCATCCAGCCCATGATCCGGGAGGGTGTCATTTACAGCGACGGCACCACTATCCTGGGCGCGGATGACAAGTCCGGAGTCGCGGCCGTGCTGGAGGTGCTAGCCCTGCTGCAGGACCATGGGCTGCCCCACCCGCCCCTGGAGGTGGTGATCACCGTCGGCGAGGAGCAGGGGCTATACGGCGCGCGGCAGCTCGATACTGGCCGTCTGCGCAGCCGCCAGGGCATTGTGCTGGACGCCGGCGGGCCGGTGGGCCACTTCGTGGTCAGCGCCCCCTCCCAGGATAACCTGCAGATCGTCGTCCACGGCATCAGCGCCCATGCCGGCTCGGAGCCTGAGAAGGGTATCAACGCCATCCGCGTCGCGGCCGAGGCCATCGCCGCCATGCCCATGGGCCGCATCGACCCCGAGACCACCTGCAACGTCGGCATCATCGAGGGCGGCACCGGGCGCAACATCGTGCCAGACCGGGTCAAGATCACCGGCGAGGCTCGCAGCCGGGACAACCAGAAGCTGGAGCTGCTGACGGCCTCGATCGTAGCCGCGTTCGAGCAGGCTGCTGCCCGTCACGGCACCTCGGCAGAGATCGAGGTCAAGCGCACCTACCACGCCTACCAGCTCTCCGACGAGGAACCTATCGTGCAGGCCGTCAGCGCCGCCGCTCGCGACCTGGGCCACCGGGTCCAGCTGCGCGCCAGTGGCGGCGGCACCGACGGCAACGTGTTCGCCGCCGCCGGCATCCCCTGCGTCGTCATCAGCACCGGCATGGCCGAGGTGCACACGCCCAACGAGCATATCGCCGTGGCCGACCTGGTGGCGGGCACCGAGCTGTTGCTGGCGGCCGTGCGTAGCCTGGCCTAGCCTGTAGCGAGAAGGATAGCCCATGGAAGAATTCCTCGGCCTGCAAACATGGGGCACCGACCTGATCCTGGGGATCCAGTCGTTCCAGAACAGCTTCCTGGACGCCTTCTTCCTGGTCATCACCTGGCTGGGCAACCCGGAGGGCTACATCGTGCTCCTGGCCCTGATTTACTGGTGCATCAATCGCCAGTGGGGCCAGCGCATGATCGTCCTCGTGATGGTCTCGGCCTGGATCAACGAGGTGGTCAAGTCGCTGTTGCGGCTGCCCCGGCCTGACCCCGCGCGCGTGCGCAAGTTGGTCGAGGAGACCACCTTCGGCTTTCCCAGCGGCCATGCCCAGACCCCCGGCGTGGTCTTCTGGGGCTATTTGGCCGCCCGGGTGCGCGAGGGCTGGTTCACCGTGCTGGCCCTGGTGATGATCCTCCTGATGGGCCTGTCGCGCGTCTACCTGGGCGCCCATTTTCCCCAGGATGTGATCGGCGGCTGGCTGATCGGCCTGGTGGTGCTGCTGGTCTGGCTGCGCTACGAGGACCGTCTGGCCGCGCGCTGGCATGCCCTGTCCACGGGGCAGCAGGTGGCCGTGGCCCTGCTCGCGCCCCTGGCCATGCTGTTCCTCGTGCCGGTAGATTTCTATGGCCACTATCCCAACGAGAACGCCGGCACCATTAGCGGCATCCTGATCGGCGCCGGGCTGGGCGCCATCATGGAGGAGCGCACGGTACGCTTTCGCGTGGCCGGTTCCCTGGGCCGGCGTACTGCGCGCTACCTGGTGGGGGCCATCGTGGTGGGCGCACTCTATTTGGGCGGCGCGTTGCTGCCCGAGTTGGAGCCGTGGGGGCTGGACATTGCCTTGCGCCTCCTGCGCTACGGCCTGGTGGGGTTGGCGGCAGTGTGGCTGGCCCCTTGGCTGTTCGTGCGGCTGCGGCTGGCCGATAGCGACCTGGCCCCCTCGCCTTGAGCGGGGCAAAGCACAGAGAGAAAAGAGTTATGGACCCAACGCTTAAGATCATCCCTCTGGGGGGGCTGGGCGAAATCGGCAAGAACATGACGCTGTTCGAGTGGGACAACCAGATCATGGTCGTCGACGCCGGCATCATGTTCCCCGCCAACGACATGTTGGGGGTCGACCTGGTGCTGCCGGACTGGACCTACCTGCGCCAGAAGGCCGACCAGATTGCTGGCGTGGTCATCACCCACGGCCATGAGGACCACCTGGGAGCCCTGCCCTTCCTGATCCGGGACCTCCACCTGTCCGTGCCCATCTATGCCACCCGCCTGGTCCAGGGCATGCTGGAGAACAAGCTCAAGGAAGCCCGCCTGGGCGGCATGTGCCAGCAGCTGGTCGTGGAGGATGGGGAGCGCTTTGCCGTCGGCCCCTTCGAGGTGGAGTTCATTGCCATCAACCATTCCATCCCCGACGGCGTGGCTCTGGCCATTCGCACGCCAGTAGGAATGATCCTCCACACCGGCGACTTCAAGTTCGACTACACGCCGGTGCACGGCACCGCGCCCGACTTCGGCCGCATCGCCGAGCTCGGGAACGATGGAGTGATGGTACTCCTGGCCGACTCCACCGGCGCCGAGCGCCCGGGCTGGACCCCGTCCGAGTCCACCATCAATGAGACCTTTGACCGCATCTTTCGCGAGGCCAGCGGCCGCATCATCATCTCCACCTTCGCCTCTCTGCTCAGCCGGGTCCAGCAGGTCCTGGACGCCGCCCATAACCACCGGCGCAAGGTGGCCCTGGCCGGCTACAGCATGCGCGCCAACGTCCAGATCGCGCAGAAGCTGGGCTACCTGAACGTGCCCCGCGGCACCCTGGTGGAGATCGAGAAGGCCAAGCAGCTATCCCCGGAGAAGGTCGTGTACATCACCACTGGCGCCCAGGGCCAGCCCGAGGCAGCCCTGGCCCGCATTGCCACCGGCCGGCACAAGGACATCGAGATCATCCCCGGCGACACGGTCATCCTGAGCTCCCACCCCATCCCTGGCAACGAGCGCCTGATCTCCCAGATGATCAACCGGCTGATCCGCCGTGGTGCCGAGGTGCTCTACGCCCCGCTGGTACCCGTGCACGTCAGCGGGCATGCCTCCCAGGAGGAGATGAAGCTGCTGCTCACCCTGGCCAAGCCCGAGTACTTCGTGCCGGTGCACGGCGAGCTGCGCCACCTGCACGCCCACGCCCGGCTAGCCCACCAATTGGGCATCCCCGATCAGTACGTGCTGGTCGTCGAGAACGGCGTCGTGCTGGAGTTCGACGAGGCCGGCGCTGTGGTAGGCGAACGACTCCCCGGTGGCTACGTGTTTGTGGACGGTAGCGGTGTGGGCGATGTGGGGCCAGCCGTGCTGCGCGACCGGGAGGCCCTGGCTACCTACGGGTTCGTGGTGGTGATCGTCAAATGGAGCTTCGAGCAACGCGCGCGGCAGGGAGAGCCCGAGATCATCACCCGGGGCTTCGTCTACGAGAAAGAGTCCGTCCTCCTGATCAACACAGCCCAGGTCCTGGTGGCCGAAACCCTGCAGGAGACCTCCCGGGTTGGCAAGCGCGGCCTGGAGGAGGCCGTCCGCCAGGTGCTGGGGCGCTATTTTTACGAGCAGACCGGGCGCAAGCCCATGATCATCCCCGTCATCGTCGAGGTGTAGTCAGCCCTCCGGGGAGGCCGCCAGCCGCTCAGCGAGGCCGCGCAGGCTCATCCACCACTCGTCCGCCGGCCGCCCCCCTGACGGATGCAGCATCTTCATGGCATCGCCCAGGGGGGTGATCTCGATCCGCTTGCCGATCAGGCCGATAACGTGGGCGTCGGTTTCGCCCTGCTGCATCAGGTCCAGCAGCCGCCGCATGCCATGGTGGGCGAAGCGGCAGGCCTGGATACGGTCGAAGGGGGTCGGCACGCCCCCGCGCTGCAGGTGGCCCAAGATCGAGGCCCGCACGTCGAATTCGTCCTCGCCCTCTTCCTGCATCACCCGCCGGATGACATCCGTGTTGTAGTGCCGGGAGGCCTGCTCGCCCATGATCATGATGCCCAGGGACTTGCCCCGGCGAAAGCCCTGCCGCAAGGTCTGGACATCCTCCGACAGCTGCTCCAGGGTAATGCCATCCTCAGGCAGGTATGCCTGCTCCGCGCCGCTGGCCAGGGCACTCATCAAGGGCAGGAATCCACAGTCCCCGCCCATCACTTCGATGACGAACGCGCGGTGGGTGGAACTGGCCGTGGTCTTGATCTTGTCCACGGCATCCACGATGTTGTTCAGGGCCGTGTCGGCACCGATGGAGAAGTCGGTGGCGGGGAGGCTGTTGTCAATGGATGCCGGCAGGCACAGGATGGGGATGCCAAAGCCGGGATGCCGGCCGCGCAGCCGCACCATCTCGGCCACGTTGTGGTAGGCGTTCAAGCCCCCCAGCACCATCAGGCCGCGCACATCGTGGCGCTGTAGCATTTTCTCCAGGTTTCCCCAATCCCCCGGGCCAAAGTCATAGCGGCCTGAGCCCAGCAGGGTTCCTCCCTGCGACACCCAACCGCTTACCGACATCCAGTCCAA
>JAULUH010000458.1:0-7234 GCA_032111745.1 Anaerolineae bacterium | reverse complement strand
GCCGCTCCCGCACGATGTCGTGGGCCAGGCCGTGCAACGTGCGCACCCGGTAGCCCACGTGGGGCAGCAGCCCCTCCTCCTTCACCAGCCGGCTGATGCGCTGGTAGAAGTTGTCCACCGCGGAGTTCACCAGGGTGACCACCAGCACCTCCTGCTGGCTGCCCAGCAGGCCGCTGTCGATGATCTGCGCGGCCAGGCGCGATAGGGTCTCGGTCTTGCCGCTGCCCGGCACGGCCGACACCCCCATCTTGCCGCCACGATAGCTGAGCACTTCCTGCTGCTTGGGGCGCGGAATGAACATTAAACGCTGACCTCGGTCAACAACACGCGTAGAGACGCAGGATTTTGCGTCTCTACAGCGCGGTCAGGGGCCACCAGCCACGATTGTAGAGACGCAAGATCTTGCGTCTCTACGGAACGGTCACATGACTGCCGGTCATACGTAGAGACGCAGGATTTTGCGTCTCTACGTAGTGGTAGAGCCTCGCCGGTGATGACTGCTGCATGCTTAAACATGACCAGGGTCACCCTTGTGCCTGGGCCGCCTCGGCCCGCGCCAGCCCCTGCAGGACCTGGTTGAAGGCCCATAGCAGCGGGCCGCGCTGCTCGTAGCCCTGCTCGTTCAGCTCGCTGAGGCCCAGGTAGATGAGGCGGCGGCAGCGACGGATCAGGCCCACCGCCAGGCGGGCCAGGCGGGCCTGGTTGGCGGCCAGCTCGTCCGCGGTGTCCCAGGGGCGCCCGGGGTCCCAGTGCCGGCTGAGGACGTAGGGGTGGGTCAACGGCTGGTAGAGCCGCTCGAACCAGCCCCGGCTGCCCACGTCCAGCCAGACCTGGACGTCCACCGGCCGGTTCATCATCAGGAAGGTGTAGGCCGGCGCCAGCAGCACCGCATCATCCCTGGCCGCGGTCTCCTGCCACCCGCGCACATACTGGGCGGCGATCACCCCGTCCGCCACCATGGCCAGGTATTCCTGGCCCAGGGAGCGCTCTTGCTCCGCGAGCGGCCCTGCCGCGGGTAGAAGGCCCGCCGCAGCCGCGCCCCGGCGGAACTTCTGCACCGACTCCACCAGGTTGGCGGCGACGTTGGCGGCGTCGAAGTCGGCGTGGAAGCCGTAGCCACCCTGGGAGAGCACCTCGCCAAACAGCCGGCTCAGGAAGTGATCCAGCGGCACCTCCCCCCGGCGCATGCTCTCGGCCAGCCACAGGCGCACGGTGTCGTAGCGCCCGCCCAGCACGTAGCTGATGCGCTCGTGCATCTCCGGCCGGATGGCCTCGAAGGTGGACAAAGCGGGCGCACCCTCCCGGCTGCGGTAGACGATCTGGGCCAGCAACTGGGCCCGCACCGGGTCCATCTCCGCGATCGCCTGCACCAGGGCGTAGGCCACGTCGAAACGGGCGGGCGCGGCCCCCCAGCCCGGGTGGGCCAGTGCGGCCAGGGTGAGCAGGGCCCGGGTGGCCGGCTCGTCGCGCAGCGCGCGCGAAGGCCGGTGCGAGCGCACGGGCACGCCGGCCGCGGCCAGGCGGTTGGCCAGGGAGAACCTTAAAGCATCCGACAGGAAGGGCGCCAGCACTACGATCTCGCCCGGCGGCGTCCCCCCGGCCACCAGGCCGGCCACCTGCTCTGCCACCCAGTCCAGCATCTCGGGATAGAACCTTAAATCCTCGGTGAAGACCAACGCGTCCCGCATGGCCGCGGCCGGCACCGGGGGCATCGGCGCCGCCGGCTGCTCCAGGGCCTCGGCCAGGGTCGCGGCCAGGGCCTGGAGCTCCGGCGGGGTGATGAAGGACTCCTCGAAGGCCGCCTCCTCGCGGGCCAGCTGCCGCAAGGTATAGGCCCCGGCGGGATCTGCGCCGAGGAACTGGCGGTAGCCGGCGTCCCGGTCGACGATCAGCAGGGCCGAGTCCAGCCGGGGCACCATGTCGCGCAGCAGGTCATGGGCAAAGGGGGTGTCCTCCTCCAGGTTGTCGGCGACCAGGTGGCGATAGGTCCGCAGCACGTGCTCCTGGCAGGCGGGCCGCGGCCACACGTGGCGGCGAAAGACCTCCACCTGCAGGGAAAAGTCCAGGAGGTTGTGCGCCAGGCAGTACTCCCGGAACAGCGCGGCCGCAGCCTGGGCATCGGCGTATACACGGCCCTGGGCCTCCTCGCCCGCCGCGGCCGCCTGCAGCCGGATGCCGATCTCAGTGTGGGGAAAACCCACCACCGCGGCCTTGTTCAGGTTGTCCAGGACCTGGCTGTACAGCCGATTGGGATCGACGGTCACGGCGTCGAAGTACCCCTGCTCCTCCCGCAGCGGTCGCACGAGGCGGGCCATGTGGTACTGGGCCGTCTCCAGGGTGAGGAAGGTCGGGGGCCGGTCGGGCTCGGCGAAGCCGGCATCCGCCGCCACCAGGGGCCAGAACAGCTCCACCTGGCGGCGGGCCAGGCCACCCGCCGTGAGGATGGAGGGCACACCGCCGGCCCGCATCCGCCGGCTGCGCAGCGCGGCCGCATAGGGCTCGCCCAGGGGCCGCACCGGCACCAGCACCAGGATCGAGCTGGCGGGAACGCCGGCCTCGATCAACCCCAGCAGCCGCTGCACCCCGGCCGTGGTCTTGCCCGTGCCGGCCGGGCCCTCGAGGAAGATCAGTCGCTCCGGCGGGGCACCGGCGACTGCCATCTGCGCCGCGGTGGGATGGATCGTTGGCATGAGCTAGTGGCTTCCTTCCGCCTTCATTCGCTGCCGGGGGGCTCCCGCTGCCCGCGCAGCGCCTGCTTGACCCGCTGCCAGATGGACTTGACCTCCTGGGCCTCATCCTTGCTGATCTCGACGGCATCATAGCGGGCGATCTCAAAGGCCTCGGTCAGGGCCTCCACGTCCAGCTCCGCCTCCGGCCACTGGGACTCCAGGTCGCGCACGAACTCGCCGGGGGTCTGGCTGGGCTGGCGGGCGACGCCCTGCCCTGCAGCCCGGCGCACTGCGCTCAGGTAGAAATAGCGTACCTGCTCGCGCGGGGGCAGCCCGCCCACCCGGATGAAACGCCAGGGCGAGCGGCCGGGCGCGGCCAGGTCGGACGCCGGCCCACGGCCCGTGAGGTTGAGCTGCATCCCCCGGGCGGCCTGGCCCAACTCGGCCCAGCGCGCGCGCAGCCGGGCCCATATCTGCGCCCAGCCGCGCTGCAGCTTGGCAATGGTCAGGTCCAGCCCCTCCTTGCCGACGATGAAGCGCAGGGCCAGGACCACCGCCGCCACCACGGCGATCCAGAACGCGGTGCCTCCCAGCCATGGCGGCAGCGCGATGGATGGGAACATCGCCATGGCCCGCTCCGCCGGCACCTCCGTGAGCGGGACCTCCGGCATGGGCGGTGGCTGGCCAAAGAGGGACATGATCCAGGCGAACAGGCTGGAGACGAGGAACATCACCAGCATGGCCAGCTGGACGAAGAAGGAGACGACGATGCCCAGGATCATGCCGATTTGCCAGGTGGAGCCCAGGGGGAGCAGGGTCGCCAGCAGGCCGACCACGAGGATGAGGACCAGGCTGAAGCGATGCCACCTCCCGGGCAGGCGATCCGGCATGTCCACGCCATCCTGCAGCCACTGGGACCTGAGCACGGCCAGGCGGGCCTGGCTGGTCAGGATGAGCCCGATCAGGAAGTAGAAGACGCTGGCCACGACGATCTGCGGCGGCACGCCCGTGGCAAACAGGTTGAGGCCGGCACCGCTCCCAGCGCTGACGCGGGTTACCGCCGCGCACAGGGCCAGGAAGATGGCGCCCATCAGCCACTGGCTGACGTAGGCGTCCACCAGGCCGATGCGGGAGACGATGACCCGCTCGGTCTGGCGGCCAAAGCGAAAGACAGGGGTGCGCCGCAGCTCCTCCACGGCCAGCTCGCCCGGCGTGAGGGCCAGCTGGTGGAAGATGCCCGACACCACCCTGGCCCGGTGCCAGGCCAGGGCGCAGACCAGCATCACGGCCAGGTACATGCCGTCGAAGAAAGTCCAGGGCGCCAGGATCCAGCCTTCCAGGCTTTCGAGGGTGGGCCAGCTACTGCTCAGGCCCCAGGTCAGCACCCGCAGCAGCAGGAAGATCACCAGCAGCTCGGCCAGGGCGAAGACGGTCTTGCTGGTCAGGCGCTGGGCCGGCTCCAGCAGCCAGTGGGCGCTGTACACCCCCACCAGGGCGGCGCCAAAGGCCAGCAGCGGCAGGAAGCGCAGGGCGGGGTCCTCGAAGATGATCTGCACGATCAGCCCCAGCCCGCTGGCCAGGCAGGTGGCCTGGAGCGCGATCAGGAGAGGGCGGGCGACCTGGCTCTGCCAGGCCGAGTCCCGCTGGCGATCGAGCTGGGCCGCGGTCGGCGCGTTGATGCCCTGGGTCATGCGGTCCTCCACTGCCGCGCGGCCACGCGGCCGTCGAGGGCCTGCAGCCGGGTCAGATCGGCCTCGGAGGCCACCAGGAAGGCCTGAAAGCCCAGCAGCCGGGCCCGCTCCTGCACCAGGGAGAACTGCCCATAGGGCTCTACCACCAGCAGCACCACGTTGAGCCCGGAGCGCACCAGCCCGTGCAGGCCACGGCAGGTGGCCTCGCCCGCGTCGGGCGTGATGGCGATCACCGTGGTGCCCCAGGCCAGGGGCACCGCGGCGCGCTGGGCCCAGGTGGCAAAGGGCTCCTCGTCCTCGTCCAGCTCCACCCGGGCCAGCAGCTCCAGGATCTTCATCAGGTGGGGCCGGCCCGGCCGCGGGGGGATGGGGCCTGCTACCTCCTCCGCCGCAGTGCCCCCCTGGGCCTCCGAGGGCACGGCACCGTTGGTGTCCAACCCGACGGCCTGGCGGGCGCCGGCCAGGTAGTTAGCCACGGAGGCGGCCAGGACGATGGCCCACTCGCTGTCCCCGTAGCGGCGCTGGCGGCCGTATTCCTTAAGGTTCAGGTTGAGGAACACCATGCTCTGCAGGGAGATGGCCGGCGCGAACTGCTTCACCAGCAGGGAGCCGGCGTGCGCACTGGCCTTCCAGTTGATGCGGCGCTGCGAGTCGCCGGCCTGGTATTCCCGCACGCCGCGCAGCCGCGCCGGGTCCTCAAACATGCGCTCCGGGCTGCCGATGGTGCCAAAGGGCAGCCGGGAGGGCAGCCTGAGGTCCACCAGGGGGATAATGCGCGGGTAGACCGTCAGGTACTGCTGGGCCTCCTCCCGCCCCTGCACGTGGGCGAAGCCGAAGAGGTCGCCGCTGGTCAGGCGCAACGGCCCCACCGGGTAATAGCCGCGGCGGGTGCCCTGCAGGGTGTAGCGGATGACCACCCGCTCCTTGGGCCGCAGGGTGTAGACCTGGCGAATCTGGGCCGAGGAGGCCAGGTCCAGGGGCAACGACTCGGCCACCTGCAGCCAGGGAATCGGCAACAGCGTGCGGCTCTTCAACTCGACGGTCACCGGGATCGTCTCGCCCAGGAAGGCGTGGTCCACGAAGGTGCGGCGCACCTCCAGGGCCCGCAGGCTGCGGGGCGTGGCCCAGCGGGCCAGCAGCCAGATGCCGCCGATGACGTAGAGCACGTAATAGACGAAGTCCAGCCGCAGCAGGAGGGCGATGACGAGGAGGGCGGCGACGAGATAAGGCGCCTCACGCATGGCAGGATCACACCTGGCCGATATCCAGGGCCACCTGGCTGAGGAGCTCTTCGACGGCGTTGGCGGCGGTGCGCCCGCGCAGCGCGCTCTCCGGCCGCACGATGCAGCGGTGGGCCAGGGCCAGGGGCGCCAGCAGCTTGACGTCGTCGGGCAGGACAAAGCTGCGGCCGCGCAGGGCGGCCAGGGCCTGGCTGGCCCGAAACAGGGCCAGGGAGCCGCGCGGGCTGGCGCCCAGCAGCAGGTCGGGATGGCTGCGGGTGGCCTGCACCAGGCGCACGATGTAGTCGCTCACCGTGCCGTCCACGTTGATCTCCCACACCTGCGCCGCCAGCGCGGGCAGGTCCTGCCCATCCACCGCCGGCGCCAGCGTGTCGATAGGGTGCTGGCGCTGCAGGTGGCGCAGCATTTCCCCCTCCTGTTGGGCATCCAGGTAGCCCAGGCTGAGCTTGAGCAGGAAGCGGTCCAGCTGGGCCTCGGGCAGAGGGAAGGTGCCTTCGTACTCCACGGGGTTTTGGGTCGCCAGCACCAGGAAGGGCCGGGCCAGGGGGCGGGTGACGCCGTCGACGGTGACCTGGCGCTCGCCCATGGCCTCCAGCAGGGCCGACTGGGTGCGGGGGGTGGCGCGGTTGATCTCGTCGGCCAGCAGGATGTTGGCAAAGGCGGGGCCGGGGAGGAACTCGAACTCGCGCGTCTGCTGGTTGAACACCGAGACGCCGGTGATGTCATTGGGCAACAGGTCGGGGGTGCATTGCAGGCGCTTGAAGCTCACCCCCAGGCTGATGGCCAGGGCCCGGGCCAGCATGGTCTTGCCCACCCCCGGCACATCCTCCAGGAGCACGTGGCCGTCGCACAGGAGGGCGACCAGCAGCAGCTCGATCGCGTCGCGCTGGCCGACGATGACCCGCTCCACGTTCTCCGTGACCTGGCGGGCGAAGGTCTGAATGTCGTTCATGCCTGCTCCTGCCCTGCTATGCCGTCGATCCCGCGGCCGGTGGCCCGGCCAGAGGTATTCTACCCCATGCCAGGGGCTGTTGGCAAGCACCCCGGACCAGAAAGGAACCGCAGAGTCGCAGAGAACGCAAGAGGACTTTGGACCGGAGGAGCCGGAGCCGAGGGAATAATGGACGCGTATGTAGTGAGCGGCTGCAGCGCTCCGGCTTGGCGCAGCCCTGGAGGCGTGCTATAATCTCGCCCACACCTCAGCGCCGAGACTTCACCATAACCGTGTTTCACGTGAAACAATGAATCCGATAGATCCTGAAGAAATCGCCAGCCCGGAGCCTGCCTCGCCCCCGGTCATCGACTACGAGGGCTCGGACTACGAAGAGCGCTTCTGGGGCCAGGGCGAGCGCGAGTATGAGGACCAGGCGGAGCGCATTGCGTTGCGCAAGCTACTGCCGCCGGCCGGGCGCCGGCTGGTGGAGTTCGGCGCCGCCTTCGGCCGCCTGGCCGGCCTCTACCAGGGCTACCAGCAGGTGCTCCTGGTGGACTACTCCCGCTCCCTGCTGCGCCAGGCCCAGCAACGCCTCGGCCGCGACGGGTGCTTCATCTACATCGCCGCCGACATCTACCACCTGCCCCTGGTGGCCGGCGCGGTGGACACGGCGGTGATGGTGCGGGTGATGCACCACCT
>JAULUH010000457.1:0-11447 GCA_032111745.1 Anaerolineae bacterium | reverse complement strand
CGCAGGCCCCTGGCCGGCTGCGAACTCTGCTGCGCGCACGGGAAACCGGGGTGTTCATTGCCCTGGTGCTGATGTGTCTCCTGTTGTGGCAGGCCACGCCCGCGTTCATGACCGTCCGCAACCTGCTCAACATTGGGCGGCAGGTGTCGTTGCTCGGCATCATGGCTGTCGGCATGACCTTCGTGTTGATCGCCAGGGAAGTCGATCTATCCGTGGGCTCGGTCTATGCCCTGGTGGGGTTGATCACAGGGATGCTGCTCGTCGACGGCCTGAATCTGTGGCTGGCTATTGGCGTGGGACTGGCGATTGGGATGGGAGTGGGGGCAATCAACGGCTTTCTGTCCACCTACGGTATGTTGCCATCCTTCATTGTCACCCTGGGGATGATGAGTGTGGCCCGCGGCGCGGCCTTGCTGATCACCAACGGCGAGCCGGTCACTATCAACGCCCAGCAGGGCGTCGATCCTGGCACCCTGGACACGTTCTATTTCCTGGGCCAGGGTCGCCTGTTCGACGCCATTCCCATGCAGCTGGTGTTCTTCTTCCTGGTGGCCGTGATCGGCGCCATCGTCTTGTCGCGGACGGTGTTTGGCTTCAAGGTCTATGCCGTTGGTGGCAACCCCAAAGCCGCGCGAGTATCCGGGATCAGGGTCTACAATATCAAGATCATCACCTTCGTCATCATGGGCTTCCTGGCCGGGCTGTCCGGGATCCTCAGCCTGGCTTTCCTGCCCAGCGGCCAGGCCGGGCGCACCGGCATCGGCGTGGAGCTGGACGTGATCGCCGCCGCTATCGTCGGCGGTGCCTCCCTGTCCGGCGGCGAAGGTACCATCCTGGGCACTATCTTGGGTGTGCTGATCATCGGCGTGCTGCGCAACGGCCTCGTCTTGATGGGCATCTCGCCGTTCTGGCAAGAGACCGTCATTGGCCTGGTCATCATCTTGGCCGTTGGCATCGACAAGTGGACCGGCGCCAGGCGTCGTGGCGCCACGGTCTAGAGTGCAAGATGCCGATGTTGCCTGTCTAGTCTAAAGGAGGTGATTGCTCGGCGTTCAGAACCTGGCTCGTTGGCTGCACCACACAGCAGCCCCTTTCCGGCAGACCCACCTTCCGCCGTCTTCCGGCCCACCTCACACAGGAGAACTTCCATGGTTCGCAACAAATTGACACTGGCCCTGGCCCTGATCCTGGTCTCATCCCTGATCCTGGCCGCATGTGTAGCGCCGGCGCCCACCCAGCCGGCCGTGGAGCCCACCGCGGCGCCAGCCGAGGAAGCGGTCGCTCCACCTGAGGCGCCGGAGCCGGAGGCCCCAGCTGCAGGTGCCTTTGCCCTGGCGCCGGAGATTGCCACTCGCATGCAGGGTGGCGAGGTGCCGAAGATCTACGTATCCTACCACGACGTGTCCAACGAGTTTGCCCCGTTCCTGAAGGCCGGCGTGGCCAAGGCTGCGGAGGAGTTGGGTGTCGAAGCGCAGTTCGTGGGCCCGGTGGGTGCGGATGCCGAGGCGCAGATTGCGGAGCTGGAGAACCTGGTGCAGTCCGGCGTGGATGGGCTGGCGGTGTCCTCGGTGAGCACGGACGCGCTAGCGCCGATCATCAACCGACTGCTGGAGCAGGGCATCCCGGTGGTCACCTACAACACCGACAACCCGGACAGCAACCGGCTGGCGTTTGCGGGCCAGGACCTGGAGCAATCGGGCTATGAAGCTGCGAAGGTGCTGGCCGAGCTGTTGGGTGGCGAGGGCGACGTAATCATCACCACGCTGGACGCGGCTGCCCAGTGGTCCATCGACCGGGAGACCGGCGCCCGCCGGGCCTTCGCCGAGTATCCGGGGATCAATGTCCTGACCACCGTCAACACGGGCACCGAGCCCCAGGAGATCTATGCTGCCGTGGAGAACGCTATGCTGGCCAACCCCACGGTCACGGGTGCGCTTTCCCTGGAGTGTTGTTCCGTCACTCCGTTGGGTGAATACTCCAAGCGCAACGATCTCAAGGACCAGGTAACCATCGTCGGCTTCGACGAGCTACCGACCACGTTGCAGCTCATCAAGGAGGGCTTCATCGCCGGCAGCGTCTCCCAGGCGCCGGAACGCCAGGGCTACGAGGCTGTGCGCATGTTGGTGGACATCCTCGGTGGCAAGCCTGCCAGCGACGTCGACACCGGCATCGAAGTCATTGATACCACCAACGTCGATAAGTTCCTGGGCCAGTAAAGTAGCTACCAGCGACGGGCAAGCCTCTTGCCCGTCGCTGGTCCACCATCCACAAGGACCATGCCAGGTACGATGGCCGAGACCACGACCCTAGTCGACCTGCGTGACATCAGCAAGCGCTTTCCTGGAGTCCAGGCTCTGGATAGCGTTAGCCTGGCCGTGTGGCCAGGGGAAATCCATGCCGTCATCGGCGAGAATGGTGCCGGTAAGTCGACGCTCATGAACATCCTCGCTGGCGAGCTCCAGCCGGATCAAGGCCACATTACCTACATGGGCCAGCGCTGTGAGATCCCCAGTCCTTTTGTCTCGCAGCAGATGGGCATCAGCGTGGTCTACCAGGAGCTGGCCCTGTGTCCCAACCTCAGCATCGCCGAGAACATCGCCTTGCCTGCCGTCTCTGCCCGGCGCTCACTTTCTCCGGTTAATCGGCGTAGGTACGCGGCTGAAGCCCGCTCGGTGCTGGGCACCCTGGGCATGGAACAGGCGAACGTCGACACCCCTGCGGGCCAGTTGAGCATCGCCCAACAGCAACTGGTCGAGATTGCCAAGGCCATCTCTGGCCAGGTCAGGCTGCTGATCCTCGACGAGCCGAACTCCGCTTTGACCCACGATGAGACCGAGCATCTGTTCAGTGTGCTGCGCCAGCTCCGCGACCAGGGTGTGGGCATCATCTACGTCTCGCATCGCCTGGAGGAGGTGCTGTCGTTGGCCGATCGCATCACGGTGCTGCGGGACGGCAAATACATCGACACCCTGCCTGCGGCAGATGCCACCATCGAGGGGTTGATCGCGCGCATGGTTGGCCGCGAGATGACGGCCCTATACCATCGTGACTCCGCCTCGCAGGCTCGTCCCGAGGCCTTGTATGAGGTAATCGATCTGACCAGCGGCCAGGCCCTTCATGGGGTCTCCTTCACAGTCCACGCCGGTGAGATCGTAGGAGTGGCAGGCCTGCCTGATGCCGGCAAAGACGAGTTGATTGAGTGCTGTTTCGGCCTGCGCCCTCACGGAGGCGAGATCAAGGTCCGGGGTAGTACCGTCTCGCTTGTTTCCCCGGCTGCGGCAATCAAGCATGGGCTGGCCTTTATCCCGGCTGATCGCCGCGGTGTCGGCGCCTTGATGCCCATGAACGTGCAGGAGAATATCGTGGTCTCGAGCCTCGACGCGGTCAGCACCGGAGGATTTATGCGTCGCGGTGCCATGGCCGCCACAGCCCGGGACTTCGTCTCGAAGCTGGACATCCGCATCGCCAGCCTCCTGCAGCAAATGGCCACCTTGAGTGGCGGAAATCAACAGAAGGTCATCCTGGCCCGCGGCATGGCTACCCGCCCATCGGTCCTGCTTTTGCACGAGCCTACCCGGGGCATCGACGTCGGCGCCAAGGCTGAGATCTACCGGATTCTGCAGGACCTGGCCGCGGATGGCATGTCTGTCTTGATTGCGTCCTCGGAGCTGCCTGAGCTGATCAGCCAGTGTGATCGCATCCTGGTGCTCTACCAGGGTCGCCTCACCGGCCAGTTCACGCGCGAGCAGGCCACCGAGGAGGCGATCATGGCCTGTGCCACCGGACAGGCGACCCACTTGTAGCTTCGTGTAGGCACAGATCGACCTGGTGCGTAGTCTGTGCCTCAATTCACCACGAGATGTGATATGGCACAACCAAGGATCACCGTCGTCGGTAGCTTTGCGGTAGGCATGACGTTGCGCACCGGTCGCATGCCGCTGTTCGGCGAGACTCTGGTCGGTCGCGACTTCGACATGGGGCCAGGCGGCAAGGGCTCCAACCAGGCTGTTGGCGCCGCCAGGCTGGGCGCCCGCTCCAGCTTTGCCGGTATCATCGGCCACGACAAGCTCGCCGAAATCGCCCTCGACCTGTATGCCGCCGAGGGCGTGGATACTACCTTCCTCAAGCAGACCACCGACATGGCTACCGGCGTCGGCTTCATCATCCTGAACGATGCTGGCGAAAACGGCATCATTCTGGATATGGGCGCCAACAAGCTCATGGATGCCGACTTCGTCGACGGCCTTGAGGACCAGATTGCGGCCAGCGACGTGGTGATGTCGGTCTTGGAGCTGCCGGTACGCGCCGCCGCCCATGCCATGGTCCTGGGCCGCCGCCACGGCGTGCGCACTATTCTCAACCCAGCCCCGGCCACCAGGCTGGACGGTGTCGTGCTGGCCAACGTGGACTACCTGACTCCCAATGAGACCGAGCTACGCATCTTGATGGGCTTGGCCCCTGATGATCCTGCACCGACCGTCGAGTTAGCCCATCAGCTGAAACAACGCGGCGTGGGCACCTTGATCGTCACCCAGGGTGAGAAGGGCGCGCTGGTCGTCACCAATGAGCATCCCGTGGAGGTGCCGGGTGTCTCAGTCGCAGTAGTCGACACCACCGGTGCCGGCGATGCCTTCAACGCCGGCCTGGCCGTCGCCCTGGCCGAAGGGCGTGACCTCCTCGACGCCGTCCGCTACGCCAACTGCGCCGGTGCCCTGGCCTGCACCCGTCTGGGCGTCATTCCCGCCCTGGCCACCCGCACGGCCGTCGACCAGCTATTCCACGAGGCCTATCCCTCGCCATCCTGAAGGAGCGATTCTGTGAACCGCAACACCCTGCTGAACTCCGAGCTTTCCCATGCCATCGCCACCATGGGGCATGGCGACCTCATGATCGTCTGCGATGCCGGCTTTCCCATCCCGCGCGACGCCTGGCGTATCGACCTGGCCCTGGTGCCTGACGTACCCGACCTGGAGACGGTGCTGACGGCCATCAGCCAGGCCTTCATCGCCGAGCGCGTCTCCTACGCTGCGGAAATGGCCGAGAACAATCCGCCCCTCTTGGCTAAAGTTCAGCGCATCTTCGCCGACAGCGACCACGACCCCATCCCCCACCAGTCCATCCTGACCGAGATGGCCCCCAAGGCCAAAGTGATCGTGCGCACCGGTGCCTTCGATCCCTGGGGTAATATCCTGCTCTATTCCGGTGTCGATGCACCAGTCTGGTTCAGCAAGCCGGGATTGAACGTGCCCGAGGTCTACCGCCGCCGGGTCGAACAGATGACTCAGCAGAGCTAACCCATCGTGCGGTCATCCTGGCCGTGCGTCGACGCCGCCTCCCGACAAGGAATTTGCCATGTTCGAGCTTGAGCCACCTCCAGCTCCGCTAACACCGCGCGAGCGCGTCCAGATCGCCTTGCAGCATCGGCAGCCCGACCGCCAGCCCGTGGACTTCCTGGCCACACCTGAGGTCTGGCAGCGCCTGCAGGAGCACCTCGGCATCGCCTCTACGGATCTGACCGAAACCGACTACTTTGATCCGGCCTGGGAGGCCGTGCAGCGCCAACTCGAGGTGGATTGCCGGCTGATCTCCTACGACCAGTTCTGCGCGCCACCGGACCGCGTGCTCTTGCCCGGCGCCCAGGTCGATTGGTGGCATGCCCTGAGCCGCTCCACCCCGAACCGCATGTGGCGCCAGGAGCTCCCCGATGGCACGTCACGCAACATCTGGGGTCACGTCATAGGCATCGTGCACAACCCTACCGGCGCCTATGAGGAATTTGCGATCTGGCCCCTTTCCACCGCTACCAGTGTCGATGAGCTGCGCACTCACCCCTGGCCAGAGCCGGACTGGTGGGATTTCACCCCGCTGCCCGAGCTTGTCCAGCGCTATGACGCCGATCAACCCTATTTCCTGCGCTTCCGTATTGGTTCCGTCTTTGAGATCGCCTGGCAGCTGCGCGGCATGCAGGAGTTCCTGATTGATCTGGTCAAGCAGCCCGAGATTCCCCAATACATCATGGACCGCCTCACCGAGGTCTATGTGGAGAACACCATTCGTGTGCTGGACCTGATCGGCGACCGCCTGGACATGCTGTATTTCTACGACGACGTGGCCACACAGCAAAGCCTCATGATCTCGGCCCGCATGTGGCGCAAATACGTGAAACCCTGCCACGAGCGCATCATCGCCGTGGCCAGAAGCCGCGGCGTGCCGGTCATGTACCACTGCGATGGCGCCATCTATCCCCTGGTTCCTGAGCTGATCGAGATGGGCGTGGATCTTCTGAATCCCATCCAGACCGATGCTGCGGGCATGGATCCCGTGCGGCTCAAAGAGGAATTCGGCGACCGGCTCAGCTTCCACGGCGGAATTGACATAATCAAAACCTTGCCTACCGGCTCACCTGAGGATGTGAGAGAGGAGGTCGTCGAGCGCATCCGAGTCCTGGGCAGGGACGGGGGCTACATCCTGGCCAGCTCCCACCATATCCAGTCAGACACTCCCATCGCCAACGTGCTCGCCATGTACGACCCAGCCATCCGCGCCTATTCCGCAGCGTAGGGTGCGGCAAGGATGGCGGATTCCACTGCCTCAATGAATGGATTTGACAAATACGTGCTTGCGGGTTAGACTGGTCTAACACTAGTCTAATCTGGTCATCAGTGGCCGGATGGGCAGGATGGTTTCCCATCGGCACCGGTGGAGATAAGAAAGCATGGAAAGAGTTGGCGCCTATGAAGCGAAGACCCATCTGGCGAGGTTACTCGAACGTGTAGCCGAGGGTCAACGTATCGCAATTACCAAGCACGGCGTTCCCGTGGCCATACTACAACCCTACGAACCCGAGAAGAGGATCGATGTAGCGGCCGTCATTGCTCAGCTGCGCGACTTCCGGGAAGGCAACACGCTGGGTGGGATCTCGATCCGTGAAATGGTCGAAGAAGGCAGGCGCTAGGTGAGCGACCGCTTCGTGATCGATACTTCGATCGTGATGACCTGGTGCTTCGTCGATGAGGCCAATACGTATGCTGACGCTGTCCTGGAACACCTGGCAGAAGCCATCGCTGTTGTGCCCACGATCTGGCCCTTGGAGGTCGTCAATGTGCTGTTGGCGGCAGAGCGGCGAAAGAGACTGCGGGAGGTAGATAGTGTGCGGTTTCTCTCCCTGTTGTCCCAACTGCCCATCCATGTGGAACAAGCGTGGCCCGAT
The DNA here is from genome assembly GCA_032111745.1 of Anaerolineae bacterium. Lineage (GTDB taxonomy): Bacteria > Chloroflexota > Anaerolineae > JAAEKA01 > JAAEKA01 > JAULUH01. The sequence continues at coordinate 4,237 of JAULUH010000457.1, read as the reverse complement.
ACATCGATGACTGATCTGCTGGCGTTGGGCAGGTCAAACGACCTGTCGAGCTATGATGCTTCGTATCTCGACCTTGCAATGCGGCAGGGCCTGCCCCTGGCAACACTAGATCGCAAACTCCTGGAGGCCGCTCAGAGGATGGGTGTTCCTATGCTCGTGACCTAGCCAGATCGCGGCGGGTCCAAGGCCGGAGAGCCAGCCATCAATTGCATATTGGGTTCTGAGAGTGGCGCATTTTGTGTGCCACTCTCTTTACTGGTGATACTTGCCGATTAGCGGCGGCCGACCGTGATGCGCGGACCTGACATGGTGCCGATCTTGCCGGCGTCGTACAGGTCATGTACGGCCACCCGCAGTTCGCCCTGTCCCTCGCGCACCGCGACGGTGTCCAGCTCCAGGCCACGCGTGTCGCGCCATACCCTTAGCCCGTCAACGCCTATGGGCAGATGGGCCGTCTGGGCGTTGGCACCGCCCTTCAACAGTGCCAGGCAGGGCGGCAGATACACTCGTGCCAACGGGCACAGGCTGTCCTCGCCCAGTCGTATCTTGATGCGAATCCGCTCGCCCAGTCGCGCCTCTTTGGGCTCCACGTTGACCCGGAAGCTGAAGTTGTCACGCGGGGCCAGGTGGTCGATGATGATCTCCTCGTCCACTCGCACCAGCACATGGTCGCGTAGCGCCGTGACCTCCCGGCCGATCGTTGCCTCGGTTGGCCGCGTCTCTACGCCGTCGACCAGCGCCAGCGGCTCATCCTCCTTGCGGAGAAAGGCGAACAGCTCCACCAGGGCGCGGGTGTCCGCGGTGGAGTACAGCCCCCCGGCTATCACATTTGACCCGACGTAGTTGAACGCCGGTACGAAGAGCGCATCGCCGGCGTCCGCCATGACCCGCGCGGCGTCGCAGGTCGCCTCCAGGTCGCCGCCCCAGTAGCCCCATTCCGCCTTGCCAACCCAACGCACGTGGCCGTTGGCGCGCTGGGCCGTGCGCCGCAGGAAGTCCAGGGCCTCCTGCGCGCCCTGGTCGCGGCGCAGCGCCCGGTCCAGCAACGAGCGGCTGGATGGCTGGTTGTCACCATAGAAGTAGATGGCCACCGCGTCCTTGGTGGTCACCATCTTGTCCCGGAAGCGTGGGTTCAGGTGCAGAAGCTGGTTGTCCCGATAGTTAGTGGCCAGTAAGGCGTTGGCAGCATTCTCCAGCATCCGCTCCGCCGAGATATAGGGCAGTCCCTTGAAGGCAGAAAGCCGGTGTGCCACCCGGGCCGTGATATCCAGCGCGGGCGTGCCACCGCACCAGATGGAAAAGCGACCATCCTCATGTTGGAAGCCCTCCAGGCGCCGGAGTCCAGCTACGATGCGGGCGTCGACAAACCCCATGTCGCCCCCGGCGCCGTCGAAACGAATGGCCTTGTAGCTTGCGGCTAACCCATACAGGGCGCTCGATGTCTGCTCCGCTCAGCCGAAGGGATAGTTGATGAGGTAGTCGATCGCACTCTGCAGCAGGGGGGCGCAGGAGGGCAACAACACGACCCGCTTGCCACTGACGGTCTCGCCAGCCTGCAGCATCATGACGCGGCTGGCCGTGACCATCTCTATGCCGGGCGGGTCCACGGAGCGCCGGCTGGTGTCGCTATGATCCCCAGCCGTGAGCTGCGTCACAACCTCGCCTGCCACGGCCAACGGGAAGCCCACCTGGCCGTCGCCGGTTACGTCGAAGACGAGCTGCTCGGCGGGCGTGGTGATGGTCAGACGGCCCGGCTGGGTTGTATGGTACCTGGCTGTCGCCGTGATGGAGTCGCCGTCTCCCAGGATGGCCGGCAGGTCCAGCTCGGCAAACACATCTTGGGCTACCTCGACGTCCCGTGTCAGCTCGACACAGTCCAGGCCATCGAACAGGTAGGCCCGGCAGCGCCAGGTGCCGATCTGGTCGCCCAGCCGGATGGTCTGGTCGACTGCGCCGTCCACGGCGAAGAGCTCGGCGAATGCTAGCTCGGGGAAGTGCTCCCGCGGCGCCAGCATCAGGGCCACCACCATGTCTGGCGCTACCTCCTCCACCTCGACCGGTACGCCGCGGCTCAGGACAACACTCGGCATAGGGGCGCTACGCACTGCGGAGCGCGACAACCCACGTATGCTATAGAACACATCTTGATCTTGGGGCGCCCATTGGTCGGGACTGGCACGGCTCAACTCTGCCAATCGCTGTGCCGCCAGTTCTCCTGTGCTTTCCTGCAGCTGAGTGAAGATGCGCCTGCCTAACTTGGGCAGAGGGCTCTCGTGCTCCAGCCGCACGTCGTACACCAGCAGCCAGCACTGGGCCGGCCGGTCGGCCTCCACGCGGGCCACGAGCACCTGGCCGGGCAGCGCGGTCTCAGGCACGTCTAGCGCCGCCTGCAGCGCCACCGGCTGGATCACCACGCCCCAGGCCTCGTACGGTTCGCCGCGCGCCATGAATGCCCCCAGCGTGAAGACGCAGTAGGGCGAGTCCACGTCGAAAAGTAGCTCTTGGCCAGCCGCTACATCGCGAAACTCCAGGCGACGGTGAGTCTGGCTCAAGGGGTCGAAGACCAGCAGGTGGACCAGGGGCGCACTCTTGAGTGCCATCACCCGACCGTGCCAGGCGACGGCTTCCGGCAGCTCGAAGGGGGTGTCCTGGCCCCGCGCCGGCCCGTAGTGCAACCCGCGGACAATACCGACCTCCCCGCTGAAGGGCGACAGGGACGCCTCGACCGTCGGCTCGAGTGGGCTGATCAGGATGTGCTCCCGCTCCTGCATGCTGCTGGCGGGCAGGGCCAGCGTGGCCGTGTTCCCCTGGGGCGTGACGATCTCGACCGTCAGCGCTTCCCATGCCGCCCAGCCGGAGAGGGTGAATTGAATCGCCAGGACGCCGTCACTGACCTGGCTCTGTTGCCGGCTGACAACCTGTTGCCTGCTGCGCAGCGTTACCTGTATGGGCCCGTCGTAGGCCGCGTTGAGCAGCGTCACCCTGGCCTGGACTGACAGGCGATCGGTGTCGATCTGGTGCGACTGCAGGATGGCGATCAGCGGAGACAGGCTGAACTCCACGCCGCTGAAAGTGCAATCGGCCACGACCTGGTGAGCTCCGTCCAGCTTCAGATGGACGCTGTACTCACCCTCCTCCAGGCCGGCGTAGCGATGCAGGCACAGGCCGGCCTGGCTCAGGGTGACGCGACGCTGGTAGACCCGCTGGCCGGCCAGCTTGAGCTCCAGTTCGGCCTCTTGTCCGGCATGGTTCAGCCCGATGGCGAAGATGTGCACCGTGTCCTTGGGCCGGTAGACCTTGCGGTCCGTGACTACCGTCACCAGGCCCAGCCGTGCCATGTCCAGAAGCGGCAGGTCCTCCCTCCAGTTGTAGAGGGCATAGGGTGTGGCGATGGGCTGCTTGCCGCGGGCTCCAACGCGGATAGCATGCTCGTGACGCGACACGATGGTGGGTGCCGTGAGGCGCTTCTCTATCGCCTCGTTGCTGCCCGCCGGTGTCAGGTCGGCGACGATGGGCTGGTTCGCTGAGGCATTGAAGAAGACAAACTGCCGGCCAGCGGAGACATTGCTCCAGATGTAGCCCACGCTGGCATAGCACTGATGGCAGCTGGCCTGGCCGACCTCCAGCGCACTACTACAGTTGGGGCATTTCATGTGCTTTTGCCTCCCGTCGGTTCACATCCTCCTCGGTAGACTGCTGGGCAGAAACGATGCCTATGCCTCCATTATACCACGAGTATCAAGCCCGCAGCATGACAGGTTTCCACCCCTTTGCGGTGCGCCAGGCATGTTGTGTTTCCAGAGGATGCAAGGCCCTTGGGGGCCGTGATGACCGGTGGAAATTGGGCTGGCACCACAATCGTGTTATCATTCCAGTTACGGGTGCCGTTTGTGTCGCAGCCCGGGGTCATCTCAGTGCAAAGTGAATGTCATGCCCCAAAATAAGATCGTCTTCTACGTTTCGCGCCCGCGTATGTCCTGGAGCGCCCGCCTGCTCATCCTTTTCGTGGGTTGCCTGAGTCTGGTGCTGCTCCTGCGCTACCACGTTGTCAGCGCCAGCGAGGATAGCCGCGTGGGGTTCTCAGGCAACCCCGGTACCAACGGTGGGGCCTCCTGCAACACCTGCCACACGCCTGGTTCTGCTATCCTCTCGGCGGTTATCACCGGCCCCACCACAGTCGCGGCTGGCACCAGCAATACCTACCGCGATCGGACCGGCGTATGGCGGCGCATCGACT
>JAULUH010000456.1:0-2460 GCA_032111745.1 Anaerolineae bacterium | reverse complement strand
CTCGCGTCGCTATCATGGGGACGCGCTAGCCATTCAGGAGGAGTTGGGCAATCGCTGGACGACGGGGGCCCTTCTAAACAACTTGGGCCACTTGGCCATCGACAGCGGTCATTACGTCGCTGCTCGGCAACAGCTGAATAGGGCTCTCGCGATCTGGCGGGAAATCGGCGAGCGCTGGGCCACGACCAACACCCTGCACAACCTGGCCAACGTGGCCCGCGAGGAGGGGGACGCCAAGGAGGCCCGCCGGCTTTACACCGAGAGCCTTGCCGGCTGGCAGGAACTGGACGACCGCTGGGGCCTGGCCCACTGGCTAGAGGACACGGGGCTGTTCCAACTGCGCCTTGGAGCGCCGGAACGAACCATCCAACTGGAAAGCGCAGCACAGACCCTGCGCGACCAGATCGGCGCGCCCCGGCCGCCCGCCTACCAGGCCAGGCTGGACGAGGCCATGGCACCGGCTCACATAGCCCTGGGCGACGAGGGCGCTGCGGCCGCCCGGGCGGCCGGACGATCGCTAGACTTGCGGGAGGCCATCGCACTGGCCCTGTCGGTCGACGGCACCGGCTAAGAGCATTGCTGGCATGTTTGGGAATACGGGAAGGCTCTTTGCCGCAGGCAGAGCAACGGGATAACTGATGAGAGTCAAGATCTGGGGATGCAGAGGTTCATTGCCTGCTCCCCTGAAGCCCCCGGACGTGGAGGAGAAGATCGTCCAGGCCATCCATGGCCTGCCTGCCATCGACACCCAAGACCTCGCCGCGGTCAAAGCCTATGTCCGCAGCCTGTCCCCCCTGCAACGGGGCACGGCAGGCGGCAACACGAGCTGCGTCGAGGTGCAGGCCGCAGGAAAGACCCTGGTCGTCGATGCCGGCACCGGTATCCGGGAGCTGGGGCTGGAGCTGATGAAAGGGCCCTGCGGGCGCGGCGAGGGCGAGCTACACCTGATGTTCAGCCACCTGCACTGGGACCACGTCCAGGGCTTTCCCTTCTTCATGCCAGCGTTCATACCCGGCAACCGTATCACTATCTACGGCCTCCATGATATACACAAGGCGCTCCTGGATCAGCAGCGGGCCCCGTCCTTCCCCGTGCCCATGTCAACCATGGCCGCGTCGATCGATTTCGTGACCCTGACCGAGGGCGAGCCCTTTGCGGTCGGCGATGTGCGCATCAACACCATCCGCAATGCCCACCCGGGCCACAGCTACAGCTACCGGTTTGAACATGGGGAGACCGTCTTCGTCTTTGCCAGCGACTCCGAGTACCAGGAGCTCAATGACACCAGTGTTCGTCCATATATCGAGTTCTTCCGCGACGCCGATGCCCTCATCTTCGACGCCCAATACACGCTGGGCGAGGGCTGGCTGAAGGAGGATTGGGGACACAGCTCAGCCATGATCGGCGTCGACATGGCGGTGGCAGCCGGAGTCAAGCGGCTCATCCTTTTTCACCATGACCCTACCCACGACGACAATCAATTGCAGAGAATCCAGGCCGACGCGGAAGCCTATCGGGTCGAGAAGCCGAATTATTCTCCTTGTGAAATCCTCATCGCCTACGAGGGCCTGGCCTTGGACTTGAGTCCCAGCGACAGCAGTAGCAGCGGGGAGCCAGGGGAAGGCGCGGATGCTACCCCCACCCACTCCAGTGTGTTCGACGAGCATGACGTCCATCGCCTGCAGGATCAGCTCTCACAATTGGATGGGCAGGGACAGGCCATCGCCAAAGGTCCCATCATCGACCTCTCGCGGGTCGAGACCCTCTCCACGGCCAGCCTGAAGCTGCTGGTCAAGCAGCAACTGGAACGCGGGTACACCTCTATGCTGCTGGCCGCGCCCACAGCCAGCGCCATGCGGGTCATCGAGCTGGCCGGCTTCGCGGACTTCTTCGCTATCTATCCCACGGTTGAAGCGGCATCCCTGGCCGCGTATGCCCGTGAAAGCCTGGAGCTACCGGGACAGATCCTGGGGGGCCGCTATCGCGTCGAGCGGGTCGTGGACAAGGGGACGAGTGGCACGGTGTTATGCGCGATGAATCAGCCTGCCGGCACCCACGTGGCCCTCAAGGTGATCGATCCCACCTTTGGTGAGGAGGCGCTGGAGAGGCTGTTCAGCCAACGTCCGGTGCTCATCCGGATGGAGCACCCAGCCCTGGTCCGTGTCCATGACCTGGTCAGGGAGGAGCACGTCACCTACCTGGTCGAGGATTATGACACAGGTGAAACCCTGGACGTATTGCTGCGCAAGGCGAATGGCGCCCTGCCGGCCGGCAAGCCCGGGGCGCTTGAGATCGCCCGCAGGATCCACTCCGGTGTGGCTGAGGTAGTCGAATTTGCCACGCAGGTCCGTGTAGCCGTCCTTGTGGAAAACGACTTCGCCCTGGCGGTTCTCCGCATAGACTTTGATATAAGTCTTCACCAGCGGTTTGCGGGTCACCGAGTTGGTGAGCCTCAAAACC
>JAULUH010000455.1:0-28471 GCA_032111745.1 Anaerolineae bacterium | reverse complement strand
GACCCGCTCGTTGTTGTACCCGGAGAAGTTGCCGCGGCCATAGGGCGAGTCCGCCACCACGCCGTGCCATTTGGCCTCCATATGGCCCACCGGGTCAAAGGCCGAGTCGCCCCAGTCGTCCAGGTAGGCTGAGCGCTCGCCGGCCTGCAAGAGCGGCCTGACCACGCTGTACTCCCACAGCCGCAGGCTGGCGTCGATGCCCGCCTCCTGCAGCTGGGCCACCACTGCCTCGGCCAGGGAGCGATGCTCGTCCAGGCTGTCCACCACGAAGGCCCACGGCTGGCCATTGTACTCCAGCTTGCCGTCGCCATCGCTATCCGAGATGCCCGCTGCAGCCAGTAGCTCGGTTCCCCTGGCAGGGTCATAGGCATACGGAGTCAGGTTGGGATCGGCGAAGTTGTTGAATGGCGACAGCACGCCGGGCAAGACCACTGCCCGCCCTCCGTAGAGCTGCTCGACCAGTAGGTCCTTATCGATCAGATAGTTCAAAGCCTGGCGCACTTCTTTCTGGTCGAAGGGTGCCTGGTTGACGTTCAGCTCCATCCACTTGGGCTGCGTGCCCGGCGCGGTCTTGACCACGATTCCAGGGGTCTGCTGCAGGGTCTCCACCAGCTCCGGCGGCACGGCCTGGATGATGTCTACCTCGCCGGCCAACAGAGCAGCCACCCGGGTGCTGGCCTCCGGGATCACCCGAAAGATGGCAGTCGATACGCAGGCCGCTCCCACCGGCTCCAGGTCAGGCGCGCCGCCGTAGTAGTCGTCGAAGCGCTCCATCACGACCTGGTCGTCGAGCTGGCCCTCCACGAACTTGAACGGACCCGTGCCGATGGGCATGGCCACGAAGCCTTCCGTTCCCACCGACTCGAGATAGGCCTGGGGCACGATCTGCTGATGCACGAAGAGCTGCTGGGCCGGCGGCCAGGGGGCCGAGAGGTTGAAGCGCACGGTGTAGTCGTCTACCTTCTCCACAGACGCCAGCGGTGCGATCAGCCCCTTGCGCGGCGACGTATGCGGCTCGGGGTATTCGATCTGGTTCTCCTGGATGATGCGGTTGAAGGTGAACACCACGTCGTCCGCAGTCATCTCGCTGCCGTCATGGAACTTGACGCCCTGGCGCAGCTTGAACTCCCACGTCGTCGGGTCGACTAGCGTAGCCTCCTCGGCCAGCTCGAGGTGCACGTCGCTGCGGGTGTCCCGCGTCACCAGGCCGTCGAACATGTTCCGGATCACAGTCTCCGACTGGCGGTTGCGGTGGTCGGCCGGATCGAGCGTGTCTGGCGAGCCGGCCATGGCGACGATCAGCGTGTTGCGGCCTGGTTCCGGTGCGGGCGTGACTTCGACAATCTGCGTCTCGACGACCTTGACCACGACGGTTTCCTTAAGCACCTGGGTCTGGGGAACCGGTGCAGCACACGCGGACAGAATCAGGGTGGCCAGTACGATAGTGCATAGGATCGAGTATCTCAGAACGCGCATGAGTTTCCTCCTGTTGGGTTGCAGACTATAGGGCTAGAGCGATTGGTAGCACGGCCAGGGCGGACATCCCTGAAGTGTCGCTACGTCCGGCAACCTCCTTTTGGCTAACCTGTCGCTGCCGTGGCGAGAACCGGACTCGGGCGGCAGCGCGCAGGCTAGCTGCTCAGGCTGGACTCGTGACCATGAGGGCTGGCTGTTCCGCGGCTCCCAGCACCTTCAGCTCGCGTTTCATGACCCGCAGTGCGCGCTCCGGTTCCAGCCGCCCGTAGAGCCCGCCCAGGATGCTGATCAGGTAGCTGGCATCCATCAACACGTCGCCTGAGGGTCTCAGGATGTGCGGCTCACTGGGGTTATACAGCACCCCGCTGGCGATCAGCCCCAGGTCGTCCAGGTAACCCGGCTCCTGATAGTGGCACTTGTGGTAGATGGTGCCGCCGATCAGCAGCACCGTGGTCGACTGGTTGAAGAAGTTCACGCCGTGCTGCAGGAAATAGGTGTCGGTCTCCTGCACCCGGCCCACGTGCTTGGCGGTGGCCACGGCCATGATCTCCCGTGCCAGGTAGGAGCGCGCGGCGTTTTCTACCTGGCCGACGGCGTTGCAGTGCGGATTGGCACTGATCCAGCTGAGGTACCGGTCCAGGTTAACCTCGAGCCGGCCATTCAACCGCACGAACTGGGCTAATTGGTCGTCACCCGGCCGGTAGCCCGGGAAGCGGCTGGCCAGGAAGTCCGACAGCCGGGATCTCAAGTTGCCGCTCTCATACTGCGGCAATTCCTTGAGATTCTCCGCGTTGTAGCTGAGGCCAAACTTGCCCTCCACTCGCCGGTAGGACAGGGGCGTGTTGGGAGTCTTGAGTATCGTTCGCTTCACCTTCTTGCGGCGGTCCTCGCCAGGGTACAGGTAGAGCGGGTTGTCTCGGACCATGGAGTAGAAATCCGTGGTCGCTCCGCCGATGTCCAGGGCCAGGATGTTGCCCAACCCTTTCTCGTTTCCGTAGCCGTGGGCGAGCAGCTGGATACCCCGGAAACAGGCCCGTGGCGTGGGGATGAAGGGCGCATCCATGTACTCCTCCACCACGTCGAAGCCCTTGCCCCGGATGATCACGGTCTGGAAGAGCTCGCGAATCGCCTCGTTGACCGATTCGATCCGGAAATCGTTAATCTCGGGCATGACGTTGGGCGAGATGCGGTAGTCCACGCCATTGGCCTCGAACATGCGCTCGATCTGGGGCACGATGTCCTGATTGCCTGCATAAATGATCGGTACCCCATAAGCTGTGTAGGTCGCATACTTGGCGTTCTCGGCCAGCAATCTCGCGTTGTGCAGCTGGGTCTCCCGGTCACCGCCGTCGTCCGTGCCGCCAGCCAGAAGCACAATCTCCGGCTGATCCTGCTGGAAGATGGCCCTGGCCTGCTCCGGCGCCAGCTTGCCGTCGTACGTGCCCACCAGCTTGGCGCCGGCGGTCAGCGCGGCCAGCTCGGCTGCGAAGCCGCTCTCTGGCTTGCTCAGCGCCACGGTCGCGACCTTCAGGCCACCCTTAGCGCTGGAACAGGGCAGGCGCACCGCGAAGCCATCCATGACTCGCTTCAACGGATCCCAATCATAGCCACCCTCGTTGCCGCGGCCATCGCGCTGGCACTGTTCCAGCACGCCCATCGCGTTGGCCAGGCCGATGCGGATGTCGTCCACCGTGGTCGGCACGTACCTCAGGCTGAAGCTTTCGTCAGCTGGATCGAAAATGCCTACCTTGGTGTAGGTGCTGCCGAAGTCTACCACCAGTACCCGCTCGCTGATCTGGCCCGACACACCCACCTCCCGGCGATAACGATCGACTGCGGCCTCGTCAATGCGTTCTTCCTCGGCATCGTTGCCATAGGTCACCTGGCGATCGTCGGTCTTGCTGACCTCCTTGTCGAAATACCAGCGGAAGTGCTTGCGCACCAGGTCGACCCGGTGCATCTCGTTGCGCACCGGGATGCCGTTCCACTCGTAGCAGCGGCACATGCCATCCACCACGCGCGTGCGGCAGGCCCCAGCCAGCTCGTAGCGCCGGTCAATGACCGTGATGTGGGGACCCTGGAACAGGCCGATCTGCAGGGCCAGGTCCAGCGTATCAGGGCTGATCAACCCGCACTCGCCACTGGGGTAATTCGCCTCGTCGATCAGGCTAAGCAACAGGGTCTCGAAGTTGCGGCCCCGGTCGCCATCCCTGGGCGGCAGGGCGTACTTCCAGAAGCTGCCTACGGTGATGCCGCCCTCGTAGCCGCCCAGGATAGCCAGGTGCAGCAGGTTGTACATGGCGTTCTGCTGCAGCTCCAGTTTGCGGGCCGCCAGCTGGGGATCGGCCCAGATGTTGGGCACGCCACCCTTGGCAAAGTCCCAGCACACCTGCTTGACGATCTCGCAGGACTCGATGATGTCGTCGGCGCTGGCCTCGTGGTGGGCCTCAGAGTGGGTCACCACGTGCAGAATGTCAGGCTCCATGTAGAGCTGCGTGTAGACGCCGAAGGCCAGGTGGCCCTTGGCCTGGTTGAGGTTGGGCGGGAAACTAGGCAGGCCGCTGCGGGTCTGCTTGATGATGTTGAAGTCGTAATGACGCGTCAACGGCTCGATCAGGTCGTAGGCGGCCTTCATCTGTGCCAGGTCATCCAGTGCGCTGATCTCCGGTGGCAGCTCAAACATCTGCTGCATGACATAATGTTTAACCCCCAGCTTCAGGGCAATAACCCCCACCAGCACATGGTCGGCGGTCTGGATGTCGTCGGAGGCGTAGCGCAGTCCCCACTGGTGCGGGTCGTTGATCTCCAGCGGCTTACCGCGAGCAGCCCACCAGCGGATAGTGTTATAGTGCTCGTCCAGGCTGTCACGGATAGAGATGGGGCCACGGCCGTCGATCTGGTTGTAGAAGAAGATCGGCACGGCCGGAAAGGCCATGTTCAGGTGTTCCTCGAAGTACCCGGCCAGCTCTACCAGCTCGTCGGTACCCGTGTAGATGCGGGTCAGCGGGTAGTTGCCGCGGCGGGAGGCCGCTTTGAGCCGGCGCAGGTCCTCGATGCTGCGAATGGGTGCCCCGCCCTGCCCCGCCAGATACTTGCTGGGATCTTCCTCGCCGCGGATGAACTTGGCCAGCAGCTCCTGGGAGGTCTGGTCCGGGGCCAGCGACACCACCTCGAAGGCTTCAGCATCGGCCAGCTTCTCGATGGCCTTGATCGTGGGCTCGATGGTCTCGGCGGCGATGCCGATGTGCGCCCGGATGATGGGCCGGTTCTCTCGCTCCTGCACCTGGCGGATGCGCTCCACCAGGTGGTCGGACCAGGGGGCTTCCTCCTTGGTCTTTCCCTCCACGCGGCCGACCGCGAACTCCTCCAGCTCCTCCATCGTGATGTAGTCGTCAGCCACCAGGTCAAAGAAGCCCTGGCAATGCGGTCTGTCAGCAAACTCGACGCGTATGTCGTCCAGGTCATAGTGGCGCTCATCCGCGCGGCTGAAGCGGTCCTCCTCCAGCGGCAGGCCCGTCATGGCCCGCACCAGGTTGGCGGCCGGGCGCAACCCGCTAAAGGCGTAGCGAATGCCGCTTTCCCTGGGATGCAGGCCGTACAGCGTGGCCTTCTCGATGAACTCGCCTATCAGCCTGTCCACGTGTAGGTCTCCCAGGCGCATGGACACGCCCACAATCTCGGGCCGGGCTTCTCGCACCTTGTTGACGACCTCCTCGATGGGTACGGCCGGTCCCAGCTTGACCGTGTAGAAGCCCTGCCCCCGGTCCTTCATCCAATCAGCGAAGTTCTCGACACCCAGGTTGTGCACGCACTTGCCGATCGCGCCCACCATCACCCGGCGCTTGCCGGCAGGTTTCTCCTCCCAATGAGCTGCCTTCCGTGGGTTAAGTGCTTTAGCGTCAGTTCCGTCACTCATGATCCGTTTCACCTCCGGTATGCGATTTTGTCATCGCAAGAGTCCCATATCGCCAGAAGGAATGGCTGGGAACGCAACACCACGGGCCTGTTATCAGGCCACCTCCAGCAAGGCCTCCAATGTTCGCATGCCAAAGCGCTGCGGTGCTCGCGATTCGGCCACATCGCGGCCTGCTACCCGGCCGGCCACCAGGTACGCCTTGCCCAATTTCTGCTGCGCCCAGGCCAAGACCTGGTCCACTACGGGCATGTCGACTCCCGCCAGCTCGGCAATGCCACGAGTGACCAACAGGCCAAAGGGCACATCCTCGCTCAAATAGCGGTGGGTGAACCACGGCTCCACCATGCCCTGGCCGCTCTTCTCAATCGGTCGTACTGGCGCTCGCAGGCCCGTGTATGCCGTGTTAGTATTGAGACTGCTTTGTAGAGTGCTGGCATCCTCGATCTGGCCGCCATAAGATCGTCTCAACCATGCGTCCAGCGGCTCCACACTCGAAAGGTCTACGTGCGGTACCAGGCCTTGCAGAGAGGCGCGCACGGTTTGCACGTCATCGCTCAGTCCCTGCAGCACGCCCGACGTGTATCGGTCAGTGTCACCATAAAATAGCGGCACCTGGTCCTCGCCAATCGGCTGGCCATTCCAGGCGTGAAACAGGCCATACATGATGCCAGGATGGATGAGTTGCCCGGTGTTGGCCAGGGTTAGGGCCAGGAATCCAGAGATCACTCGCAAGGTCACGCCCAGCAACACCTCCAGCTCGCGGGCCACCTCCTGCATCAGCACACCTGGCGTGACCGCCAGGTCTACCTCGTGCTTGGTGCCGAGCACCTCTACCTCTCGCCCCCACTGGCGGATGCGGCAGGCCCAGGGCAGTGTCTGCAATCCAAAAATCGGGCCCTGATGGGTGGGGAGCACGGCACGCGCCAGCCAATCGAAGCCGCCCCGGGCCGGCAGTGCGCCCACCGCAGATGTCGAGGGCAGATGGGGCGCCATGGACCTCAAAACAGCTTCGTGAGCAAAGGCGGGCAGCGCCAGCAGGACCAGGTCTGCTCCCGCGGCCGCAGCCCCGGTGTCCGCAGTGACCTGGTCAGGCTGGCCCACTACTTGCTGCCCATCGGCAAAGCGCAGGGTCACTGTGCCCCCATCGTCCAGCAGCCGCTGCCAGCGGGCGGCCTCGTCCGCCAGTGGAGCGAAAACAGTCACTGCGTGCTGGCCATCGGCCGCCAGTAGGGGTATCAGTGTGTGGGCCGCATTGCCCGCGCCGCAAACAGTGATTCGTGCCACAGGCGCGGACCTCCGGCTACCTGGCGAAAGGTCGGTTACTCATCATGATCCAGTAGCAGATTGCGCGCATAGAACTCCTGGTCTACCTGCATCAGCGAGGCGGCTGTGCGAGATGTATCGCGCAGCGACACCCCTGCGATCAGGGCGTTGAGCAGTGCCATGAGCGCCGTCAAAGAAAGGTTGTGAGCCACGCCAATGGTAGCCACCTCAAAGGCAAAGTCGGCCTGGCGGGCCAGCGGGGAAACCAGACTATCAGTGATGGCAATGGTGGCCGCGCCGCGCGCCTTTGCCTGCTGCAGAGCCTCCACCGTGCTGCGCGCATACCGCCATATACTGATCCCAACCACTATGTGCTCAGCGTTCACATGGGCCAGGTTGACCGATAGCGTGATATCGTCGTCTAGCAGGGGACGGGCATTCAAGCCGATGACTTGCAGGGAATGGGCGAGGAAGCGGGCTGCGGCAGCCGTTGCGCCAGAGCCAATCACCAGAACTTCCCGGGCTGCAGCTAGCGCGCCTACCGCCTCGTCAAAGATGGTGCTCGATAGCATGTCAGCAGTGCGCTGTAGATTGACGATGTCGGTTTGGAAGACGCGCTCCGGAAGCAAGCCATCTTCCATGGAAGTACTCAACCGCCTCTGCAGACGCTCAACCGCTGTGAAATAGCGGCTGTCGCCCAGCAGTTCGTGGCGGATGGCCTCCTGGAGCGCAGGTAGGCCGTCGTAACCCAAGGCCTGGCATAGCCGTACCACGGTCGCCGCGCTGGTGCCGATCTCTTCCCCGATCTCGCTGGCCGAGGCAAAGGAGGCGAGGTAGCGATTGTCGAGGATAAAGCGCGCTGCAGCCCGCTGCTTGCGGCTCAGCGAGTCGAAGGTTGACGTGATCCGGCTTTCGAGATCACTTACGGCTTGCATGAGGAGGGCCTCCAGTTGAACCGGCGGATGAACGCGCCCAGGATTATAGCACAGGTTGCTTGGCGTGCAAAGCATGTTACATTGGATAGATCTAATGCAACGTTTGTTGCAGAATGCACATATTCAAGAGCATATCGCACATATGCGAGGGGCATTCAGGCTAACCTGTTCGTAGTTGTCCTGTGCCGCGTTGCCAGCCTGAGCTTGGGGAACCCTCATATCCGCGTATAATCGGAAAGTGCGCCCAGCAAGATCACCTGGCTGCTGGCGCCCGGCGTTCGTCTTCAGCCCTGGCCAGTTCGTAGGCCTGATCGGCTCTTGGGTCGTCATGGGCGCCATCGCCCTGACCGTGGCTTTTTTTCGTAGAATGTGCGAGCTTTCCGTCAAGAGGCACGTATGAAGATCCTCGCCATCCTGATCGCCATCAGCGCCGTCGTGGCATTTCTGGGCTGGCTGGGGTTTCGCGTCAGGCCCAACCCCTTCCCCGCCATGTCGTCACAGGCCCCTGCCCTGCAGACCATTCCCCTGCCTGAGGGTCTGCCCGCGCCGGTCGAGCGCTATTTTCGCCAGGTCTATGGCCATCAGGTGCCCGTCATCGACTCCGCCGTGCTCACCGGCCGGGCCACCATGCGCCCTGTGCCCTTCATACCCGCCATACCGGCCCGTTTCCGCTTCATTCACGACGTCGGGGAGGGCTACCGTCATTACTTCGAGCTGACCTGGTTTGGACTCACCCTGGGTAAGGGCAACGAGCACTATCTCGATGGCAAGAGCCGCCTGGTCCTGCCCTTCGGCCTCAACGACGAGGGGCCACAGATCGACCAGGCCGCCAACCTCAGCATGTGGGCGGAATACGTGTGGTTGCCGGCCATCCTTGTCACCGACCCCCGGGTGAGCTGGAAGCCCGTCGACGACGAAACCGCCTTGCTGATCGTGCCCTTTGGCGATGCGGAACAGACCTTCGTGGCCCGCTTCGATCCCGCCACCGGCCGGCTGGCCCTATTGGAGTCTATGCGTTTCAAGGACTCCAAGAGCACCGCTACGACTCTGTGGCTCAACCAGTCCTTGGACTGGGGCACCATCAACGGCTACCCACTCCCTTCCACTGGCGCCGTCACCTGGTTCGATCAGGGCAAGCCCTGGGCGAAGTTCACCGTCGAGGACGCGGCCTACAATGTGGCTGTGCATGACCTCATCCGTCAGGACACCCCGTGATGAGGCTGACAGGAGGGCCGACACTAATCCGGAGACCCAACTCTTGGTCCCCATTCCAGGTAGTCTGGCAAACTACGCCCTTTCCTTGGCACGCACTTCGAACGCTTGATGCTTGTGGCAACGTGGGAACGGTTGTACAATCACACCAAGTATGACAGAAGGCAGACCGGCCACCAACTATCGGCTTACCGAGCATACACGGGAAGAGATGATCCGTCGCCAAATCAGTGAAGAGGATGTGGCGGCGGTGTTGACCAATCCCGAGCAAGTTGAAAAAATCCGGACAGGCCGTGAGGTCTACCTGTCTAGACTTCCACATGGTGAACCTTCCAGGACGCTGTTGCTCCGTATATTTGTGGACGCAGACCGCGTGCCCCCGGAAGTCGTAACGGTGTATCGAACAAGTAAGGTCGCAAAGTATTGGAGAAGGGACGAGTGAAAGTAATCTACGATCGTGAGACCGATACGCTCACGATTATACTTGCCGAGGGGCCTGTAGCTGAAAGCGATGAGGAAAAGCCGGGAGTGATTCTGGACTACGATGCTTCTGGTAACCTCATATCTATAGAACTCCTCGATGCTTCGCGCCACGTAGCCTATCCCAGCCGGATTGAATATCAGGTTGCCCCTATGCCTGCGTAATGCAGGATCCAGCGCAACTGGCTTAGGGACGTGTGCGTTATCGCCTCCGCGCAATCCCTGGATTGTCGCACGTTGACTGACGACCAGGACTTCTGGCGCATGCGCGCCCTCCTGGTCGACTGCGTGCCTATTGTGCCCATCGGCTTTACCTGGGACGTGCGCCGCCTGGATGGCAAGAGTTTTTACGCGGCCAATCCGGATGCCAACCGGCTCCTGGCCCACCCGGTGCAACTCTGGGAGACCGACCGCGGCCAGCTTTTGGGCTTCGTTCTCGCCGAAGGCACCAGCGATGCCCACCTCAATGTGCACCCAGACTATCGCCATCTCGAGCCGGAGATGATCGCCTGGGCCGAGGCTGTCCTGGCTCCCATGCAGCGCGCGAGCGGTAGCCCGCACCTGGAGATCTATACCTACGAGTACGATGTGCTGCGCCAGCGCCTGCTGGCCGGGCAGGGCTTTCAGAAGACCGGCTACTGGGGCATGATCCGCCACCTGCGCCTGGGCCAACGGCCCCTGGCCCAACCCATGGTGGCCCCGGGCTATACCATTCGCACCACCCGCCCGCAAGACCTGGCCGAATGCCAGCGCATGGCCGACCTGCTCAACGCCGCCTTCGGCCGTACCTTCCACAACGCCGCCGAATACCACAACTTCTGCCGGCTGGCACCCTGCTTCCGGCCGGACCTGGACCTGGTCGCCGTCGCGCCCGATGGCAGCTTCGCCGCCTACGTCGGTATCCCCTACGACCATGTCAATCGCCGCGGCATCTTCGAGCCCGTGTGCACCCATCCGCAGCACCGGCGCCTTGGCCTGGCCCAGGCCCTGATGCAGGAGGGCCTCCTGCGGCTCAAGGACCTCGGCGCTGTTGACGTCACCGTGGACACGGGCGACATGGCCCCCGCTAACCAGCTCTACGACAGCCTTGGCTTCACCGAGGCCTACCAGGGCTACGCCTGGCATAAGAGCTACAGCTAATGCCTTGAACCAAGGAGACCCATCATGACCAACCAGACCCCCATCGACATTTCCTTCCCTGCCGCCGAGAACCTGCACCTCCATTTCACCGTCGGTGCCTGCCGCCTGCGCGTCCAGCCGGGCGCAGGCCCCCAGTGGGTGGCCGGCACCTACGCCGATGCCTCCAACGCCGTGCCCCTGCGTATCGAGCAGAGCGAGGGCACCGTCCGCATCTCCCAGACCCTCGGCTGGCCGGAGAGCTGGGGACCCCTCAAGGAACCGCCCACCTTCGACCTCTACCTGGGCCACGCTCGCCCCTTTTCTCTCACCCTGGAGGGCGGCGCCAGCGAGGCCAGCCTCGACCTGGGCGGCGTCCCCCTGCGCAACTTGACCGTCAAGTACGGCGCCGGCAAGCAGGACATCGACTTCTCGTCCCCCAACCCTGAGCCCTTGCAGTCCCTCACCGTGGCCGGCGGCGCGGCCAGCATCACCTTTGCTGGCCTGGCCAACGCCAACTTTGCCGACATGTTCCTGGAAGGCGGTGCTGCTGCCTATGAGCTGGACTTCGGCGGCACCCTGCGCCGCGACGCCACCGCAAGGATCACGGCCGCGGTCTCGTCCGTCTTGCTCAGGGTGCCTGCCAGCACCGCCGTGAAGGTTAAAGCCGAAGCGGTGATGGGCAGCGTGGACACCGGTGACGGCTTCATGAAGAAAGAAGGCGCTTTCTGGAACGAGGCCGCCCTGCGCGGGGCTACGCCCCAGATCACCGTCACCGCCCGCATGACCATGGGCTCGGTCCGCCTGGAACAGACCTCCAGCCAGACTGCCGTGGCCAGGACGACCTAGCCGAAGTATCACAGGCCGCCACCATGCCATCCGCCAGCGAGACCCTGGCCTTCTACGAGCGGTACTATGCTGCCGTAGCCACCAGCCGTGCCTACGCCGGGTTCTGCGGTCGCGTCTTCGGCCGCAACTTCGGCCAGCACGGCTTTGCCGACATGGCCCAGCTCGACGCGCTGGTCGCTACACTCTCAATAGAGCCCGGGGACCGCGTGCTCGATCTGGGCTGCGGCAACGGCGCCATGGCCGCCTACATCGCCGAGGTCACCGGTGCGCATGTCACGGGCATCGACTTCAGCCCCACCGCCATAGGCCAGGCACTGCGCCTCGCTGTCGCCCATCCCGGCAGCCTGGATTTCCAGGTGGCCGACATTGCCGCTCTCCCGTTCCCGTCGGCCAGCTTCGATGTGATCGTCGCCGTCGACACCCTCTATTTTACCGATCTCGACGCCACGGTCGCCGATCTGAAAACGCTGCTCCGGCCTGGCGGCTGTATGGGCATCTTCTGGAGCCAGGGCGCCGACCCCGAGCGCCCGATAGAGGTCTTTCCGCGTGAGACTCTGCCACCAGACTGCAGCGACCTGGCCCAGGCCCTGCAGCGCCAGGGGCTGGCCTATCAGGTCATGGACTTCACCGTCGCTGACCTCCAGCACGCCCAGCTGAAACGGACCGTGCTCCTGGACCTGCAGCCGCAGTTCGCGGCCGAAGGTAATACGTTCCTCTACGACAACCGCATGGGCGAGGCCGAGGGGGTCATCGCCGCCATCGCCGCCGGTGCCCACGCCCGTTACCTCTACTATGATTGCCGTGGATATACCCCTTAGCCGCCTTCATAATCAACGCCTTGCAGGCCCGCGACCCATCACGCCGGCACAGGCTGTGGCCTGGCTCGGCGCCCTCCAGGCCCAGGACTACGCCAGTGCCATCTGGGCTGTCGGCCTGCGCTGCCAGGCCGCCACCGCCGCCAGCATAGCAGAGGCGATTGCCGGCCGGACCATCGTCCACACCTGGCTGCTGCGCGGCACCCTGCACTTCGTGGCCGCGGCCGACCTGCGCTGGCTGCTGGCGCTGCTGGGGCCCGGCCTCGTCGCCGGCAGCCAACACCGTCACCGGCAGCTTGAGCTGGACGAGGCCACGTTCGCTCGCAGCTTCCAGGTGCTCGAAAGCGCCCTGCGGGATGGTAGATCAGGTACGCGCAAGGATGTCATGGCCGCAATGGAGCACGCAGGCGTCTCGACTGCCGGCCAGCGCGGCTATCATATTCTGGCGCGGGCAGCCCTAGAGGGGCTGATCTGCTTCGGACCCCTACGGGGCAAACAACAGACCTTCGTCTGGCTGGATGCCTGGGTACCCACGGGCAAGAACCTGGACCGCGCAGAGGCTTTGGCCGAGCTTGCAGCCCGCTATTTCGGCAGTCACGGGCCTGCCACCCTGCAGGATTTCGCCTGGTGGTCAGGACTGCGGGCGGCGGATGCCCGCGCCGGCCTTGAGATGGTCAGATCGCAACTGGTCGACGTGACCGTCGATGGCCAGGCCTACTGGATGCCCGGCGATGCTCCTGTGCCAACTATCCCATCGCCCACTGTCCATCTGCTTCCAGCCTTCGACGAGTACTACCTCGGCTATCGCGCGCGCGGCACGGTCCTGGACTCCCAGTTCGACAAGAGGGTGGTGTCCAGCAACGGCGTCTTCCGGCCGATGATCGTCGTCGATGGGCAGGTAGTGGGTACCTGGCAGCGGGCTCTCAAGAAGGGCACGGTTGTCGTTACGCCAGCTCCTTTCCGCCCTCTGACCTCCCCCGAGAGCCAGGCCCTGGCTGCAGTCACGAGCCACTTCGGGGCATTCCTTGGCTTGTCTGCTGTGGTGGCTGGATCGTAAGGGAGGTCGCTGTGGTCATCTACTCAACGGCTGCCAGCGCCACGCGAAAGCCGAAGAAGTCCTCCCCTTCCTGCGGCAGAGCCTTGAAGCGCGCCGCACTCCGGCACAGGTCTGGCGGATCGTGCCAGCCGCCCCCGCGCAGGACGCGCGCCGCGCCGGCCCTCCCCTCCCACGCCCTTCCGTCGGCAGGCGCTCCCGCATAGTCGTCGTGCCAGGCGTCCGCACACCACTCCCAGACATTGCCATGCATGTCGTAGAGTTGAAAGGCATTGGGCGGGAAGCTCCCCACATCGGTGGTCTCGTGGCGATAGATCCCCTTTGGCCCCGCCCTGTAGACGTGTTCCCCCACGTAGTTCGCCAGATCCGTCGCTAGCGTCTCCCCAAAGTAGAATGGCGCCGTGGTCCCAGCCCGGCAGGCGTATTCCCACTCTGCCTCGCTGGGCAGGCGATACCCGCGTCCCGTCTGCTTTGCCAGCCGCTGGCAGAACGCCCTGGCATCATCCCAGGAGACCCTGTCCACCGGCCGCCTTGACCCAAGGCAACGATAGGGAGGCGTCCACGACATCACCGCTACCCACTGTTCCTGCGTCACCGGGTACTTGCCCATTAGAAATGATGGGACCCTGACCGGGTGCTGAGGACATTCGTCGACATAACCATCGCCAACCCGGGATCCCATCAGGAACGCACCCGGAGGAATCACAACCATTGCCAGGGATACACCGCCACCGAGGTTCTCTATGAGCTGACTGGCCGTGCGCCTTTGGCGCTCAGTGATTTCCCCCAGGCCGTTGACAGTGACTACCTCTAACTCGAATTCCTCGTCAGGGTGCCCCTTGCTGCCGGCTGGCACTTCAATCGCATTACCGATCATCTGAATAGCTTCCCGAAGGAGCGGTGACCTTCTTTTGCGCTGACGACAGCTTGATGAGCCATTGCTGCTCTCCTCAGACTGTTCTTACTGCTATATATGATCACGAATTGTCACAAAAGTATACGCAATATAGCGAAGCGTAGGCCGCGTGTCAAGGCTGGCGACCTGCTCCAAGAAATCTTAACGCTTCTTTGATGCCTCCGAGCCAATTTCTGTCGTCGCCTTGACGGCAATGCTGCTACACTGAGATGTGTAGATGCGCGCCGCAGGCCGGCGCGCATCCCTGTGATGGTCATAAGGATGATCTATGGTTATCGAATCCGACAAGTCTACCGTGGTGCGGATTGACGGCCCCAGTGCCCCGCCGCGCTCATGGCGTACATGGCTGATCGGCCGGCCCCTGGCCACGGCCGATGCGCCGCATCAGACCATCGGTAAGGTCGTTGGCCTGGCCGTTTTCGCCTCGGACGCGCTGTCGTCAACCGCCTATGCCACGCAGGAGATTCTCGTTATCCTGGCCGCAGCTGGCGTGGCCGCGTTCACGTTTGCCTTTCCCATCTCTATCGCCATCGTCGCGCTGCTAGCTATAGTCACCATCTCCTACGAACAGACGATTCATGCCTACCCCGGCGGCGGCGGCGCCTACATCGTGGCCCGCGACAACCTGGGCGAGCTGCCCGCGCAGACCGCCGGCGCCGCCCTGCTGGTGGACTACATCCTCACCGTCGCCGTGTCAATTTCCTCCGGCGTCGCCCAGATCACTTCGGCCTTCCCTGCTCTGTTTCCCTGGCGGGTTGCCATCGCCGTTGGGCTGGTCCTGTTCGTGATGCTGGTCAACCTGCGGGGAGTCAGGGAGGCTGGAGCAATCTTTGCTGTTCCTACCTATTTCTTCCTGATCGTGATGGTTTTTACCGTCGGCCTGGGCTTCACCCGCCTGCTGGCCGGAAATCTCGGCGTTGTGACTGACCCGCCGCCGATGGAGGCCACAGAGCTCGCCAGCATCGGCATTTTCCTGCTCCTCCACGCCTTCGCCAGCGGCACCACCGCGCTGACCGGTGTCGAAGCCATCTCCAACGGTATTACTGCGTTCAAGGAGCCGCGCAGTCGCAATGCCGGCATTACCCTGATCGCCATGTCCACTATCCTGGGCATCCTCTTCCTCGGTATCAGCTTTCTGACCGTCCAGATCCACGCCGTGCCATCCGAGGCGGAGACTGTCATCTCGCAATTGGCGCGTACGATCTTCAACGGCGAGGGCCTCGCGTACTTGATGCTGATCTCCTCGACGACGCTGATCCTGATCATGGCCGCCAACACGGCCTACGCGGACTTCCCCCGGCTGAGCGCGCTGCAGGCTGAGGACGGATTTCTCCCGCGCCAGCTGACCTTCAAGGGCAGCCGGTTGGTTTACTCGCGCGGCATCGTTGCCCTGGGTATCATTGCCTCGCTGCTGATCATCGTTTTCGGAGCCAGCGTGACCGCGCTGATTCCGCTGTATGCCATTGGCGTTTTCCTCTCCTTCACCCTATCCCAGACCGGCATGGCGCGACGGTGGTGGAAATGCGGCCACCTGGAGCCCGGTGAGGTGATCCGGGAGCGTGGCTCAACTCTAACCTACGACCCGCGTTGGCAGATCAAGCTGGGGATCAACGGCATAGGCGCGGTTGCCACCACAATCGTGATGTTGGTGTTTGCCGTGACCAAATTCCGCGACGGCGCCTGGATCGTCATCCTGCTCGTGCCGGCACTGATCACCATATTCTCTTTCATCCATCGTCACTACATGGAGCTGGCCGCCAGCCTGTCACTCGATGAATACGGCTCGCCGCCGAATCTGCCGCGCCAGCGAGTGATCATGCCCATCAGTGGCGTTCACCAGGGTACCTTGGCTGCCCTGCGCTACGCGCACACGCTGTCCAGGGATATCACCGCGGTCCACGTCTCGATCGATCCGGCTGAGGCCGAGAAGGTACGGCGCAAGTGGGAGATCTGGGGCGACGGCGTTCGGCTCGTCATCCTTGACTCGCCCTATCGCCAGCTGATGGAGCCCCTGCTGCAGTACATCGACAAGGTCGATGCCCAACGCCATCCTAACGAGATGATTACTGTGGTGGTGCCCGAGTTCGTGCCCCGGAAGCGCTGGCACAACCTGCTGCATACCCAGGCGGCTCTTACACTGCGCCTGGCGCTGCGCTCGAAACCAGGTATCGTGGTGATGGATGTGCCCTATCAGGTGGAGCAGCCTCATCTTGAGACTCAAGTTGACGGCGCCACCGAAAGGGGCTAGAATCTACGGAGGACGGCTGCGATCGATCAGGTGGAGCATCAGGTCCTCTCAAATGAGCAACGGCGAGCTGCCTCGCCAGGCAACACCCTGGAAAAGCTATCTCCTCAGTCTGGTGTTGATGGCCACTGCCACGACGATAGGTATTGCGCTGCGTCCAGCCTTCTCTGTTGCCAATCTGCTGATCATCTATCTCTTCGCGGTGATCGTTGCGGCAATGGTCCTGGGACGTGGGCCGGCCATCCTGGCATCGGTGCTGGGTGTGCTGGCCTTCGATTTCTTTCTGGTACACCCGCGCTTCACCCTTGCCGTAGATGACACCGAGTACCTGCTGACCTTCCTCGGCCTGCTGGCTGTGGGCGTGGTCATCAGCACACTGGCTGACCGGTTTCGAGCTCAGGCCAACACCGCCGAGCGCCGCGCTAATGAGACCGCCATGCTCAATGACCTCAGCCGCGATCTGGCAGCCGCAGGCACCCTGGATGCCATTGTGCATATCGTCATCGACAGCACGGCCAAAGTGTTTGGCCGCCAGGTCGTCGTGCTCCTGCCGGGACCCGGCGGAGAGGACGGGCTGGTGTTGTCGGCCCCTGGACCTGAGTTCACGATCAACGATCGCGAGCAGGCCGTCGCCGCCTGGGCGTTCAGCCATGGCCAGGCAGCTGGTCGCGGCACTGACACACTCTCTGAAGCCGAGGCGCGCTACCTGCCGCTGAAAACAGCCCGTGGGATCGTGGGCATCCTCGGCGTCAAGCCATTAGACCCGGCCAGCCGCCTGACGCCCGATCAACGCCGCCTGCTGGAAGCCTTTGCCAGCCTTGCGGCGCTGGCCATCGAGCGGGCACACCTGTCGGAAGAGGCCGAGCATGCCCGCCTTCAGGTCGAGTCCGAACGCATGCGTAGCTCGCTGCTGAGCTCAGTCTCGCACGATCTGCGCACACCCTTGACGGCCATCACAGGCGCTGCCAGTAGTCTAATGGTCGAGGATCAGCAGCTGGACGCCGGAACCCGCCTCGAGCTGGCGCAGGGGATCTATGAGGAGGCCAATCGTCTCAATGTGCTCGTTCGCAACCTGCTCGACATGACACGGCTCGAGTCCGGAGCCATTCACGTCAGCAAGGCCTGGCAACTGGTGGAGGAAGTGATTGGGGCTGCACTGACTCGCACGGAGCCTATCCTGGCAGGTAGACCCGTTACGGTCTGCCTGGCTCCTGACCTGCCCCTGGTACCGCTCGACGAAGTGTCCATCGAACAGGTGCTGATCAACCTCATCGAGAATGCGGTCAAGTATACGCCGGCCGGAACGCCTATCGAGCTCGCCGCGTGGCCGACTGGCACAACGGTGGTGGTCGAGGTGGCGGATCGCGGCCCTGGCCTCTCCCCCGGCGACGAGGAGCGCGTGTTCGAGAAGTTCTATCGCGCCCGGCCTCAGGCCGGCGGTGTGGGACTGGGCCTGGCAATCTGCCGCAGTATAGTGGAAGCCCACGGCGGTCGCATATGGGCCGGAAACAGGCCGCAAGGCGGCGCTACCTTTCGCTTCGATCTGCCCGTGGAAGGCCAGCCGCCAGCTCTACCCCTGGATGGCGCCAGCGAAGACCCCGCGGAATCGTCTACCTGGTCCGCTGTCTCGATCGAGTTCGAGCAGCCGGAGAGTCGCCCGTGACCCAACCATCGCCACTGGTTCTGATCATCGAGGATGAAGCACCCATCCGGCGCTTCCTGCGAGCCGCGCTGGCAGCCAGCAATTACCGCACGATCGAGGCCGAGACAGGCCGCGACGGACTGGCCCAGGCCGCACTCAGGCTGCCCGACGTGATCATGCTGGACCTGGGGCTGCCCGACATGGACGGGCTGAGGGTGATCGAGGAGCTGCGTGGGTGGTCTGCGGTGCCAATTGTCATTCTTTCGGCGCGGCAGCAGGAGGGCGAAAAGGTTGTAGCGTTGGACGCGGGAGCCGACGACTACCTGACTAAGCCCTTCGGCATCGCGGAGCTCTTGGCGCGCATTCGGGCCGCGTTGCGCCATGCCCCGCGTCCGGCCTCTGGCCCGGATAGCCCCGTCTTCGAGGTGGGCGACCTGCGGGTCGACATGGTACAGCGTCAGGTGCTGGTCAACAGCCAGGAGGTGCACCTCTCGCCGATCGAATACAAGCTACTGACAACGATGATCCAACACGCCGGTAAGGTTATCACCCACCGCCAGCTGCTGCGCGAGGTGTGGGGTCCCGGCTACACCAACGAAAGCCACTACCTGCGCGTGTACGTTGCCCAGCTGAGGCGCAAGCTGGAGGCTGACCCCGCACGCCCGCGCTTCCTGATCACCGAACCGGGGGTTGGCTACCGGCTGCGCGCCGAGCTCGGCAACACGGCAGGAACGCCATTCTGACCACCACGACGCGTCTGTTGTCTCAGAACAGGGTAGCGGATGAGCTCATGGCCGCCAAGTCGACCTCAATTTGCCCTGCGCTTCTGTGACTCAGGTCACTAGCGATTCTGCTACTTCAGGGTACACTGGTGGAGGCAACACAGAATCAGGCGGACCCGGCGCCTCTGCCATGCATTCCCGTGGGATAAGGAGATGTGGCTCATGAACCCCCCCCGCACCCTCGTTCTGGCCACCTTGCTGCTGGCCTTGCTGTTGGGCACCGCAGCCACCCCCGCCAGCGCCAGCACCATCCCGACCCGCTGGCTGCCCGGCGACGATGCCATCAGCCCCGCCTACAACAATCAACAGGCCCCAGCCATCGCCCAGGGCGGCGACAAACACCTGGTCGTTTGGGAGGATTCGCGCGCCATTGCCACCGGCGGCACCGAGAGCGAAACCGGCCGCGATATCTACGCCATGCGGTTAGACAACGCTGGCAACCTGCTGGATCCCACGCCCTTCGCTGTCACCGCCGCCGCTGGCTCGCAAACCAGCCCCAAGGTTGCTTGGAACGGCACCAACTGGCTGGTGGTGTACCAGGGCATCGGGCCCAACGGCACGGGCTACTACGACAACGGGCTCTACGCCGTCCGGGTCAGCCCCTCGGGGCAGGTCCTGGATCCCCGGCCCATCGCCTTCTATGGCACCAAGCCGTCAGGCGGCTCCTACTGGTCGGTGGCCTCCGACGGCAATAACTGGGTCGTCGCGGTCCAGGGCACTTCCACCAGTGGCGACATCGTGGCCCTGCGCGTGTCCCCCGACGGCGTCGTGCTCGACCCGCCCACACGCACCCTGGTGGACTCCACCTACTACATGCGCTCGAACATCAAGCTGGCCTATGCTGGCGGCGTCTTCCTGCTCACGTACGACGACCAGTACCTGAGCGGCACCAACGAGACCGACGGCCTGCGCTTCGACGGCAACCTGAACCTGCTGGGCACCTCCACCCAGCTCCTCTCCGTCTCGGCCAGTGCCCTGGCCAGCAACGGCACCGACTTCTACCTGGTCTGGAACCAGCAGCAACCCGACTATAGCATGGCTGTCACGGGCACGCGCATTAGCGCCGCCGGCCAGAAGCTGGATGGTGCCGGCGACAATATCTCTGCCAACAACCCCAATGGATCGTATGACACCATCGCTGCGGCCTGGGATGGCATCAACTGGAAGGTAACCTGGGGCACCAACGGCACCGTGCGTGTGGCCCGCATCTCCACGGCCGGCCAGGTGTTGGACCCAGGTGGTGTAGCTGTTTTGGGCCCGCAAACCGGCCTCTCCGCCGGGAACGGCACTGGCGGCGTACAGCTCGTCTGGTCCCCCTACGTCAACTCCGACCAGGGCGTGGTCACCGCCAGCATCCCGGCCAGCAGCGCGGCCGGCCCGAACCGCGATGTCTCCATCGGCGCCCCCCTGCAGCTCAGGCCCGACATTGCCGCCAGCGGCAGCGGCTTCATGGTGGCGCATTTCAGCAGCACCGGCACCGGCCATCGCGTCCTGGCCCAGCCCCTGGACACAGCCGGCAATCCAACGACCGCCAGTCCTGTGGAGCTGGACACGGGCAGCCTAAGCAGCAGCCTTGGCCCGCCGGCCGTGGCCTGGAACGGCTCGGTCTACCTCCTGGCCTGGGGCCGCGGCGACGGCGTGGTCGCTCAGCGCCTGGACGCCGCCGGCAACAAGGTCGACGCGGCGCCGTTCGTGGTCATGCCTGGGGCCTTTGGCCCGCCCGACCTCGACGCAATCGGCGACACCTTCCTGGTCCTGGGTCGGAAGTGCGGCTACTCGTGCGAATTCATCGACCTCTACGGCGCCCGCGTGAACGGCAGTACCGGGACCGTGCTCGATGCGACACCTCTCGCGCTGGCCGGTGGTTACATCGGCCGGGCTCCGGCGATCACCGTGCTGGGCGGCCGCTGGCTGGTCGTCTACCACAGCAACTGGAGCCATGACGAGAGCAATGCCGACACCGGTGCGCTCTTCGTCAGTCCCGACGGGACCAAGTCGGCAGGGTTCGGCCTCTATAACTTCTCCACGGCCGGTGGCAACGGCGTCTTTCGCATCGGCCTGGCCTCCAACGGCAACCTGGCCCTGATGGCTCAGTCCGCGGAGATCAGCTCCGGCGTGGAAACCGACCTGTTGTTCCGGCTGATCTACCCGGATGGTACCCTCAGCCCGGCCACCAACCTGACGCCCTGGCGCGGCAACCAGTACAACCCGCAGGTCGCCTGGGATGGCACCAATTTCGTGATCGTCTACGAGGAACAGAAGAACCGCTTCGAGGACCTGGACATGCTGGACGGCCGCAGCGACCTGTTCGGCATGCGCGTCAGCCCGGCCGGGACAGTCATCGATCCCCAAGGCTTCGTCTTCTCCACCAGCCCCATCGGCGAGACCCTGCCGGCGATCGCCGCACAGAACGGCGCCTGGCTGATTGCCGGGGCGCTGGTGCGCAACGAGGCGCCTTTCGCCAGCTATCGCATTGGCTATAGCCTGCTGGGCGGCGGAGGCAACCAGCTGCCGGTGGCTGTGGCCGCGGCCAACCCCAGCGCTGGCGATGTGCCGCTGGCAGTCAGCTTCAGCTCAGCAGGCTCCACCGATCCAGACGGCAGTATCACGGCCTATGCCTGGGACTTTGGCGATAGCGCCACCGAGGCCCAGGCCAACCCGGGCCACACCTATGCAGCCCCAGGGCCGTTCGTCGCCGATCTGACCGTGACCGATCCCGCAGGTGGCAGGACGACCCAGGCCATCCTGGTGAACGCCACAGCGCCGAACCAGCCGCCGGTGGCGATCGCCGAGGCCGTACCGTCCTCGGGCCCGGCACCTCTTAACGTGACTTTCTACGCCGACAAGTCCTACGATCCGGACGGCTCCATCGGCAACATCAAGTGGACCTTCCACGACGGCAGCGAGACCTGGGGCTCGACGGGTTACTACACCTACAATAACCCTGGTACCTACCTGGCGACCCTGACTGTGTACGATGGCCGCAACACCACCGGCACGACCACGGTGACCATCAGCGTTGGCACTGCGGCCACCGCCACGCCATCACCTACGCCGACCCTGACGGTGCCAGCGTCGCCCACGCCCACGGCTGGACCCACGCGCACGCCGACACCTACGCCGACTCGCCGAGGGTTCAGGACGCCTACCCCTACGCCGCGGCCACCTACTGCGACCCCTACCTGGACGCCCACCGCGCAGCCCGGGCCGACCAGCACGCCAACGGCCACGCCCACGCCGGGTAGCGGCTGCACAGGGAGCTGCCTGCGCTCCGCCGACATCACCCTGTCGGCCAAAGGTTTCGTCTCTGTCACCGTCACCGGCAAGGTCACGGTCAGGGACGAGAACGGAAACCTGGTCCCCAGCGCCACAGTCACCATCCGCTGGAACAGGCCCGACGGTAGCCAGTTGACCCAGAACGGATCGACGGACAGCCTGGGTGTAGCCACCTTCACCACCACCGGCGGCCGTGGCACGTACACCCTGACCGTCACTAACATCGCCAAGAGCGGCTCCACCTTTGACCCAGCCAATAGCGTCTTGAGCAAGAGCATCACGCGTTAGGTCCCAGCGGCGGAAATCCGCCAGTAGCTAATATGCGGCGGAGTCTAGGCTGTAGCTGGACCTTCAGCGCCCCTCTCTCAAAGCGGAGTCGAGGCTTTAGCCAGACCTTCAGCGCAAACCCGGTTGAAGCCTCGACTCCGAATCGCAGGCGTGATTTCTCGACCGTCGCCTCGAGCGCTTCCCTCTCCCCCGGCTCCTCTGGTCCACAATCCCCCTCTGCGCTTTCCGCGTCCTCCCCTCTCCCCGCGCTACCCTGCTTGACAGTCCTCCCCGCTTCTGGCATACTGTGCCTGCCTTAGCGCCTGCCCGCCTCTCTGCTAGCCCAGGCGGCCTACGGACGGCCCACCACCATCGCTGACTTAGGGAGTTGCACACCCCATGAAGCCGGCCCCCTTCCAGTATTTCGCACCCGCTACCCTCGACGAGGCCCTGGGCCTCCTGGCCGAGCACGGCTACGCTGCCAAGCCTCTGGCCGGCGGCCAGAGCCTGGTGCCTACCATGAACTTCCGCCTGGCCCAGCCCGGCGTGCTGGTCGACCTCAACCGCATCCCCGAGCTCGCCTACATCAGGCTCGCCCCCGACGGCACCCTGCTCATCGGCGCCATGACCCGCCACAGCACCGTCGAGCGCGATCCCCTGGTCGCCCAACACGCCCCGCTGCTCCACGAGACCATGCCCCACATCGCCCACCGGCAGATCCGCAACCGGGGCACCATCGGCGGTAGCCTGGCCCACGCCGACCCCGCGGCCGAGCTGCCCGCCATCGCCGTCACCCTCGACGCCAGGTTCCGCCTGCGCAGCGAGGCCGGCGAGCGTTGGGTCGCCGCCGACGATTTCTACCAGGGCCTCTTCGCCACCGACCTGGCCCCTGAGGAGCTCCTGGTGGAGCTCGCTATTCCCCCGCAGCCCAGAGGCCACGGCTACGCCTTTGACGAGGTGGCCCGCCGCCCCGGTGACTACGCCATGGTCGGCGCGGCCGCCCTGGCCGTCCTCGACGCTGGCGGCCTCTGCCAGCACGCTCGCCTGGTCTACTTGAGCGTCGGCGAGCGCCCCGTGCTGGCCGCGCAGGCCGTCGCCAGGCTCCTCGGCCAGGCCCCCACCCCTAAGCGCATCGCCGAGGCCGCCGAGGCCGCCGCCACCCTGGACATCGACCCCGTGGCCGACATCCACGCCTCCCCCGCCTACCGCCGGCAGCTGGCCCGGGTGCTGGCCCAGCGCACGCTGGCGCGCGCGTTCGAGCGCGCCGGAGCCCGCTGATTGCCTATGAATACCCTGCACACTATCTCCGTCACCGTCAACGGTACTGCCTACCAGCGCACCGTCGAGGCCCGCCTCCTGCTCAGCGATTTCCTGCGCCACGAGCTAAACCTGACCGGCACCCACGTCGGCTGCGAGCACGGCTCCTGCGGCGCCTGTACCATCCTGCTGGATGGCCAGGCCGTGCGCTCCTGCCTGCTCTTCGCCGTGCAGGCCGACGGCCACCAGCTCACCACCGTGGAGGGCCTCACCCCCAATTGGTCCCTCGACAGCTCGCCCGCGGCCATGCACCCCCTCCAGATCGCCTTTCGCGAGAAGCATGGCCTGCAGTGCGGCTTCTGCACCCCCGGCTTCCTCATGACCCTGGTGCCTTTCCTGGCTGAGAACCCGGATCCTACGGAAGCCGAGATCCGTCAGGCCATCTCCGGCAACCTCTGCCGCTGTACTGGCTACCACAGCATCGTCGAGGCGGTCCAGCTGGCGGCCCGGCAGCTCCGCAGCCCGGCCAGCTAGCCCACCCGCTCCCTGGTGAGCCCATCCCACCCCGAAACGGCCCATGACCACACGCTACCTAGGCAAACCAATCAAACGCAACGAGGACCCGCGGCTGCTCACCGGACAGGCCCTCTTCACCGACGACGTCAACCTGCCCGGCATGCTCCACGCCGCGTTCCTGCGCAGTGACTACGCCCACGCCTGGGTGCGCAGCGTCGACGTGTCCGCGGCGCGCGAGCTACCGGGTGTCGTCGCCGTCTACACCGCGGCAGATCTGGGCGACTACTGGAAGCCGGGGCCGCTCCTGGTGCAGCCCCCGCCCATCGAGCGCCTGGTCTTCCATACCCGCACCCAGGTTCCCCTGGTCAAGGACAAGGCCCGCTACGCCGGTGAGCCCATCGCCGTGGTGATCGCCGAGAGCCGCTACATCGCCGAGGACGCCCTCGAGCAGATCGCCGTCGACTACGAACCCCTGCCCGCCATCGTCCACCTGGAGGATGCCCTGGCGCCCGGTGCCACTGTCATCCACGACGAGCTGGGCCACAACCTGAACGCCCATGTCATCCAGGAGAAGGGCAGCTACGCCGCTGCCGTGGCAGAGGCCGACGTGGTCATCAAGCGCCACTATGCTTACGACCGGGGCACCGCCGCCGCTATGGAGAACCGCGGCATCGTCGCCACCTGGGACGCCAAGTCCGAGCAGCTCACCATGTGGGATACCACTCAGGCCCCCATCTCCATCCGCAACGGCCTGGCTGGCATGCTGGGGCTCTCCGAGCGCCAGGTGCGGGTCATCGCGCCCTTCATCGGCGGCGGCTTCGGCCCCAAGATCATGATGTTCTATCCCGAGGAGGTGCTGCTCTCCTGGGCCACCATGCGCCTCAACCGCCCCATCAAGTGGATCGAGGACCGCCGCGAGAACTTCTTCGCCACCACCCAGGAGCGCGGCCAGATCCACGACGCCGAGATCGCCCTCACCAGGGACGGCAGGGTCCTGGGCGTCAAGGACGTCTTCCTCCACGATGCCGGCGCCTATGCGCCCTACGGCCTCACCGTGCCCATCAACAGCCAGTGCACGCTGCTGGGCCAGTACGACGTTGCCAACTACTACACCGAGTTCAAGGCCATCTTCACCAACAAGCCCATCGTCACCCCCTACCGAGGTGCCGGCCGCCAGCACGGGGTCTTCGTCATGGAGCGCCTGCTGGACGCCGCCGCCAAGGAGCTGGGTTTGGACCGCGCCGAGATCCGCCGCCGCAACTTCATCCCCCCCGACCACTTTCCTTACAGCAACGACATCATCTTCCAGGACTTCGCCCCCCTGGTCTACGACAGCGGCAACTACGAGCCGGCCCTGGATCGGGTCATGGAGATGATCGGCTACCGCCAGTTCCTGGACGAGGAACAGCCCCGCCTGCGTGCCGCGGGCAAACACGTCGGCCTCGGCCTGGTGACCTACGTCGAGGGCACCGGCATCGGCCCCTACGAGGGCGCCAGGGTCACCGTCGAGGCCAGCGGCCGCATCAGCGTCGCCACCGGCATCGGCACCCAGGGCCAGGGCCACTTCACCTCCTTTGCCCAGGTGGTGGCCGAACAGCTGGACGTGCCCGTGGAGAACATCCGCCTGGTCACTGGCGATACCTCGGAGTTCTACTGGGGCGCCGGCACCTTCGCCAGCCGGGGCGCCGTGGTCGCCGGCAACGCCATCAATGCCGCGGCCGTCGCCGTGCGCCGCAAGATCCTTAACAAGGCCAGCGAGGAGCTGGAGGTAGACGCCGAGGACCTGGAGCTGGTGGACGGCACCGTGCGTATCAAGGGCGTGCCCGCCTCGGCCATTACCCTGGGCGAGCTGGCCAGGCGGGCCAATCCCCTGCGGGGCGCGGTCAAGCCCGGCACCGAGCCCGGCCTGGAGGCCACCGACTACTTCGGCCCTGAGCGCGGGGCCACTGCCAGCGGTGTCCACGCCATGATCGTCGAGGTCGACCCCGAGACCATGATGATCGACATCAAGCGCTACGTGGTGGTGCACGACTGTGGCACCGTGCTCAATCCCATGATCCTGGAGGGGCAGATTCAGGGCGGCGTGGCCCAGGGCCTGGGCAACGCCTTCTACGAGCAGCTGCACTTCGACCGGAACGGCCAGCTGCTTAACGCCTCCTTCATGGACTTCCTCCTGCCCACCGCCGACACCGTGCCCACTGTAGAGATGGACCACGTCGTGACCCCCTCGCCCCTCAATCCCCTGGGCGTCAAGGGCGCAGGCGAGGCCGGCGCCATCCCCGTCGCCCCGCTCTTCGCCCAGGCCGTCGAGGACGCGCTGGCGGACTACGGCGTGGAGCTGAACGAGATTCCCCTCAGCCCCAATCGGCTGTTCGAGCTGGTGCGACCGGCGGAAAGGGGATAGAATGGCTCCTCAACTGCGGAGACGGCCCATGGAGGGCTATGTCTTGGGGCGTATGAAACGCTGGCAGGGATCAAAGGACCTGGTCTTCGAGGTTATCGAGGAAACCACGCATCTGGTCGAACGGACGCACGCTTCGGTCGCGCAGAAGTCGGCTCGACCCTTCGCGGATGTCGAGCAACTCGCGGTGCTGGCCCAAGCCGTTCTGGCGGTTCATGATACGATAGCAGCAGGGGTCTACAAGTCCATTCGTGGGGTGAGTCGAAGTGTCGAAACACTGCTCGATGCTGGCACCGAGTTGGTCGTCGGCGAGATTCATCGCACGCCAGGCCGAGCTGGGCCTGACCTGGCAACGCCCCTCCGCTCCGACGCGCAGGGCAGCCGGTCATGGTGGTTTGACCACGCTGAGGGCGTGCTGAATGGGCTCTACGGCGATCACCTGCGGGAACGACAGAACGACTTGGACCTTGGCATGAGCCTGCGCCGCCACGGGCGCATCTTGCCGGTGGAGCGCGCGGAGCTGGAGCGAAGTCTGCCCGGTGCCAGCGGCAAGCTCTGCGTCTTTGTCCACGGGCTAAGCAGCACGGAGTGGTCGTGGAGCATCTCGGCCGGGCGTTTCTATGGGGACCCGGCGGTCAACTTCGGCTCGCTGCTCCAGGCGGACCTGGGCTTCACCCCATTGTACGTCCGCTATAACAGTGGGCAACACATCTCCGCAAACGGCCGGCTGCTGTCGACGCTGCTGGCGCAGCTTGTCGCCGAGTATCCCGGGGGGGTTGAAGAGCTCGTGCTCGTCGGGCACAGCATGGGAGGCCTGGTCGCGCGTAGCGCGGCGCACTACGGAAATACCACTGGCGAGGTTTGGGTTCAGCGGCTGCGCCACCTCTTCTGCCTGGGTTCGCCAAACCTCGGCGCTCCGCTGGAGCAAGGCGTGAATCTGGTGAGTAACCTGCTGGGGGCCGTCGATACGGCAGGAACGCAGGTCCCGGCTCAGGTCTTGAACGCACGTAGCGCCGGGATCAAGGACCTCCGATTTGGCTACACTGTGGACGAAGAATGGTACGGCAAGGACCCCGATGCGCTGCTCGAGGACCATCGCCAGAACGTGCCCTTCGTCGATGGCGTGGGCTACTACTTCGTCGCTGCCACGATCACGCGTGACTCGATGCATCCGCTGGGGCTGCTGTTGGGTGACCTGCTGGTGCGCCCGCCGAGCGCGGCAGGACATGCGCCCGAGCCGGCCCGCCGCATCCCATTTCGCGCCGGCCGCGTCTTCAGTGGCCTGAACCACTTCCACCTGACCAATCATCCGCAGGTATACGAGGCCATCCGGCAGTGCATTGAGGCGGCGCCACTGCCATCCCCAGAGACGGAAGAGTGAGCGGCCTGAAGACCGCCTCCCCGCCATTCCCTTGAGGTACGAGCTATGCACATTGAAGGCAGCTACACATTTGCCGCCCCCCGCCAGGCCGTCTGGGACGCCATCATGGACCCCGCCATCATGGGCCAGGCCCTGCCCGGCGGCGAGAAGCTGGAGCGCACCAGCGACACCGAGTACGTCGGCGTCATGAACGTGCGCGTGGGGCCGGTCCAGGGCAAATTCCAGGGCAAGATCCTGATCCAGGACCTGAACCCTCCCGAAAGCTGCACCATGGTCGTGGATGGCCGGGGCGCGCCCGGCTTCCTCTCGGGCACCGGCTCCTGGCAGCTGGCCGTCGACGGCGGTGGTAGCAGCACCGTCATGACCTACAGCGGCGACGTCGAGATCGGCGGCAAGATCGCCAACGTTGGCCAGCGGCTCCTGGACAGCTCGGCCCGGTCCATCACCCGCCAGGGGCTGGAGTCCCTGGACGCCCAGATCCAGGCCCGCCTGGCACCCCCCGCCGCGCCGCCTGCCGCGCCCACCCCACCTGAAGCTCCCCCACCCGCCGCCGTGCCCCCGCCCTCCGTCCCGCCCCCCCCGTCGACCGCCCAGGTTGCCTTCCAGACCACCAAAGACGTCGCCAGCGACCTGGCCGCGGATTTCCTTCCGCCCGCACAGCAGAAGAATCTC
>JAULUH010000454.1:0-1842 GCA_032111745.1 Anaerolineae bacterium | reverse complement strand
ACGATTTCCCCCGACACCGTCAAACAGCACACGCTGAGCCTCTATCGGAAGCTACACGCCGAGAACCGGCGGCAGGCCGTGATGCGGGCCAGGCAACTCGGGATCATTTCTCCATCACCATCGGCTCCCTGATCGTGCCAGGCCACCATCCATCCGCGGGCGTGCGGATAACATTGCCTGCGCCTGATTGGTACCTCACGGGGGGGGTCAACACCCATTATTACCCCATTTTAATCCCTTTACATCTGCCCTCCACTGCGATAGACTGATCATAGTCTTGTTTTGTCGTCGATCAGATCCGGCTCAACATCGAAAAGGCTGCCGGAGGATGATCTCCTGGAAGGGCAGGACCGCAGCATGAGCGAACGCGGGCAAGGTCCGATTTCGATTTACACACGCGCGGCCTATCGGATCACGATCCAGGGGAGCCTGGATCCCACGTGGGTCACTGATATGTGTGACATCAGAGTCAGCCAGGCCGGTGGCCCAGGGAAGCGAGCTGTGACCACGCTCACCGGTGAGTTGGAGGACCAGGCTGTGCTGATGGGAATCCTGAACCTGGTTTACGACCTGGGGTATCCGCTGCTATCGCTGACCTACCTGGGCCGGCCGGATGTGCCTGACCCGGAACATGGCTGAGAGCCGGCTCGTGCGCGTAGGCACCAGAGGCGTGCTGTGATGAACGATCAGTCGAAACCGCCGACAACCACACTCCCGGTGCCGGCCTCGCTCCGCAGGTTGGTGCGGGTTGAGGTCGCACTGGCCTTCCTGCTATCCGTGGCGTCACTATTGACTGCGTGGAGTGGCTACCAGGCCTCGCGATGGGGCAGCCGGCAGGGTGCTGCTATGGGCCAGGCCACGACTTATCGTGTCAAGGCATCTACCGAGGCGGATCTGGCGACCGCAAACCGCACTGTGGACGTGCTCTCGTATTCAGGGTGGCTCGAAGCCACCCTGTCCGGCGACGACCAAAAAGCGCAGTACTACCGCGAGCGCTTTCGCGCGGAGTTCCGGCCCATCTTTGAGGAGTGGCTGAAAGAGGACCCGATGAACAATGCCGGCGCGCCGCCGAGTCCATTCGCCTTGCCAGACTACCGCACGACCCTGGAGCAGCGCTCAGCGGAGCTGCGCGCCACCGCCGACGAGTACATGGCACAGACGGCCACCGCTTCGCAGAATTCAGGTGGCTACATCCGCAACGCGCTGTATTTCGCGCTGGCGCTCTTCTTCGCCGGACTCAGCAAGACTTTCGATAATCGCAACCTGGTGAAGCTCATGGTGGCGATCTCGGCATTCTTTGTGGTGGTTGGATTGATAGGGTTGTTCACGCTGCCGATTGCCTGACACCAGGCGCCCAATAGGATGGCAGGCGCTGACTTCACCAGCAAAATGACAGAACAGGAGAGATCTATGGCTCAACCCAAACCATCAGGCAGTCTACCGGGCACCTTGCCGCCCAAGCCGGACTTCCTCAACGACTGGCAGCTGGGCGCCGAAGAGGGGGAGGAGGTGATCAAGGCCGGCGTCTGGCGCAAGGCCGCCCTGCCGGCGGCGATCGCCGGCATCGTTTTCGCCGTGCTGTACTTCCTGTCTTTCTACCTGCTGGCGCAGACCCCACTGGCCAATGCCACCGACGCCGAGATCGTCGCCTACTATGCCAGCGGCAACAACCTGACTCTGACCCTGGCCGGCATGCTGGTCATGCCCTTCGCCGGCATCGCCTTCCTGTATTTCATGATGTTGCTGCGGACGACTGCGCGGACGACGGGGCTGCGCTTCAGCCGGGTGCTGAGCAACATGCAGCTGGCCACCGGGATCATCTTCGTGGCGATGCTGTTCGTG
>JAULUH010000453.1:0-6697 GCA_032111745.1 Anaerolineae bacterium | reverse complement strand
ATCGGCTTCTGAAAGGAGCTACCATGATCACTACCGATTCCTTCCTGGCGCTCGCCTGTGCCAGCTTGATCGCCTTTCTGTTCGGGCTGGTGCTGTGTTTTGGCGGGTATCGTTTCTTCCTGATCCTGCTGCCGATCTTCGGCTTCTTCTTCGGCCTGGTGTTCGGCGCACAGACGATGCAGCTGCTCTTTGGCACCGGGTTCTTCGCCGAAGTGACCAGTTGGGTGGTGGGCTTTGTAGTCGGCGCGGTGTTCGCCGTCCTCTCCTACTTCTTCTATCTCTTCGCCGTGGCCATCATCGCCGGTGCCCTGGGCTACTCAGTGGCTGTGGGGCTGTTGATGGCGATTGGCTTGGACATGGGGCCGATCATATGGATCATCGGCGTCGTGGCCGCCATCGCGCTGGCCGCGGTAACACTCATCTTCAACCTGCAGAAGTGGGTCATCATCATCGGCACCAGCCTGATGGGCGCCGGTGTGATCGTCGGCGGTTTCATCATTCTCTTCGCCCCGCACGCGACGCTGCTGGAGAACCCGGTCAAGGCGGCTCTCAGCCAGTCTCCGCTGCTGCTGATCACGGCGATCGTCGTTGCGATCATCGGCATCGTCGTGCAGATTCGGTCCAACCGCAACTTCACGCTCGACAGCTACAACCGCTGGACTGACACAGAGATAGTGGCCTGAGGCGCCTAACGGGTCGCCGGTGACCGTGTCATCGCAGACACACTGCCTGGTAGGGCAGTCCGCTTCTGACGGGCTGTCCTCCACAACCCCACTTGGAGGTTTCCACAATGTGCTGTTTCTTCACCGTCTTGGTCTTTGTCGGCCCTCGCGCCGGGATGCTCATCTGGTGGCTGCTCCAGCCGGCGCGCTGGCAGGCTGCCTTCACCAACTTCCTCTGGCCATTGCTTGGCTTCATCTTCGTGCCCTGGACGACCATGATGTACGTGATCGTCTTCCCTGGTGGGATCACGGGCTTTGACTGGGTCTGGCTTGGGCTGGGGCTGTTCGCCGACATCGTCTGGTGGTCCGGCGCCGCCGCACGCCGCCGCGTCCCTGGCTATACCGGACAGTATTAAGCGGTTCTGCCCGACGATGTTATACCTGCGATTGGCGTGGATTGACCGCCAATCGCAGGCGAAGCACAGCTTTCCAGCCAGGAGACTTATGGACACCGAACAAACACAAGTCTCTATCGACAAAGGAGACGCCGGGGCAGGGTCAAGCTACCAACCACTGGATCGTTTCAACGCGTTCTCCGATGGCGTGTTCGCCATCGTGATCACGCTGCTCGTGCTCGAACTCCCGGTCCCGCCGGATGGCGCTCCGGTGCTCCCGGCGCTTGCGGAGAGCTGGTCGGACTTCTTGGGCTACGCCATCAGTTTCGCGTTCGTCGGTGGAATATGGCTTTCCCATGCAGGACTTACGAAGAACATGAAGCAGGTAGACGACGTATCTTTCCGGTTGAATCTCGTCCTGCTGCTCTTCGTTTCCCTGCTTCCATTCACGACAAAACTCATGGTCGCACACATGGGAGGGGCGGAAGCACGAAGCGCCGTGACACTGTACGGCGCAAACCTGCTCGTGGCGTCCCTTATGCTCAGTGGTCTTCTGGCGTACGTGGCGCGAGACCGTCAACTCGTGGTCGATGGCCTCGCCGACGACAGGATTAGGCGAGCCTACCGCCAACGAAAGGTGTACCTGGTCCTGATTGCTTTGGCAATCATCGTGGGCTTAGTGGCTCCATTTGTCGCCGCAGGATTTTACGTCGTCGTGACCGTCGCTTTCATCATCCAGCCGCTCATCCAGGTGCGTCAAAGCCCTTGATACTCGTCCGCAAGACAACAAGAAGAGGCTAAGGACATGGTAAGTTCTGATCGTATCACCGCCTACATCGGCACCTATACCCGGCGCGAGTCATTTGTTGACGGCAAAGCCGAGGGCATCTACATCTACCATCTGGACCCGCGCTCCGGCGCGTTGACCTACGCCGCCACCGTGGCCGGCGCCGGCACGGCCAACCCTTCGTTTCTGACCCTGGGGCCGGACAAAAGCTGTCTGTACGCTGTCAACGAGTACTACAAGAGCGAAGCCGCGAACGGGACTATGAGCGCCTTTGCCATCGATCCGGCAACCGGGCGCCTGACCTATCTGAATGAACAATCCACCCATGGCACGGCTCCCTGCTATGCCTGCATTGAGCCTCAAGGACGCTATTGCCTGGTGGCCAACTATGAGACCGGCAACCTGTGCGTTTTGCCGATCCAAAAGGACGGAAGCCTCGGAGAGGCAACCGATACCGTGCAGTTTTCCGGTTCCGGGCCTAATCCCGATCGTCAGGAAGGCCCGCATGCCCATATGGTTCTGCCAAGCCCGGATGGCGGCTTCATTCT
The DNA here is from genome assembly GCA_032111745.1 of Anaerolineae bacterium. Taxonomy (GTDB): domain Bacteria; phylum Chloroflexota; class Anaerolineae; order JAAEKA01; family JAAEKA01; genus JAULUH01. The sequence continues at coordinate 4,305 of JAULUH010000453.1, read as the reverse complement.
GGCCATTGACCTGGGCACGGACAGGCTGATGGCGTTCCGCCTCGACAGCGAGCGGGGCACGCTCAGCCCGGCCGATCCTCCCTGGACGCAGCTGCCGCCCGGCACCGGCCCGCGCCATCTGGCCTTTCACCCCCACCGGCCTTTCGCCTACGTCATCAGCGAGCTCCGTTCCACGGTCACCGTTTGCCGCTATGATGAGCAGCAGGGCACGTTCGAGGCGCAACAGATCCTTTCCACCCTCCCTGACGACTTCACAGGACAGAATTCGGGCGGGGAGATCATGGTTGCGCCCTCCGGTCGTTTTGTCTACGCCTCAAATCGCGGGCACGACAGCCTGGCGATCTATGCTGTCGACCCCGAGACCGGCCAGTTGTCGGTTGTTGGACATGAATCGACGCAGGGTGGTGGCCCGCGCGCTTTCATCATCGATCCATCCGGTGCGCTGCTGCTGGTGGCAAACCAGGATACGGACACCGTGGTCACGTTCTGGATCAATCAGGATTCCGGAACGCTGCTGGCAACCGGACACGTGGCCGCAGTGCCAACGCCGGTTTGCCTCCACCTGGTCAGCGCTTGAAACACTAGTTACATCACTCTTACATCTTTTGGTAGGTATACGCCCACGCAAATCCATGCGATACTAGTGGGCCATTGGTAGCATGAGACCGACAAGGAGATAAGATAACACCATGAAGGCAATCACTGTAGAACCCATGAAGTCCGGATCAGCCCGCTACGAAGATTTTCCGGAGCCTGACGAAGGCGAGGGCTCGATCCTGGTTGAAGCCGTGGCGGTCGGCGTCTGCGGGACGGACGTCGACATCGTCGCGGGGAATTACGGCTGGGCGCCGCCGGGAAAGACCCGCCTGGTGCTGGGGCACGAGTCCCTCGGCCGCGTCGTCGATCCGGGGCCACGCAGCTCCCTCAAGAAAGGGGACCTGGTGGTTGGGATTGTCCGCCGTCCGTGCCCGGTTCCCTGTCCCAATTGTGCGGTGGGCGAGTGGGACATGTGCAGCAGCGGCCAGTACACCGAGCGCGGGATCAAAGAGATCCACGGCTATATGTCCGAGCACTGGCGCATTGAACCTGAATACGCCATCAAGGTTGACTCTTCCCTGGGCATCCTGGGTGTGCTGCTCGAGCCGATGACGGTGATCACCAAGGCGCTGGAACAGGTCTACCTGGCGGGCCAACGCGCCTTCTGGGAGCCCAAGACCGCGCTGGTGACCGGCGCCGGGCCGATTGGTTTGTTGGCGGCGCTGCGCTTGAAAGCGAATAACCTTGAGGTCCACGTGCTCGATCGGGCTGAAACTGGACCCAAGCCGGACCTCGTGCACGCCATGGGTGGGACGTATCACACCGGGAGCGCCTTGGACCTGGATTTCGATCCCGACATCATCGTCGAGTGTACGGGGGTTGGAGCGGTGATTGGGGACTCGATCCAGAAGATTGGATCGGGTGGGATCATCTGTCTCACGGGCGTCGGTTCCGGCGGCATCGAAAGCCGGGCCGTGGGCGACGTCGGCAAGGCCGCAGTCCTGAAGAACAACCTGATCGTTGGCAGCGTGAATGCGAACAAGCGTCACTGGTACAAAGCGGGTCAAAATCTCGCTGTATCGGACCGGGAATGGTTGAGCCGCCTGATCACGCGCCGTGAGAAGCCGGAGAATTTCCAACAGGCGCTCGTGCGACAACCCGACGACGTCAAAGTGGTCATTCAGTTTAGTGAGATCTAAAGGAGACTGCCATGAGTTCCACGATGGCGCCAAACGTGGCCAGTGTGGGCGCCCCTGGCCGCCGCACGGTCTACAGCATGTGCAGCATGTGCTCGGTGCGCTGCCCGATCGAAGTGACGGTCGAGAACGGGCGGGCGGTCTGGCTGCAGGGCAATCCGCACGACAAAGCCATCGGCGCCAGCCTCTGCGCGAAGGGATCGGCCGGCCTGGCGCTCGAGTACGACGACGACCAGCGGCCGCAGACGCCGCTGATCCGCACAGGCCCGCGCGGCGGCGGCCAGTGGCGGCGGGCGTCCTGGGATGAAGCCCTCGACACCATCGCCGACAAGCTGCATGAGACAATCGAGGAATTCGGCGGGCGCGGCATCGTGCTCTCGGATCGCAGCGGTCCCTTCACCGACCTGACGCGAACCTTTGTCCGGGCGCTCGGCTCGCCGAACTACGTCACCCACGACGCCGGCTGCACCGCCAACGCGCACAACGCGGCGCGCACGCTCTTCGGCTTCAGCCACGAGGGGCTCATCCCCGATCTGGGGCGCGTGAAGCACCTCGTGCTCTACGGCCGCAACGTCATCGAGGCGCTGGCGGTCAAGGAGGCCAAGGCCTTCATGGCCGCGCTGGCCAACGGAATGCGCGTCACCTACATCGATCCGCGCGCCACCTTCACCGCCTGCAAGGCCACCCGCTACTGGCAGGTGCGCCCGAACAGCGACTACGCGCTGAACCTCGCCATCATCCACGAGCTGCTGAAGCTGGAGGCGTACGACAAGGACTTCGTCGCCCGCTACGTCTCCGGCATGGACTATCTGGCTGAGGCGGTCAAGGACACGACGCCGGAATGGCAGGAGCGCCACACCGGCGTCCCCGCCGCGCAGCTGCGCGCCTTCGTCAAGGAGATCGCCGCCGATGCGCCCCACGTGATCTTCAATCCGGGCTGGGGAACAGCGCGTCACAAGCAGTCGTTCCACGTCAGCCGCACGGCGCTGATCCTGAACGTCCTGATGGGCAACCTCGAGATCCCCGGTGGGTACATCATGGCGAAGCCACCCGAGTACTATGGCCGCAAGAGCCTCAACCATCTGATCGACCGTGTGCCCAAGGTGGAGGAGCCGCGCGTGGACGGCGCCGGGACCACCCGACCGTCGTGGGATCCGGAGATCGGCATGCTGCACCAGGCCTTCGCCGCCATGGAGACGGGACAGCCCTACGGCATCGGCGCCTACTTCGCCTACCGCCACGATCCCATCACCGGTCTCCCCGATACCGAGGCGGTGAAACGCGGCCTGGACAAGCTCAAGCTGTTCGTCTCCATCGACGTGCGCTTTTCGGAGGCGGGCTGGTACGCCGACGTCATCCTGCCCGAGGCGACCTACCTCGAGCGCGCTAACATCCTGTACCAGTTGGGCGGCCCGGTGCCGGCCTTCGGCATGCGCGACCAGGCGATCGCGCCGCGCTTCGATAGCCGTCCGGCCTGGTGGATCTTCCGCGAGATCCTGAGCCGCATGGATGCGCTCGCGCCAAGCGCAAAGGAGGCGCTCGACTTCGAGACCATCGAGGAGCTCTGGAACTACCAGCTCGATGGCACCGGTGTCACCGTCGGCGAGATGCGCCAGAAGGGGTTCGTCAGCCTGGCCAGCGCGCCGCGGCTGATTGCGCGCGAGGAGCTGAGGTTCCCGACCCCCTCAGGCAAGATCGAGATCGAGAGCGCGATCTTGACGCAGGCCGGCCTGTCCAGCCTGCCGCCCTACGCAGCCAAGGCGGCGCCGGGCGACGATCGCTTCCACCTGCTGATCGGGCGGACGGCGACTCTGACGCACGGCCAATCCTTCAACAACCCGATCCTCAACGAGATCGCGCCGGAACAGGTGCTCTGGATCCACCCCGACCGCGCGCGCCCGCTGGGTATCGGCGACGGCGATATCGTCGAGATCCGCGGGGGTGTAGGGGCGGGGTCACCCGGCCCCTACGTCGGCAAGATCAAGGCCAAGGTGACACCCTGGATCCATCCGGAGGCGGTCTTTATGCTGCACGGCTTCGGCGCCACGGTGCCGCTCGCCACGCGCGCCTTCGGCCGCGGCGTGGCCGACCAGCGCCTGCAACAGGGCAAGCTCTACGATTTCGACCCGGCCGGCGGCGGCTGCGCCCTGACCGAATCCGTCGTCCAAATCCAGCCCGCGGCGGCGGAAGGAGGCACCCTGTGAGCACCTACATCCTGCGTCACGACGAAGCGAGCTGCATTTCCTGCCTGGCCTGCGAGGTACACTGCAAGAGCAACAAGAACCTCGGCCCCGGCCCGGACCCGTGCAAGATCATCACCATGGGCCCGATCGACGTCGGTGGACTGCCGCGCATGCGCATCGTCTTCATGCCCTGCTTTCATTGCGAGGATCCGTGGTGCGTCCGGGCCTGCCCCACGGGCGCGATGCAGCAGCGTGAGAAGGACGGCATCGTCCATGTCGATCACAGTCTTTGCATCGGCTGCAAGAGCTGCATCGCGGCCTGCCCCTGGGGCACGCCGCAGTGGGATCCGGTCTCGCGCAAGGTGGTCAAGTGCGACTACTGCATGGAT
>JAULUH010000452.1:0-6430 GCA_032111745.1 Anaerolineae bacterium | reverse complement strand
AGTAGCCGGGCCGAGGCCGTCGCCATAGCCATGCAGAGCAACCTGGCCGGTGGCGCGCAGGCTCGCTCGGGGTAGCCCGTTCTCAAAGACTGTGCTTTCGTCGAGGAGACAAACCCCCTGAAGGCCCGGTGCCTCCTGGGGGTTTGCTGTTGTATGCTGAGGCTGGCCCGTCATTGGCCCTGAGCACGGCCCGGTTCGGTTAATACGGCATCATCCATGGCCCCACACCCTGACCAGACGCCAATAGGTTCCATGGCACCACCAATGGAAGCTGACATCCGAGTCCTGGTGGCTGACAGCCATGGGATGGTGCGGTCGGCGCTCCGGCGCTTACTCGCCGAGGAGCCCGGCGTGCGCCTGGCCGGCGAAGTCGGGCGCTCCCGGGATCTGCTGGCCGCAGCCCGCTCGGCCCGGCCGGACGTGGTGTTGCTGGAGTGGGAGCTACCCGGCCTGGCCACCGGCGACGACAGGAGAGATGGCGGGGCGGTGCTGCAGCAGATGCGCTGGCTGTTCTACGAATTGCACGCGCTGTCCTCCCACCCGGATGTGGTCGTGCTCAGCGGTTGGCCCCAGGCGCAGAAGGCTGCCCTCCGGGCCGGCGCTGATGCGTTCTATAGCCAGGGCAGCCCGCCGCAGCAGCTTCTGGGTTCCCTGCGCGCGCTGGCCAGGCAGCGCCAGGCGCGGCGGCGAATGCCAGGCGACATCTCAACAGAAAATGAGGCTATGCAGCAGCCGGAGGCAACGATGAACATCAAGAACTACCGCAAAGTCAAGGCCGAGCAGGAAGACCCTGGCGTTACCCTGCGCTGGCTGATCAGTGAGCTGGAGGGTGCGCCCAACATCGCCATGAAGCTCTACGAGCTGGCGCCAGCCACCGCCGGCCCTGTCCATGTCCACGCCTGGGAGGACGAGGTCTTCGTGCTGCGCGGCACAGGTGCGGTCGTCGGTCCAGAGGGGGAGGTGGCGATCGGCGAAGGCGACGTGATCTACATCGCACCCCGGGAGCGCCACCAGTTTGTCAACAAGGGCCAGCAGGAGCTGTGCCTGTTGATGGCGGTCCCGCAATCCGAACAGGTTACCCTGGCCGGTGGCGCCGTGGAGCACGCCTGACCTGGTCTTTCGACCAGGCGTTCAGCCGTCCTTTGGGATGGCCATTGCTACACTCAAGGAGACATTGATGGGAAAAATCACCACCGTCTATAAGGGCGATATGCTCTTCGAGAGCCAGCTGGGCAACCATACCGTCACCATCGACGTGCCGGCGAGCATGGGCGGCCAGGACCGCGGCCCCACCCCGCCGGAGCTGTTTGTGGCGTCGCTGGGCTCGTGTGTGGGCGCGTTCGTCGCCCAGTACTGCGGCCGTAGCGGGATCGACGCCGAGGATATGACGGTCGACGTTACATTTGACAAGGTTGAGAATCCGACGCGGCTGGTCAACCTGAAGGTGCGCGTTGACCTGCCCCACGGCCAGTGCGCCGACCGGCAGGCGGCCATCCACCGCGTCGCCGAGCATTGCCCGGTGCATGAAACCATTCTCACGCTGCAGGGCATCGACATCGACATCGTCGGCCAGGACCAGCGCAAAGCCGCCCTGGCCTGAGAGATCGCCGGATCGTCACGCAACCATCGAGGGCGCGCAGCCGGGCCCCTGCTGAGGCCAGCACGCTCTATGGCCGGCCCGGCTATCACGCTCCCCGGTGCATACCCGAATCTGGCATGGCGCCCCCCGCCGCGGCGCCTGGAGGTTGGATAACGATGAACGCCGTCATAGGGTTGGTTGGCCCCGAAGCGATCGATCAACCGGGCACTTCGCACACCCTTTGGGAGCAGGTCGCTTCCCGGCACCGCGTGCGCCGGGCCGCCTGCATCGGCGCCGGATTGACAGGCACAGCCTATGCCGCCATCGGCCTCTCGGCGGCCCGGTGCGCGTTGAACGCCGGCCTCCCAGCGCTGTTCAGCGTTGGCACAGTCGTGGCATTCCTGGTGATCGGCCTCGGTCTCGGCGCCCTGGCTGGCATTGCGCAGGTTGAGGCCGGGTAAGCGGGCCATCTCACGCGCCGGGCCATCGGTCGAGGCGGTGCCATGCTGCTGGGTAGCTGAGGATGATGGCAGCCGCTTGGCTACGGAGAGATCACGATGAGAGAGCACAGCATACAGGATTTTGAGGTTAGCAGTGGTGTCATCGCCAGAAACGAGCAGGGGCTGATTGAGGGTCGCCTCCAGCTGGCCGATAACTTGACCTTCACGTTCGTGATGGACAACCACGGTGCCCAGTGGTATTGGCAGCCGAGCGAGCCAGCATTTGTTGCCACCAGAGCGGGCCTCTTTGGGCGCGACGTAGAGGATCGCAGCCCAGACGAGCTGCGCTTCCTGGCCGAGCACGGAGTCGGCGCAGACGATTACAAACGGCTGCAGATGCTGGACATTGCCCAAGATGACCTGCTGGCTGTGGCATAGATGAGGTACAAAGGAGTAATCACCTGTGAAAATCGCCGTTGTCACCGACGATCAAGTTACGATCAGCCGGCACTTCGGACGCGCGCCGTTCTACCTGGTGTTCATCGTAGAGGATGGGCAGGTCGTCCAGCAGGAGCTCCGGCCCAAGCTGGGCCACGACCAATTCCGCCTGGAGGAGCATCACGACCATGATGAGGAGCACCATGAGCACGGCGCCGGACCCCATGGCCACGGCCATGGCCAGCATTCCCAGGACAAGCACCGCCGCATGATGGCCAACCTAGGCGACTGCCAGGTGCTGCTGTGCGGCGGCATGGGGATGGGCGCCTACGAGAGCCTGCAGCGCGCAGGGATCACGCCCATCCTGACCGAGGTCAGGGACATCAGCGCCGCGGTCCGAGCCTACATCGCTGGCACCCTGGAAGACCACAAGGAGCGTTTGCACTGAGACTGAAGAAGGAAGAAGCTATGAACCCCTCGAGTGGAGCCTTAGCTGGTAACCGCATTGGGATATTCGGCAAAGGTGGCAGCGGCAAGAGTACCTTGGCTGTCCTCTTGGCCAAGGGGTTAAGCGCCCATGGCTATGCTGTCTGCCTTGTAGACGCCGACTCGACCAACGTAGGTCTGTATCGAGCCCTGGGATTGGCTAAGAGCCCGGCGCCGCTGCTGGATTATTTCGGCGGCATGATTTTCAGCGGCGGCCTGGTCACCTGTCCCGTGGACGATCCGTTGCCGTTGGCGGATGCTGAGGTCTCGCTGGCCGAATTGCCCGGCGCATTCTACGATCAGAACCCTGATTCGATTCACTTTCTCGTCGCCGGCAAGATCGCCAGCCTGGGCCCGGGCGCGGGGTGCGATGGTCCGATAGCCAAGATCGTCCGCGACCTGCGGGTGCACTGGAACGGCCAGCAGCCGGTAACCTTGATCGACTTCAAGGCTGGCTTCGAGGACCTGGCCCGCGGGGTGGTCACCAGCCTGGACTGGGTTGTGATCGTGGTGGATCCAACTACGGCGGCCATTGAGGCGGCAGGCCACATCAAGGCCCTGGTCGAACAGATCCGCGCCGGCGCGCTGCCGGCTACGCGCCACCTGGAGAGCCCAGTGCTGGTGGAGGCTGCCAACAGGCAATACCGTGAGGCTGCGGTCAAGGGTGTATTCGTGGTCCTGAACCGTATGCGAGACACCGACATGGAAGCCTATGTGAGCCGGAGGCTTCAGGCACATGGCATCACGCCCGGCGGTGTCATTCCGGAGGATCCGGCCATCGCCAGAGCCTGGCTACACGGCGAGGAGTTTGATCTGGCGGGTGCCGGGCCATATGTCGAAAAAATCATCCGGGATTTGGAGAGGGCCGAGGCTGATGCCTCCGGCTAGCCCTGATCCCCTCCCTGTGCGGACGGTGGAGGTTCGCTCCGCAGCCCTGGGAGCCAAGATACCATGAGCACCGTCTATGGTCCCGTTCCCTCGCGCCGGCTTGGCCAGTCGCTGGGCATCGATCCAATCCCGTTCAAGACCTGCAACTACAACTGCATCTACTGCCAGCTGGGGCGCACGGCTCCCCTCACCAACCGCCGGCAGGATTTCTTTCCACCCGAGGCCATCCTGGCCGAGGTATGGGCGGCGCTGGAAGCGCCCGAGGCGAGCGCCATCGACTACGTGACCTTTGTCGGGCAAGGGGAACCGCTGCTATGCGCGAGCCTGGGCCGCCTGATCCGTGGCGTCAAGGCCATGAGCGAACTACCCGTCGCCCTGATCACCAACGGGTCCCTGCTCTACCTGCCGGAGGTGCGCGACGAAGTGCGAGAGGCCGACGTGGTGATGCCCACGGTGGATGCGGCCAGCGAGGCCTTGTTCCGCCGCATCAACCGGCCGTGGCCGCGCCTGAGGCTCGACGAGATCCTGAGCGGAATGGCTGACTTTCGGGACGTCTTTGCGGGCCAGCTGTGGGTCGAGGTAATGTTGGTCAAAGGGATCAACGACACCGAGCCGGCGCTCACCGCCATTGCCGCAGCGCTGCAGCGTATCCGGCCCGACCAGGTGCACCTCAACGTGCCCCTGCGCCCGCCGGCTGAGTCCTGGGTGGAACCACCAGACGAGGAGGGACTGATGCGCGCACAGGAGATTCTGGGTGAGGTGGCACCGATTGTGGTGCCTGCGGCCGGGCCGGTGGTGCTGGCGCCAGACACTCCCGTTGCCGAGGCCATTGTGGAGGTCCTGCGGCGTCACCCGTTGCGTGACGTAGAGCTGGTGCAGACATTGCGACGCTACGCACCGGAGCGGGTCCAGCAGACGCTGATGGCGCTGGAGTCCGGCGGTGAAGCCAGGCGGCGCGTGTACCAGGGCCAGGTCTTCTGGGAATACGCGGGCGCTCGTTTCGTTCCTGCCGAGGCCGGTGCACCACAGCCCCCGGCGTCGCACCGGTCGCCGTCCAGCAGACAGGCATCAACACCGGGATGTCGCTGAAGAGGAAGACCCTGATGAAGGAACTGAAGTATCTCCTGGGATTGGCGATTCTGGCCCTGGTCGCCTTGCTTCCGGCCAGGGCCCAGGCCCAGCCGCCGGTGGTTCGAGCCGTGCTGTTTTATTCGCCCACCTGTGGCCACTGCCATTATGTCATCACTGAGGTTCTGCCGCCCCTCGGCGCGCGCTATGGTGATCAGCTTCAAATCGTAGGGGTGGACACCAGCAGCCCGACTGGTCAGGTCCTGTATCAGGCCGCCGTCGAGCGTTTCGGCATCTCCCATGAGCGCCGCGGGGTGCCGGCGCTGATTGTCGATACCACCGTCCTGGTGGGTTCGCTGGAAATCCCGGAGCAATTTCCCGCCTTGATCGAGCAACACCTGGCCCAGGGCGGCGTCGACTGGCCCAACATTCCCGGCCTGGCGGATGCCCTGGCGGCGAGCCAGGCCCAGGAGCAACCCACTGCGGAGCCCACGGCACCACCCGCCGCGACTCCATCACCTGCCGCCGAGAAGAACCCTGGGCCGGCCCCTGCGACCCCGCAGCCAGCCCAGGTCGCCTCTGCCCAAGTTGATAGCGGGATCACCAGTGCCGGCAATGCTGCGATCCTGGCCGAAGTGCCGACAGCCAGGGACCTGGCCAGCACGCTACGCCGGGATCCTGCCGGAAACCTGCTCTCCATCACGCTGTTGGTTGGCATGCTGGGGGTGCTGGCCTTCGCCATCGGGCGCGTGGTCCGCTTCTGGCCGGATCGCGCGCTGCGCTTGCCGGCCCACAACTCCGGAGGCGGGCGGGATTGGGCCGTGGCTGGCCTGTGCCTGGTCGGGCTGGGGGTATCCCTCTACATGGCCTTCGTGGAGACCACCCACACCACTGCCGTCTGCGGGCCGGTGGGCGACTGCAACACGGTGCAACAGAGCGAGTACGCCCTGCTGTTCGGCCGGCTGCCCGTGGGCGTCCTGGGTGTGCTGGGGTACACGGCCATGCTGGTCGCCTGGGCAGGCCGGCGCTGGGGGCGAGGCCAGCTCGCTGAGCTCGCCGGGCTCGCCTTGTTGGCCATGGCGCTCTGCGGAACCCTGTTCTCGATCTATCTCACGTTCCTGGAGCCGTTCGTCATCGGCGCCACCTGCATGTGGTGCCTGACCTCGGCATCGTGCATGGCCCTGATCCTGCTGATCCTGGCCGGATCGATCCCGGTTCGGCCGCCGGTGATAGCACAGCCCAGCCGAGGGACGTAATCGCCTATGCAACTCGAGGTGGTCCACCGTCAGCCTGCAATGCAGGCCAGCGCCACGCCGCTTCTTTTTGTGCATGGCGCCTGGCACGCCGCCTGGTGTTGGGACGAGTATCTCTTGCCGTACTTCGCGCACCATGGCTACGCCAGCTTTGCCCTGAGCCTGCGAGGCCACGGCAACAGCCAGGGAAGGGAGCGCCTGCGCTGGTGGCGCCTGGCCGACTACGTGGCCGACGTCGCCCAGGTAGTTGATGGCCTGCCTGCGCCGCCCATCATCGT
>JAULUH010000451.1:0-13563 GCA_032111745.1 Anaerolineae bacterium | reverse complement strand
ACCCGTTACAGTTTCGTTGCACCACCGGCCGGTGCTCGTTGGATGCCCTTGGGCCCGCCGCTCCGGCGGTATATGCTGGATCCAGGGGCGCTAAAAATCGGTCGATCTTGACCGCATTCAAGGGTGGAATCGTTGCACTATCGTTGCGGTTTGAGAGTATGTTGTGGTATGGTAGTGACTGCGATGGACTAATGCATCCGTCGGTCGATGGCGCTTTTCTAGAGGAATTATCTTCCGCCAAGGGGCTTTTAGCAAATGGAGGAGGGGAAGGTAGCGCCATCGAGCTTCCAGGAAAGGTGGGAGCGTCTCACACTGGATGCTATGGCGGCGACGTTTCGAAGTCGCAGTCGCTGAACCAAAATCCAACCGCGTTGGGTGCTTTGGGGGGAGACACCCAGCGCGGTTGGATTCTTGCACATGGCCTGTAAGCTGGGGCCTATTGCCCGACCAAATAGACTACGGTGACCCCATCGCCACCCTCGCCGGGCTCGCCCTCGCGAGCGGTCTTCACCAGGGGATGCTTGCTCAGCTCTTTGCGCACTGCGGCGCGCAGGGCACCGGTGCCCTTGCCGTGGATGATGCGCACCCAGGGTAACATGGCCAGGTAGGCATCGTCCAGATATCTCTCCAGGCGAGGCAGCATCTCCTCTACGGTAGTCCCGCGAATGTCCAGCTCCAGGCCCACCTGGGGCGGTGGAGGCAGGGAGGATGCAGCGTAGGCTGGCGTCGCAGGCAGCCGTCCAGGCCTCGGGGGCCCTGGCGGTGTGGCTGCGCTGACATCGAGTCGTTCCAGGCGGTCGACCGGGAGCCGCATGCGGAAGGATCCAATCTGCAGGTCGGCCTCGCCATTCTCCAGGGCCACGATCTGAGCGCTGGATCGCAGGCTTGGGATCCATACCGTTTCTCCGGTGGCGAGGGGCACGGGTTCAACCTTGACAGCCTGCGGCTGGACGCTTTCCGGTACCGCTTGGGTGGTCTTGCTGCGCTCGGCCAGGATGCGCTGAGCCTCGGCCAGCATCTGCTGATGAGTGCTGGGACCACTTGCGGTCCCAATGTTGGATAGTTGCCGGCGCAGCTGTTCAAGCTCCTGAGCCAGGACCTCGAGCTGGTCCTGGGCCTGCTGGCGAGCCTCGTTGAGAACCTGGCGCCGTGCCTCCTCTATCTTGCTCAGGCGATAGCGGAGGTCTTTGTCCTGGGCCTCCACCTGGCGCCGGACCGTCTCGGCCTGGACTCGCTCGGCCTCCAACGCTCGCCGAGTCTCCTTGATGTCCTGGAGCAGGCTGTCCGCTTCCAGCGCTTCCGGACGCACCAGCAGCTCGGCGGCGCGAATGATTGCCGGGCTCAAGCCGAGCCGGGTGGCGATGGCCAGGGCATTGGAGCGGCCGGGCAGACCGATGCTAAGCTCGTAGGTGGGCCGCAGGCTCTCGATGTCGAACTCCACGCTGGCATTGCGCACGCCGGGCGTGCTGTGGGCGTAGAGCTTGAGATCCGAGTAGTGGGTGGTGGCCAGGGTGGTGATACGCCAGCGCAGCAGGTGATCGAGGAGTGCCCGGGCCAGGGCCGAGCCCTCTTCCGGATCGGTGCCGGCACCCAGCTCGTCCAGCAGCACGAGGCTATGGTCGTCGGCCTCCTCCAGGATGGTAATGATGTTGGTCATGTGGCTGGAGAAGGTCGACAGGCTCTGCTCGATGCTCTGTTCGTCGCCGATATCGGCATAGATGCCCTCGAAGCAGGAGAGGGTCGAGCCCTCGCTGGCGGGGATGTGCATGCCGGACTGGGCCATGAGGGCCAGCAGCCCGACGGTCTTGAGGGTGACGGTCTTGCCGCCGGTATTGGGCCCGGTGATGAGCAGGATAAAGAAGGTGTGGTCGAAGGTCACGTCGACCGGTACCACGGTCTCCGGATCCAGCAGGGGGTGGCGGGCACGCCGGAGGTCGATGATGGAGCCTGGGTGGGGTGGGGCAGCTGCCGGGGCATCCCGATGCGTCTTATTCCCGTGGCCTGGGCGATCGCCAAATAGCATCAACTCAGGCCTGACGCCGCGTATGTCGTTGGCATAGCGGGCGCGGGCGAAGATATGATCGAGCACAGCCAGGGCCTCGACGGTCTGGCGAATGTAGGGGGCTTCCTCTGCCACCAGGTCGGACAGCTCGGCCAGGATACGCCGGACTTCGTCCTGTTCGTCCAGCTCGAGCTGGCGCCACTCGTTGTTGAGCTCGACCACAGCATAGGGCTCGATGAAAAGGGTAGCGCCGCTGGAGGATTGGTCGTGGATCAATCCCCGGATGCGCCCCTTGAACTCGGCGCGCAAGGGGACTACGTAGCGGCCCTGGCGCTGGGTGACGATTGGCTCCTGCAGATACTGGGAGGTATCGGCGTTGGTGACATAGCGGTTGAGGCGTTCCAGGACCCGGCCCTGGACCGTCCTGATCTCGGCGCGCAGCCGGGCCAGCTTGGGGCTGGCGCTATCCATGACCTCGCCGCGCTCGCTGACCGCCTGGCCGATCTGGTCGGCCAGGTGCGGCACCGGCTCGATCCGGTAGGCAATGTCGGCCAGGCTGGGAAAGCGGTGCTCCAGGCGGACCAGGATACTGCGCAGAGTGCGGGCCCGCAGGAGGGTACTGCGCAGCTGCAACAGGTCCGGAGGCAGGAGCACGCCACCGCGCTCGGCCTGGGGCAGCAGCGGGCGCACGTCGAACACACCGCCCAGGTGGACGTCATTGTGCTCGCCGAGCAGCGTCCGGGCCTCAGCGGTTTCGGCCTGCCACTGCAGGGCCAGGCGCAGGTCGTCAGTGGGCAAGGTGTTGAGGGCCAGTTGGCGCCCGGCCGAGAAGCTGGTGTGCTCAGCCAGTCGCTGGCAGATCTTGTCGAATTCCAGCAAGTGTAGGGACTTGGCGTTCATACCAGTGGCAGTATAGCACAAGCGGATGAGGGACGGCAAAGAACGCTGCCGGAGCGGAACACGGACCAACACGGACGCCGGAGCGGAACACGGACGAACACGGACCAACACGGACGAACACGGACGAACACGGACCAACACGGACCAACACGGACGCCGGAAGGGTGAGGTGGGACTATGGAGAAGTCCTGGGGGGTGGCCCGCGCGCTTTGCGCAACTGTGCGCAAAACGCTACAATGGTTTGCACGTCCTACGCAAGAGCTGTCACAGATGCCTTCCACCAAGCCTACCCAATGACCAAGTTGGCTACCCCTTACGTGCATGAGCGTATCGTGCTCAAGCTGGGCACCAGCGTGCTTACGGCAGGCTCAACTCAGCTCAACCAGCCGCGGCTGCTGGAATTGGTGCGCCAATGTGCCAGGCTGTGGTCCGATGGCGTCGAGGTCGTGATCGTCAGCTCCGGAGCTATCGCCGCCGGGCGTGAGAGCCTCGGCTTTCGCCAGTTGCCCCAGGATGTACCGGCCAAACAGATGCTGGCAGCCGTGGGCCAGACCCGCCTGATGCGCCATTACGAGCAGTTCTTTGCCATATACGACATGGTGGTCGGCCAGGTGCTATTGACCCGGGCCGACCTGCACAACCGCAGCCGCTATCTCAACGCCCGGGATACCTTACAGGCGTTGCTGGCCCAACGTATCGTGCCCGTGATCAACGAGAACGATGCGGTGGCTACCGACGAGATCAAGCTGGGCGACAACGATCACCTGTCGGCCCTGGTATCTAACCTGGTTGAGGCCGATCTATTGCTGATGCTGACCGACCAACCCGGCCTGTTTACGGCCGACCCGCGCACTGACCCGGCGGCGGAGCTGATCGCCGAGGTGACCACCATCGACGACCGGCTGCGCGCGCAGGCGGGCGGCAGCCGCAGCGGGCTGGGCACTGGTGGCATGAGCACCAAGCTCGCGGCCGCGGACCTGGCCCGCCGCGGTGGGGCAGCCGTGGTCATTGCCGCCGGCGGCCTGGAGGATGTCGTGCTGCGGATATGTCGAGGCGAGCGTGTAGGGACGCGATTTCCTCCTCTGGCCAGCAAGTTGGAGAGCCGCAAGCGCTGGCTGTTGGGCGGCCTTGCTCCGGCTGGCCGCATCACGGTTGACCAGGGCGCAGCCACGGCCCTGGTTAATCAGGGTCGTAGCCTCTTGCCCGTAGGTGTGATGCGGGTGGAGGGCGACTTCGAGCGCGGGGAAACGGTGCGGATCTGTGATCCCGCAGGGAAGGAGATTGCGCGCGGCCTGAGCCGTTACGGTGCAGTCTCTCTGAATCACATACGGGGCCGCCGTTCCGAGGACATCGAGTCCATCCTGGGCTACGAGTATGGGGCCGAGGTGGTACATCGCACGGATCTGGTGGTGCTATGAGAGGTGGCCGGAGTGGACCGCTTTGAATGCAGCGTCTCATGGGTATAATGGGCTAATGCTTCGTGGTTGGAACCTCGTGCCTCCAGGCCGGATCGGCTCTTGAGGCCAATCCGGCGGCAACACCTCACTGGACTGCGCCTGGAGCTATCGTCATGACTGAATCATCGCTTGTGCCACTGGGCCAGCGGGCCAGGGCCGCAGCGCGGCTGCTGGCCAGGGCCTCCACGGCCAAGAAGAACGCCGTACTGCTGGCAATCGCCGACGGTCTGGAGCGGTCCGAGGCCCAGATCCTGAGCGCAAACGCCGGGGACCTGACGGCCGGGCAAGCCGCGGGCCTCTCACCGGCGTTATTGGACCGCTTGCTGCTTAACCACCAGCGCCTGGCTGGCATGGCTGCGGATACCCGGTCGGTGGTGGCTCTGCCGGATCCTGTTGGCACTGAGTTTGACGGCCGGGTGTTGCCCAATGGCCTGCGCGTCGCGCGGCGGCGTACCCCTCTCGGCGTTTTGGGCGTGATCTATGAGGCCCGGCCCAACGTGACCATTGACATCGCGGCTCTCAGCCTCAAGACCGGGAACGCGGCGATCCTACGGGGAGGCAAGGAGACCTTGCACAGCAACCTGGCGCTGATGGGGGTTATCCATGAAGCGTTGGCAGAGGTCGGGTTGCCGGCCGACGCCTGTCTCTACGTCGATAACCCTGATCGGCAACTGGTGACCGAGCTATTGCGGATGGACCGCTATGTCGACATGATCATCCCGCGTGGTGGCAATGCTCTGCATCGCCTATGCCGTGAGCAGGCGACGATCCCGGTCATGACCGGCGGTATCGGCATTTGCCATCTGTTTGTCGACGCCACTGCGGACCAGGCGAAGGCGGTGGAGATCATCCACAATGCCAAGACCCAGCGGCCCACGGTCTGCAATTCCCTGGATACCGTGCTGGTGCACCGTGCTATGGCGGCGGAGTTTCTGCCCAGGATGGCCAGCCGCCTGGCCGCCGATGCGGTCGAGCTGCGGGCCGATCCTACCGCGCTGTTGATTCTGGAGCGGGCCATGGCTGGCCAGGGTGCCCAGTGGCTTCTGAGGCCGGCAGGGCCTGATGACTTCGACCAGGAGTGGCTGAGCCTGATTCTGGGCATCAAGGTCATCGGCGGGCTTGACGAGGCTATGGACCATATTGCCGAGCACAGCACGGGCCACTCGGACGGAATCCTGACTGAGACCTACCAGCACGTTTGTCGTTTCGTCGAAGAGGTAGACTCGGCAGCGGTGTTCGTCAACGCCAGCACGCGTTTCAACGACGGTGGGCAGCTGGGCCTGGGTGCGGAGGTGGCGGTCAGCACACAGAAACTGCACGCCCGCGGCCCGATGGGTTTGCAGGAGCTTACCACCTACAAGTGGGTCGTGCTGGGTGAAGGGCACGTGAGGCCATGACAGCAGCTGATGATCGGCAAGGCGGCGGCCCTGCGGTGGCCGGGGAACGGCGACGGGCCCTTGTGTTGGCCGCGGGTGCGGCTGCAGGCGCCGCTGGCGTGACGCTGGCCTACGCACGTTGGGTGGAGCGGCTGCGCATCGAGGTCCATCGCATGCAGGTGAGGGTGGCATCATCCGGCCTGCCGTCCGGGGGGTTGCGGGTCATGCATTTGTCCGATATGCACTTCGCTGGCCAGGGGCGTATCGAGCGCATGAAGATCGACCGCACCGCGGACCTGTTGGCTGGCGAGAAGGTCGATTTGGTGTTGGTTACCGGCGATCTGATCCACGACGATGCTGGCCTGCCGGCGGCGTTGAGGCTGCTGGATCGCCTGCCCAGGCCGCGCCTGGGCGCGTTTGCCTGCCTGGGCAATCACGACTATGCCTGTTACAGCTGGTTGGGACCGGCGCGAGTGGCCTGGCGGGAGGCTGAGCCGGGCCAGGAACTGCAGGCGGCGGTGCAGCGCACGGTCGAGATGGGGTTTCGTATTCTCAAGAACGATCGCCTGTACCTGGGCCAGCACCACAACGACACGGTGCGGTTGAGGCGTGAACTGGAACAGCGCGATATCCACGTATTGCGCAACAGCAATCGCAGGGTGCAGGTGGAAGGCGTGGACGTATGGCTGGCGGGGGTGGACGATCTGATGGAGGGCACGCCTGACGTGGCGGCGGCCGTAGCGGGCATGCCTCGGGCCGATAGCGGCAGCCTGCGCATTCTGCTTTTCCACAACCCGGACCACATGTTGGAGCCGGCGCTGCAGCAGTTTGACCTGGCCTTTGGCGGCCACGTGCATGGCGGCCAGATACTGCTACCGCTGCTGGGCGCGCTACATACCCAGGGCACCCACCTGTCCCGGCGGCGGCCGTCCGGGTGGTTCCGCTATGGGCAGACCCAGACCTACATTGGCCGCGGCCTGGGCGAGGGCGTGCGCCTGCGCTTTCGCTGCCGTCCCGAGGTGGCACTGGTCGACATTGAGAAGGAGTAACCGATGCGGGTCATGAACGTGCGCGTGCAGCAGCTGGATCCTCGCTCATCAGGGGACCGGGCCCGGCTGGTGAAATTTCCTTTCAAGCTGTACAAGGGCGATCCCTACTGGGTGCCACCGCTGATCGGCGATCGTAAGAAGTTTCTGGATCCCGCGAGCAACCCGTCTTTCGAGTATATCAAGGTCGCTTATTTCGTGGCAGAGGCGGTTGTGTTGCCTGAGAACCAGCCATCGGGCCAGATGGGAGGGGGCATGGAGCAGGATGTGGGGACCATCGCGGCCATCGTGAACCCCCTGCACAACGAGATCTGGCACGACCGTGTGGGGTTCTTCGGCCTCTTCGAGACCGTGAACAGCCAGGAGGTGGCGGGGGCGCTGTTCGACGCGGCGGCCGCTTGGTTAAGGCAGCAGGGCTGCACCTCCATGCGGGGCCCCGTGACCCTGACCATCAACGACGAGGTCGGCGTGTTGGTGGATGGGCTCAACGACAGCCCGCGCATATTGATGTCCTACAACCTGCCCTACTATCCCGAGCTCATCGAGGCCTGTGACTTCGAGGGCGTGATGGATCTCTACGCCTACCACTTCGACCTGGTCGAGTTGTATGGGGGAATCGAGGATGGCCTGCCGCCGAAGGTGCTGCGGGTCATCACCAAGTTGAAAGAGCGCAGCAACCTGACCCTGCGCAAGGTCGAGATGGCCAACTTCGAGGAAGAGGTCGAACGGGTCAAGGGGGTCTACCGGGAGGCATGGGCGGCCAACTGGGGGGAGGTGCCGATCACCGATGCGGAGATGCAGTATATCGGCAAGCAGTTGAAGCCCATTATCGACCCGGATTTCGTGCACTTGATTGAAGCCGACGGCAAGACGGTGGGCGTGGCGCTGACCGTGCCGGACGCCAACTTCGTGCTGAAGCGGATGGGCGGCCATCTATTCCCTGTGGGCTGGATCCAGGCTTTGCGTTACCAGAAGAAGATCCCCTGGCTACGGGTGTTGATACTCGGCGTGCTGCCCGAATATCGGCAGCGGGGGGCTGACGTGATGCTGTTCTATGAGATTGTTACCGAGGCCATGCGCAAGGGCATCCGGCATATCGAAGCCAGCTGGGTGTTGGAGACCAACGAGGAGGCCAACCGCAGCACGGTCAGACTGGGAGGAAAGGTTTACAAGAGGTACAGGGTGTACGAGAAGGAGATTTGAACTGCGCCGGAGCAGAATAGGGACGCCGGACCAGAACAGGGACGAACACGGACAGAGACGGACTCCGGAGCTTACCGCAGAGGCGCAGAGGACGCAGAGGGGAAAAGGGACCGGAGGAGCCGGACCAGAACAGGGACGAACAGGGACGCCGGACCAGAACCGGGTGAATGCGGGCGACGTCCGCGTCCTGGCTATGGTGGGACTACGCAAGGAGGTAGGGGGAGTTTGACAGGCCTGGGGTGCCCTAGGTGCAGGCTGGTCCAGCCAGGAGCTTCCAGACCCATTCCACTGCTTCCGGCGCGGAGCGGGCCTCGACGATAGGGAGAGATGCGCCACCCTGGTGGACACTGCGCCAGGTGTAGAGGCCTATTACCGGCCTACCGAACTTGAGGGCGAAGGCGATCTCTGAGAGGGTGCCGTATTCGCCGCCGACGGCGATGACGGCTTGCGCGGTGCGGATGAGGATGGCGTTGCGGGCCTCGCCCAGGCCGGTGACGATGGGCAGGTGCACCCAGGGATTGGCCTCGTGGGCATCGTTACCGGGGAGGATGCCTACCGTGAGGCCCCCGGCCCGGCTGGCGCCGCGGGAGGCGGCCTCCATGACGCCGCCGCGGCCGCCGGTGAGGACGACGGCACCGGCCTCGGCCAGGAGACGGCCGACCTCCTCGGCCATCGCAGCCTGTTCAGCGCTGCAGGCGGCGGCACCGATGACTGCTATGCGCGGACCGAGAGAGTCTGTGGGTTCCATAGAACTGGGTAGGCTGGATTGGGATTAGGGTTCTGACAGATACGGCTATTGGGAGGGTGGGTGGTGTGGCGATCGATGCTATCCTGTGGTAAGGAGCAGTTTTTGATAGAAGGCTGGTCCAGTCTTCAGAGACTGGACCAGCCTCAGGGGCCAGAGAGGGGAGCCCGTGAGAGGGTGGTGTAGACGGCGCCGGTGGGCTTGAGGTCGCTTTGGAAGAGGGTCAGCTCGGTGACGGGGACGATGCCCAGGCTGCCGACCTGGGTTTGGGCCAGCAGCCCGGACAACTGGGCGCGTTCGGCAGCGGAGATGCGGTCGTTGACCCGGCCCAGGGTCAGGTGGGGTTGGAAGGGGCGATTCTCCCGGGGAAAGCCCAACCTGAGCATTTGCAGATCGGTCGCGGCCTGGAGGCCAGCCAGCGCTTGGGGCACCTCCGGCACGCCCACCCACAGGACGCGCGGCTGGCGGGGATTGGGGAAACAGCCGAAGCCGGCGACCTGGAACTGGAACGGCGGGTAGCCGGCGGCGGCGGCGACCAGGCCGCCGATCACTTCTGCCACCTTATCCGGCGCGGTGTCGCCCAGGAATTTGAGCGTAAGATGGATGCCTTCCGGGTTGGTCCAGCGCACGGCGCGCGGCGGCAGCTGGTGCTGAAGATCCTCCTGCAGCCTGGCGATGGCCTGGTGCAGCTCGGGCGCCAGCTCAACGGCGATGAAGAGACGGAGATTTGGCATAATGGATAGGCCTACTGGTACTTGCTCAGGTCGGCCTTCGCCAGGGGCACCCGCTGGAATTCCGCAAGGCGGCTGCAGCCATCGGGCCGGTCCCAGGGGATGGTGGCGTCCAGCCCCATCTTGGCGCTGCGGCTCTTCTGGCCGGGCATGTGGGTGGCCGAGGGGTCCAGGGAGGATGAGGGCTGGCCTTCCCAGAGCATGAGGTCGCGATCGGCCTGGAAGCGGGTGGCGATGGCCCACTCGACGTCTTGGGGGTCGTAGAGGTCGACGTCGCCGTCGACGACGACGACATGCTTAAGGGAGCCATGGCCCCGAAAGGCGGCCTCGGCGGCCAGGCGGCCATCGCCGGCGTGCTGTTTGTCGATCTGTACCACGGCGTGCAGCCAGGAGGTACCGCCTGGCGTGATGCTGACATTGCGTACCTGGCAGACCTCGGCCACGGCGGCGTAGATGCTGGGCTCGCGGGGCATGCCCATCAGCATCTTGTGCTCGAGCTGGCCGGGCAGGAGGGCGTGATAGATGGCGTCATGGCGGTGGGTTATGCAGTCGATCTCGATGACAGGTTGCTGGCGCACGATGTCCCAGGTCTCAGTCAGGTCCACAAAGGGCCCCTCCGCTGCCGTCCGGTGAGTGATTCGTCCTTCCAGCACGAATTCGGCCTCGGCGGGCACCCGCAGGTGGTTGGTCAGGCACCGGGCCACTGGGGTTGGCGCCAGGGCATTGGCGATCGCCAGCTCGTCGACGCCGGCGGCGGGAGCCATGCTGGCTCCCAGCAGGACGTGCAAGGGCAGCCCGATACAGATGGCCACGGGCAGGTCGCCGGGCGTTTTCTTCAGTGCTGTGTCAGTACCGCGGCGTTCCACGACACGTGCGGCCAGGCGGTTGCTGTCGAGGCGCAGGCAGCGGTGGAAGCTGACGTTGGGCCCGGTGTCCGGGTCGTCGACAACGGCGATGGCGGCTGTAGCGTAGGGCCCGGCATCGTGATCGAAATGGGTTAGAAAGGGGATGCGCAGGAGGTCTACCTCCGACATCACCTTTTCCTGGCACGGCGCGGCTGTGCGCTGCACGAGCGGCGGCGTCTGGGTGGAGCGCAGGGCATCGGCCAGGCGGAAGAGCAGCTCGTGCACCTGGCAGCCCAGGGCCATGGCGAAATAGCGGCGATCCGAGCACTGGCCTGAGAGGACGCGGAACTCGCTGCCCGCGACGTCGTGGAAGAGCACCGGCCGCCCGTCCAGGGCGGCGATTACCTGGGCCATTTCCAGGCATGGATCGACAGGCTGGCCAATCTCGGCCAGGAAGCCGGCTTTCCGGGCTTGGGCGACGAAATTGCGCAAGGTCGTCATGCGTTGCTCCGCTCTGTACGGTCCATCCCAGGGCCCTGATGTCCAGGGAATGCATCGGGAGCGAGGCCAGGCGATGGCAGGGCGGTGGTGGAGGCCGCCGTGGTGATGATGGTGCGTGTGGCACCAGCAGCCAGCAGGGCAGCCGAGACCTGAGCAGCGAACTCCGGGCCGGCCAGGGCGATCATGTTGCCGCCCCGGCCACCACCGCTCAACTTGGCGCCCCCTGCGCCTGCCGCTCGAGCCGCGGCGCACAGGCGGTCGAGTTCCGGGCTGCTGACGCCCATGGCCTGGAGCTGGCGCTGGTTCTCGTCCATCAGGGGACCCAGGGCATTGGTGTCGCCCAGCTCGATGGCGCGACGTGCGGCCAGGGTGATCCCGGCAATGGCGTCGAAGAGCGCTTCGTAGTGCTCCGGGTCAGCCTCCCAGCCGCGGCGGACATCGCCGACGGTGATCGAGGTTGGGCTCGGAATGCCGGTATCGGAGATGACCACGGTGAAGGGGTGGCCGATGGCGAAGGGCTCCGGCGGGCGGCCGCGCACGAACCAGACGGGTTGCTGGTAGGTCACCACGGTGTTGTCCACGCCGCTGGGGGTGCCGTGGAAGAACTTTTCGCTCTCATAGACGAGGGCCGAGACCTGCGCCGGGTCCAGGGGGCAGTGGGCTGCCTGCGCCAGTGCACGGACTATGGCCGTGGCGGTGGCGGCCCCGCTGCCCAGGCCGCTGGCGACGGGAATGGACGAGGTGACCCGTATAAGCCAATCGGGAGAGGTGCCGGGGCTGACCTGGGCCAGGGCCAGGCGGGCCACATGGGAGAGGGGGTGGGCGGCTTCTATGTTGGCCAGGGCCACTTGTTGGCCTATGTCAGCCAGGTCGAGCATGACACCAGTGCCTGGGGGAGCCGGCGTGACCGTGGCCGTGGCCTGTACCTGCGTGACCGGCACGGCAATGGCCGGGCGGCCGTAGACGACGGCATGCTCGCCGAAGAGGATGATCTTGCCGGGTGCGCTGGCCTGGGTCATGGGTGGAGTATAACACAGGGTCCTGGGAGGTCACAAGGCGAGGGGTCTGATTCTGGACGTGATGAACACGGACGCCGGAGGGGAACACGGGCGAACACGGACGGACACGGACGCCGGACCGGAACACGGACAGACACGGGCAGACAAGAACGCTGGAGCAGAGCACGGAGAGTAGGGACGGCACGTTGGTCCCAGCTGTGGCGGGATTGCGTCCGGGGTGGGGGGCTGGTGACAAGCTCTTGTGGACGCGAGTTGGGAATGGACACGCATTGTCGACCCTGCTATACTTTCACTGGCGCGATCTGAGGCTGTTAACATGGCTCAGAGCGCTGGACCGGATATAATCTCTGCGAGGCGAGCATGATGGATGACACTGAGAGACTGAGCGGGATCCGGCGCGAGTTGCCGGCGACTATGGACTGCGTCTACTTGAACACGGGCACCTGCGGTCCGCTGCCCCGGCGGAGTGTGACAGCCATGCAGGCGGCGCTCGAGCGCGAGCTTGAGCGTGGCCGGATTGTTTTTGAGGACTTCATGCCGCTGTTGGCCGTGGCGGAGGACGTCAGGGTACGTTTTGCGGCGTTACTGGGTGCAGACGCAGAGGAAGTCGCTCTGACCCATCACACGACCGAGGGCATGAACATCGGCACCTGGGGCCTCAACTGGCGATCGGGGGACGAGTTGGTGACCACGACCTTGGAGCATGAAGGGGGGCTGCTGCCGGTCTACATGGCGGCCCGGCGCCTGGGACTGGTGGCGCGCGTGGTGGACTTGGGGTTGGGCGATGGGGACGTGGTGGGGCGCCTGGAACAGGCCATGACGCGGCGCACCAGGCTGCTCAGCATCTCCCATGTGAGCTTCACCAGCGGGGCGCGGTTTCCCCTGGCTGAGATCGTGGAGATGGCACACCGGCATCACGTGTTGGTGTTGGTAGATGGGGCCCAGTCCGTGGGCGCGATACCACTGGATGTCCACGACATGGGCGTGGACCTATACGCGGTGCCGGGTCAGAAGTGGCTATGCGGGCCTGAGGGCATGGGAGCGCTGTATGTGCGCAAGGATCTGTGGGGCGAGGTTCTGCCCACCTGGACGGGCTTTCTGTCGGTGTACCCGGGCATGCACTATGACTTGACCGGCGAGTTCATGTTGTCGCCTGACGCCCGGCGGTATGAGATCGGCTCGGTTTTTCGGCCCGGCCTGCACGGAATGCAGGCCAGCCTGCAGTGGCTGGAGGAGGAGGTGGGGTGGGACTGGGCCTTGGCCCGGATCGCTGCGCTAGCCGAGGAGGCGACTGCACTGTTGGCGGAGGTGCCCGGGGTGCGGGTGCTGACGCCTGCGCAGCGGGCCGGCCTGGTCAGCTTTGTGGTTGAGGGCCGCGAGCCTGAGGCGGTGGTCGGTGCCCTGGCCGCGCGGCCGTTGCCTGTACGGATCCGGTCGGTGAGGTTTCTACAGTGCTTGCGGATCAGCACCGGATTCTATAACACCAGGGAGGACCTGGTGGCACTGTGCGATGCGTTGAGGGAGGCTGCGGGTTAGCCACCGGGCCTCTTGAAGTCGAGGTGCCATGAGCTAGCACGGATTTGTTTGGGTCTGTTGTTAGTTTGCCGACATGACGAGGAGCATGATGAGGGACGTTGCCTCATGGTTGGGGGGTGAGAAGACGACTTGCAGCTGGAAAGTCATGAGGGTGGACGAACGGAGGCGGGCACGGAGGCCCGCGCCCTACGAGGGGATGGGG
>JAULUH010000450.1:0-4450 GCA_032111745.1 Anaerolineae bacterium | reverse complement strand
GGTGCGCCGGGTGTTGGGCCTCAATTTCCTGCGTGTGTTCGAAGAAGTGACCGGCCGGTGAGACTGCTTAGCTTTCGGGCCAAGCGCTTCTGGTGGCGTAGCTTCTCCAAGACCCTGGAGGACGTGACCGACCTTGAGGTCGAGCAAGAGGTCGCCGACGCTGTCGTCGCTTTCTACCAGGTGGAGGCCGGGGACTCAGAGGATCGCGATCGCGTGTTTCGCCAGACCCTCAAGCACCTCAAGTGGCTGGCCAACAAGCGGGACATGCACAACATCGTGCTGCATTCCTTCACCCACCTAGGTGGCGACAATGCCGCGCCAGAGTTTGCCCTGGCGTTCAGCGAGGACCTGGCTGAACGCCTGCGCGCCACCGGCTACAACGTGTGGATCACCCCCTTCGGCTACTTCAACGAGTGGGACCTGAGCGTGTACGGAGAGAGCCTGGCCAAGGTGTGGAAGCAGATTTGACCTGGTGCAGCTTCACCAGCACGCCAGCGGCAGTCGCGCCCTGACGTCCAGGTCCCATCCGCTGCGCAATCCTGCCCCAGACCGATAGTGCCCTGCGGCACCGATCATGGCCGCGTTGTCGGTGCACAGCCAGATCGGCGGAATGGAATACGGCACGGTCAGTCGTTCTGCCAGCTGCCGGCGCAACTCCTGGTTGGCCGCCACGCCACCACAGACACACACATGGCTCACCGCCAGATCCTCCGCAGCCCACTGGAGCTTGGTGACCAGTGCGTCGGCCACTGCGGCCTGAAAACTGGCCGCAATGTCCCGCACTACCGATTTCGGGAGTCCCTCCGGATGGATTGCATCCCCCTGCTGGCCTCCAACTTTCTCCTGTTGCTCGCGTACAACCCGCAACACTGCGGTCTTTAGCCCGCTGAAACTGAAGCTGTACCGCTGCTGCGGGTCGGGGTTGTGCACCATCGCCCTGGGCAGGACAAAGGCCCGTGGATCGCCGCCCTCGGCTGCGCGCTGGATGGACGGTCCGCCCGGGTATGACAACCCTAACAACCGGGCGGCCTTGTCAAAGGCCTCACCTGCAGCGTCGTCCAGCGTCCCTCCCAGGCGCCGATACCGGCCGTGATCCTCCATCTGTACTAGCTCGGTATGCCCACCGGAGACGATCAGCACCAGCACAGGGAACCGGGGCACAGGATAGGCCGCATGGTCCTCACTATCGTTTAGTCCTGCGGCCTTCCCTCGTCCACCCTCGACCTTTGGGACCAGCCAGTTGGAATAGACGTGCCCCTCCAGATGGTTGACACCCACCAGGGGCAACCCGCGCATGAAAGCAATCCCCTTGGCGGCATTGACCCCCACCAGCAGGGATCCGGCCAGGCCAGGGCCTTCGGTGACTGCTACTGCTTCCAGTGCCGGCCAGCTCACCCCTGACTCGTCCATCGCCTGCTCGATCACGGGGTTGATGGCCAGAACGTGCTGTCGCGAGGCTACCTCCGGGAACACCCCTCCGTATCGCCGGTGCAGGTCAATCTGCGATGCCACCACATTGGACAGGATGTGGCGCCCGGCGGCGATCACCGCGGCCGCGGTCTCGTCACAGGAGGTTTCGATGGCCAGGATCATATACCGCTGCCATCCTGCGCCTGGGGCTCGGTGCCGTTGCTCCTCGTGGTCGTCAGCCGCATCTCGCTATCCATCTGCTGCAGCAACAGGTGCTGCTCGATCTTTCGTTGTAACATGCGCAGGTTCTGGGCCACGCGATTGCCGCGATCGGGCAGGAGATAGCATCGCTCCTGGGCCAACGCCAGCCATTTTTGCGCCTCCACGAAGTCGCCCTGGCGAAACAACTGCTCCCCCAGCTTAGCCGCCGCGATGGCATCCTCTGGTGCGTAGCGCAGGACCTGGCGCAGTTGCTCGATCTCCATCTCGTCGCCCTGGCGCCGCACTAGCGCCCGACCGATGTCGAAGATGGTGTCCGGGATGTAGCGTTCGGCACGGTGGCGAATCAGGGCGTGGCGGCGTGGTACTATCACATCCAGCCGGGAAGCCACCCGCAGGTGGAGCTCTACCTCGCCGGCCTTGCCGTCGGCCGGAAACACGATCTGTTCGCCGCTGCCGAGGATCGCGTCGAGCTCGGTCGACTCCTCGCCCACGGCCAGTCGCTCCAGGTATAGCGGCTGGTCGCCGGTGTTTTCGACGAAGACCTCTTTTTCCCGGTACTCGATGTCCACCCGCTCGGCCACGCTGGTCCTGGCCTGTTCCTTGAGAGTCACTTTCTGCGGCCACGGATAGTAGACGTCTAACATCTCCAGGAACTCAGAGGAGTACTCCTTCATCACTCCCACGTGTTCGTGTATCTCGTCGTGTTCGACCAATTCCATCACGACGCGCGTGCCGACATAGTCCTCCAACAGGGGGTCATAGCTGGTGCCAACGTAGCCGATGATGTCCTTGCCCATTCCCTTGAGATAGGTCTCGCTAGTGTCTGTCATCAGCTTGGCCGCAGGCTTGCGGGCCCGGCCCAGGACCATGCCCAGGGCCTCGGTCAGCGAGTCGGTCGCGGTGCTCATGAAGTTTCTCAGGCTGCGCAACGCACGGCGAATCAGGCCGGGGTGAAATGACCGCTCGATACTTTGCGCCCGCTTTTTCTGGTCCTCCTCGTTCAAGTCGCGCGCGTAGCGATAGATGGCCTGGATATCCGGGTATTCGTCCTTGTAGAAGATGTAGCTGGTTTCGACGTGCCGATCGTCGTCTAGCACGTCAGAACGATAGACCAGCTCGAAACCCGTCGGATAAAGCTTGATGGTGCCCCACATCAGCCGCCCACTCTTGGTTTCTACCGTCACATGGAACCCGTCAAAATCAAGCAACACGCGGTCCCGGTGCGAAGAGCGCAAATAGGAGCCCACCAGGGCCCCCCCCATGATGACCAGGATTGTGAAGATGAACGACCAGTCGACTAATCCAAACACCTTCTATCACCTCTCAAGATCACTCATTATAGCTCATCGGACCGAAAGATCAAGGAATGCCCGTTTGGTGGGCACGACGCAGCCAGCCACAGGCCCCGCAGACCGTCAGGCCTCCGGCATCTGGTAGGTGAATAGATTGAGCCAGGGAGTGCCTAGCCTATGCCCCCGCTTCCAGCAGCTCGATCAACACGCCATGGGTACCCTTGGGGTGCAGAAAGAAGGCCCGGCCCTCGGCCGCTTGAATGGTTGCCTCGTTGATCAGCTGCGCGTTGCGAGCCTTCATTTCAGCCAGGGTTGCCTCCACGTCGTCTACCTCCAGGCAGATGTGGTGCATCCCCTCACCCCGTTTGGCCAGGTACTTGGCTACCCCCGAATCCTCGGTGATCGGCATGATCAGCTCAATGAGACTGTCGCCGGCGGGCAGGAAGGCGATCTCGACTTCTTGCTCGGGCATCACTTTGCGATCGCCAATGGGCAGGCCCAACACGTCGTGGTAGGCTTGCAGCGACGCATCAAGGTCGTTGACCACGATGGCAATATGGTTGATCTTGGTGATCATAAGCCTTCTCCAAACTGATGCTAGACACGCCGGTAGGGCCTGCACGCCCAATCATGGTGTCAAGGATGGCGAGCTGCACGGCCCTGGTCCTAGTCCGGCACAACCCTCCACTCCTCGGCTATAGGATCGAACTCCGACAGGGCCTCCAGGGGGAGCTTGACGAATTTGCCCTCTGCTTCCACAGCCACCGTGCCGTCGGCCAACAGGATCTCAGACGTACCCTCGAACAGGCGATGGGTTTCCCTGGTTACGCGGCCAACAGCTACCAGCTCGGTGTACAGCGGCACTGGCTGGCGACAGCGCACGGACAGCTCGGCGGTAACTCCCCACACGGTCTCGCCATGGATCACGCTGATGGCCCGGCCCATGGTCTCGTCCAGGATGCCGGCCAGCACACCGCCGTGGAAGCGGCCAGGATAGCCCTGGTGGGTCTGCTGACCGGAGAAGCGTGCCAGCAACGAGCCATCCTCCTGCTCGTAGAACCGCACATGCACGCCGCCGATGTTTTTGGTGCCGCAGATGAAACACATGCGGCTGTTGGGCTGCTTCTTCATGGCTCCTTCGATTACCTATACCCACACCTCGGGCCGGTATTCGCCGAACACCTGTCGCAGCACACCGCAAATCTCGCCCAGGGTGACATAACTATCGACGGCCTCCACGAACAGGGGCATCAGCGATGTGCCAGGCTGCCGCGCAGCCTCCTCGATCTGTTGGAGCAGCTTGCTCGCCGCTTCCTGGTCGCGGCGTGCCCGCACTTGCTGCAGCCGGGCGATCTGCTCGGCCTGCACGGCCTCGTCAACGCGTAACAGTTCTTCCCGCGGTACAGCGTCCGTGGCGAAACGGTTGACTCCCACCACCACCTGGCTGCCACGCTCGACGGCCATCTGCGCCCGGTAGGCAGCGTCCTGGATCTCCCGTTGCATGTAGCCCTGCTCGATGGCCGCCA
>JAULUH010000449.1:0-6016 GCA_032111745.1 Anaerolineae bacterium | reverse complement strand
GGTGCGGGATTCGGACGGCAAGCCCCTTTGCATGATGGGCATATTCCGGGACATCACGCCATACAAGCAGATAGCGGAGGAACTGCGCCACTACGCGCGCCAGCTGGATGAACGGGTTAAGGAATTGCACGTCATGACCAGGATCTCAGAACTGGCCGAGGATCTGGACATCACGGTGCCGGCGTTCCTGCAACGGGTAGTCGAGATCATCCCCACGGGCTGGCGGTATGCCGGGGATGCGTGCGCGCTGATCATGGTGGGGGGACAGAGATATACAACGGCCAACTACCGGGAAACGGCCTGGCAGCAGTGGGGCCGGATCATGGCAGGAGGCCAGGAATTAGGCCGGCTGGTGGTCGGCTATCTCAAGGAGCACCCCGCGGGTGACGCCGAGATCTTCCTGCCGGAGGAGCGCACCCTACTGGACGAGGTGGCCCGACTGATCGGCCGCTTCCTGCAGCGCAAGCACGCTGAACAAGCCCTGTTGGAGGGGGAGGAGCGCTATCGCGACCTGTTCGAGAACTCTCCCATCGCCTTGTTCGAGCAGGACTTTTCGGCCGTCAAGCGGCGCTTCACGGCTTTGGGCCTGTCAGACCCCCAGCAGTTCCGGCTGTTCCTCGAGATGCATCCAGAGGTGGTAGCCGAATGCGTGGCGTTGGTTCGCATCCTGACATTGAACCAAGCGAGTCTTGGCATGTATGGAGCCAAGGATAAGGCTGAGCTGCTGATCGGGCTGGATCGCCTGGTTCCGCCTGAGGGGCACCAGCTGTTCATCGACGAGCTAGTGTGGATCGCGGAAGGTCGCACAAGCTTTGCGTGGGAGGGCGTGAACCGCAAACTCTCGGGCGAACTGATCAACATCCGTCTGCACTGGTCGGCTGTGCCGGGCTGCGAGGAGACGCTCACCCGGGTGCTGGTCGCAATTGAGGACGTCACCGCCCGCGCCCAGGCCGAAGCTGCGTTACAGGCTTCGGAGACACGCTACCGTGTTGTCTCAGAGCTGACCTCGGACTTCGCTTACACGCTGGCGGTATTACCTGATGGCAGCCTGCAGACGGAATGGATCACAGGCGCGTTCACGCGTATCACAGGTTTTGCCGAGGCCGATCTCGAAGCCTATGGCGGTTGGGTAAACTTATTCCACCCCGACGATCGCGGCCGGGTGCAGGAGGAGATGGAACGCCTGCTAGCCGGGCGGGCGAGTATCGTCGAGGCTCGTATGAAGACACGGGAGGGCCCGGCGCGCTGGATCCGTTTCCACAACCGGCCGGAATCGGACCCGCAGACCGGCCGCATCTGCCGGATCCGCGGCGCAGGACAGGACATCACCGAGACCAAACGCATGGAGCAGGAGGTAATCCAGGCCGAGCGGCTGGCGGCCATGGGCCAAGTGATGGCCATCCTGGCCCATGAGATTAAGAACCCTCTGCAGGCTATCCAGGGCAACCTGGATCTGCTGAGCGCATACGAACTAGAGCCTGACGAGCGGGAGGAGACTCTGCGCATCTGTCGCAGTGAACTACGGAGGCTAACGGATATCACCCAGGGGGTGCTCAGCCTCAGCCGTGCAGGCCCCGAAACCTACAGGCCGGTAGCCGTCGCCCAGGCCTGGCAGCAGACCATGGACTTGGTGAGCAAACAGATGGAAGACTCGGGGATCGAGATCGCGGCAGATCTACCGGCTGATCTGCCCCCGATTCAGGGATCTATGGAGCAGGTGATTCAGGTTCTCCTGAACCTCGCTTTGAATGCGATCGAGAGCATGCCCACGGGGGGGCGGTTGGAGGTCACCGGCAGCCGACAGGGAAACACGGTGGTGGTTGCGGTAACGGACAACGGCCCGTCCATTCCAGAAGACCACCTGGATCGCCTGGTGGAGCCCTTCTTCACCACCAAAGCGGAGGGCACGGGCCTGGGTCTTTTCGTCAGCCACACCATTGTGCAGCAGCACGGCGGCAGCCTAATCGCCACCAACCTGCCCGACAACCAGGGGGTGCGCTTCTCGATCATCTTGCCCGTGGCCGCAGTGGATCCTACGCCATGACCGAGCAGCCGGCGATACGGATTCTGGTGGTCGAAGACTCGGCCGGGGTGGCGCGATCGTTACGCCTGGGGCTGGGACTATATGGGAACGGCATGTACCAGACGGAGGCCTGTGGCTCGGGCGAGGAAGCTTTGAAGCGGCTAGCAGAAGCCGCTTTTGACCTGCTGATCTCGGATCTACGGTTGCCCGGCATCGACGGGCTGGCCCTAATCGAACGGGGGCGGCAGCTCAACCCGAGCCTACGCGCAATCCTAATCACAGCCTTTGGCTCGCCTGACATAGAGGAGCGAGCGCGGCAGCAAGCCAATGCCTACCTGGCCAAGCCTTTTACTTTGCAGGACATCCTACGGCTGGTAGAGCGGGTATTAATGGAGCCGACGCCCGCTCCATTGGTGCCAGCGGCCCCGACTCCCCCGCCCAGACCTGAGCAGCGGCCGACCGTTCATCTCACAGTGGTGGCCTGTGACCTGGACGGGACCCTGGGGGAACGGGGCAATGTGGGGGACAGCACATGGACGGCCCTGCGCGCAGCACGGTCCAACGGGCTGGTGTTGGTGCTGGTGACCGGCCGCACCCTGGACAGCTTTCTTCTCACGGGTCCTTACGAGGAGTTGTTCGAGGCCATCGTGGCCGAAAATGGGGCCGTGGTGTACTTTCCGCGCCGCGACGTGGTGATGCTGCCCTTTGGCCGTCTGCCCGATGCGGTGCTACATCGGCTGCATCTGCTGCACATCCCGGTGGAATGGGGGATCGCAATCGCGGCCACGGTGGTACCGTACGACGAGACGGCGCTATGGGTGTTGCGGGAGGCGCGAGCCAGCGTCACCGTGGAGTACAACCGTAACGCCATCATGTTATTGCCGACGGGAGCCAGCAAGGGCAATGGTCTGGCCTACGCGCTGGACGAGCTGGGCTACTCACCCCATAACACGGTGGCCTGTGGTGATGCGGAAAACGACCGCAGTATGTTCGAGATGGCAGAGCTGGCCGTAGTGGTAGGCCGTCCCGAGCCGAGTCTGCGGCACCTGGCCGACGTGGCCCTCGAATTGCCGGCTGGAGAGGCGGTGGAGGTTCTGCTGAGAGACCTGGCGGGCGCTGCGGTAGCAGGCCGGCAGCCCAGGCCGGAGCGTTCCTTGCTGCTAGGCCACCGCCCAAGTGGCTCGCCCGTGCGCATCGATTCCTTTGCGCTGGTGGAGGCCAATATCGGCATCCTGGGATCCAGCGGCAGCGGCAAGTCGTGGCTGGCGGGGCTGGTGGCGGAGGAACTGCTGAAGCAGCGGTACCAAGTATGCATCATCGACCCAGAAGGGGATTATCGTACCTTAGGGGCGTCCCCGCGAACCCTATTGTTGGGGGGACCGAGCAACCCGCTGCCGCCGGTAGCCGATGTGCTGAACGTGGTAGAGTGGAACGACGTCAGCCTGGTGCTGGACCTGTCAACCTACACCATCGACCAGCGGCTGGAGTATCTGGACGACTTTCTGCGAGCCCTACGCGGCTTGCGAGCGCGCCGTGGCCGTCCCCACTACTTCTTTCTGGACGAGGTGCAAAGCTTTTGTCCCTGGGACAACAGCGGGTTGACAGACCATGTGTTGGATGCAATGCAGTGGGGAGGCTTCAGCCTGATCAGCTTCCGGCCGAGCCAGGTCTCCATGAAGCTGCTGGACCAACTCAACCACCTGTTGCTAACTCGGATGGGTTGGCAGGAGGAAATCGAGACTCTGCGACCGTGGCTGGGGCGTTACGAGATGGGGCAGAAGGTGCTCGATCAGCTGCCCACTTTGCCTGTGGGGCAGGCGTTCCTGTGTACGGGATCAGCGCCACTGGAGCTGGCAGGCATGGCCCCCGTGATTCGATTCCGGGTCAGCGGCCGTGCGACGCCTCATGTGCGGCACCTGCACAAGTACTTGCGGGCGCCGCTGCCGGCCCAACGCCGATTCTATTTCACCGGTCCCCAGGGAGGCACCGTAGCCAGTGCGGCGAACCTGTTGGAGTTCAGGGAGCAGATCAGCCGAGTGCCAGTGACTTCATTGCGGCTACACCTGGAGCGGGGAGATTTTGCTCGGTGGCTAGAGGATGTACTGCACGACCAGGAGCTGGCCCGGCGGGTGAGAGGTGTGGGGGCGCACCAGCTGGAAGGAGAAGCACTAAGGCAGGCGCTGGCTGAGACTGTGGGCGAGCGCTACGACGAACTGGATGCGGTGCTGTAGAGAGGGGAACCGCACAGAACGCAAGAGGCTCATAGGCGGATCGAGGGTTTCTGGCGGGCCTGGTGACTACCGACTACCTAAGAATGTGACAGGCGGTGATGCGGAGGCGCTGGCGTTTTCTGCTGGCTTGCATATGATACCAGCAGACCTTGGACGCCATGCCTGGAGCAAAAAGGAGAATACGCCATGAACGTAGAGCGCGGTTCGATTGCGCGGTTGCTGGTCACCATAGCTGCAGGCTTCATTATCTTCTGGGGAATCCGGTCCACGTCCTTTATCCTGGCGCCATTGCTGACCGCACTGGTGATCGCCATTGCGCTACAGCCGGTGCCCATGTGGCTGATGAAGAAAGGCATACCGTCCAACCTGGCATTGATCCTGACCATTGTGGCGGTGATTGCGGCGCTGGCGGGGATATTTATGCTCGTCCTCGTCTCACTCACCAGGCTGTTGGCGCTGTTGCCTACCTACGGCGTGAGCCTGGCCGCGCAGCCGCCAAGGGATCTGCAGACGATGCTGCAGAACCTGTTGCCGGGAGCCGCGCCTGACCTGACGCCGCTGGAGCAGCTGCTCTCCACGGTCAAACTGAGCGACCTGAGTGGGGTGGCATTGGCGCTGGCGAACATACTGGTCAAGGCAGTGACCCAGGGCTTCATCGTGCTATTCATCTTCGGTTTCATGCTAAGTATCTTCGTGGCTTCACGTCACATGACAGCGGAGCGCCTGGGGGTAGATCCCACCATCATCGACCGGTTCAGCGAGTTCACGGTGGAGGTGCGCCAGTATGTTGGAATCATGACACTGATCAACTTCGTGGTGGCTGTCGGCAATACCTTATTGCTGCTGGTACTGGGGGTGGACTTTGCCGTATTGTGGGGAATACTGTCGTTCTTCCTTGGCTACATCCCGAGCGTAGGCTTCTGGCTGGCACTGATTCCACCGGTGCTGCTGGCATGGGCGGAGAACGGAGTTGTGACGGCCTTGATCGTGTTCGTGGCCTATGTGCTAATCAATGGTGGAGTACAGAATATTCTCCAGCCTCGCATCATGGGCAAGGGACTGCGGTTGTCGCCGTTGGTAGTGTTCGTGTCGGTGATCGTGTGGACGGCGCTGCTGGGAGGGTTGGGCGCGTTAATTGCCGTGCCGATGACGCTGATCGTGCAGAAAGTGCTGGCCCAGTTCGGCGCCAGCAAGTGGATCGCAGACCTGATGAGCCTGGGTGCGGAGAGCGAGGCCAGCGGAACGCCGCAGGCGCTGGAGCGGTTGAAGGGGTTGGCGGGAAAGGCGGCGGCAGCGGTGAGCAGCTCGGCATCCCAGGGATGACAACGGTCAGCCGAAAGAACTGCAGAAGGAATCGCAGCGCCCGGAGGCGAACCGTGGAACACGCGGAGAACGCAAAGGGCACTGTGAGTTCGGAGAAGAACCGCAGAGAGTGGGCTCCTAGTCGCGCCTGGCGCGAGTTGTGGCCGTTTATGTGGCTGCAGATGCGGCGCCGACCTCGACACTGGAAGCGGCCGGCAGTTGGCCGACGGCAGCCCAAGGCAGGGTGGCGCGGCGTGGGGGAGGACCATCCAGGGACCAGCGCCGGCCGTCAAAGGCACGCCAGTAGAGATCGAAATCGCCAGTGTGGAGAAAGAGAAAGGCGGTGTGGCCGGCAAAGCGCTCGAGGTCGACGTCAGGAGTGTGGTATGTCTGCCACCAGGACCAGACCAGGAGAGGGAAGACGGGCTGATCGACGATGAGCTGGGTGGCATAGTGATAG
>JAULUH010000448.1:0-2000 GCA_032111745.1 Anaerolineae bacterium | reverse complement strand
AACCCCCGGTAACAGTCCCCGAGGCCGACGCCCCCGCCCACTGGCGCGACTACTGCTGCGAGCACCTCTACGTCTTCCGCCCCGGCTACGGCTGGTTCCACTACGACCTCTGAGCCATGCCAACCACCAACCCCAACGGGCGGGTCCTCTACGAGGGCCCGTCCATGCTTGATGGCGCCCCCATCGTGGTGATCTGCACCGGCTTCGCCGAGCGCTCCGCCAACGACAAAACCGGCGCCATGCTTCAGACCTGGATTCTCCGCGCCGACATCCCCCCGCACCACGCCTTCGCCGGCCCCGACGGCGCCTCCGTCTGCGGCGATTGCCCCCACTTCCTCAACGACACCTGTTACGTCTCCTGGTGGCAGGCCCCCCTCGCCGTCTGGAACTGCTGGCACCACGGCGCCGGCTACGCCCCGGCTTCCCCCGAGGACTTCGACGACGCCCTCCTGCGCCTCGGCTCCGCCGGCGACCCCGCCGCCGTCCCGCCTTGGGTGTGGCAATCCATCCTCCCCCGCGTCGCCCGCCACACCGGCTACACCCACCAGTGGCGCCGCCCCGTCGGCTCCTGGCTGCGCGGCATCGTCCAAGCCTCCTGCGATTCCATGCAGGATCTGCATGACGCCCGCGCCGCCGGCTGGCGCACCTTCACCGTCACCCCTACCGGCGAAGCCGACCCCACCGGCACCGTCCACTGCGCCGCCTCCACCGAGCGCGGCAACAAAACCAACTGCGCCCGCTGCGGCCTCTGCGACGGCGCCAGCGCCGACGTGACCATCCACGCCCACGGCTCCCGTGCTTCGCACGTCTCCTGGCAACCAAT
The DNA here is from genome assembly GCA_032111745.1 of Anaerolineae bacterium. Classification (GTDB taxonomy): domain Bacteria; phylum Chloroflexota; class Anaerolineae; order JAAEKA01; family JAAEKA01; genus JAULUH01. The sequence continues at coordinate 1,177 of JAULUH010000448.1, read as the reverse complement.
TCCCGAACCGGTGATGTCATGACCCGACCCTTTCCCCACCGTCCAGAACCCCCACGCCGGCGCCTCCACCCGGCCCACCTGATCGGCTTCGCCTTCGGCCTGGCCCTGTCCTTCGTCCTCATCGAGTACGGCCGCCACCAACCCACCAGCGACCTGCCCCCCACCCAGACCCTCACCACCTTTCCCGGCCCATGACGACCACTCACCTCCGCCTCGTCCCCGAGACCAAGCCCGCGCTGCCGTCTCTGCCCCGCGTCCGCCGCGACCGCACCTACGTCCCCAACGGCTCCGTCGGCCGCCACCTCACCGCCGCCCAAACGCTCCAGCTCCAGATCCAACGTCTCGAAGCCGAGCTCGCCACCCACCGCACCTGGCTGCTGTCCCACATGCAGCGCCACGACCTCGACCTGCTCGAACTCGGCGCCTTCCGCGCCCAACGCAAGAGCCGCCACAACTGGACCTACTCCCCCGAGACCGAGCGCGACGCCCACCAGCTCCGCACCACCCAGAAGTGGGAGCAAGCCCAGGGCCTCGCCACCGACACCCCCACCGTCTACATCGCCCTCAGCACCCAGGAACCCAAGCAATGAGCACCACCCTCTCCCGCACCGACCTGCACCGCACCTTCCTTGCGATGGAACGGCACGGCGGCGGCTTCTGCGCCCGCCTGGCTGCCGCCTGGTACGCCGCCGACCCCGGCAACAAACAACGCATCGAGGCCGCTTTCCCCCACCTCTTGGAGGACTTCGGCCCTGACTCTCGGTACTTCTATCTCCAGAACAACTGAGCCATGCGCACTATCACCATCGACGTCATCCGAGAGCGTGGTGACGCCCCGCGTATCGGCGTCAAGCTCGATAAGCAGACAAGGTACGTGACCTTCCTCAACCCCGAAGAAGTCAGCACTTGGCTGCATGGCTTTCTCGCTGCACTACCCCCACTTCCTGAGGACTGACCAATGACCTACACCCCCTCCTTTCCCCTGCCCAGTGTTCACCTCAACGGCACCGGCCGAGAGCGCCTACTCACCGGCTATCACACGGCCTACAAGCTTCTGTGCGCCGCTTCAGAAGCCTTCGCCGAGATCGAATTCAACGCCCGCGACTACTACGTCCAGGGCGACTACGCCTTCAACCACGCCCGCACCGAGCGCGACAAAGCCCGCGCCCATATCGGC
>JAULUH010000447.1:0-5232 GCA_032111745.1 Anaerolineae bacterium | reverse complement strand
CCGGCGTGGGGCCTGCGGTGGTGTCGACCTCCATCTGCGCCACCACGGCACCGTCGCCCGTGGGGATGTTGTTGTGGTCGAGCAAGGCCAGCCGCTCCTGCGTCTCCCAGTAATACCAGCCTACCACTAGGTCGTAAACCCCCGGCGGCAGGTTCGCGGGCAGGGGCAGGGTGTGGGCATCGAGCACGGGCTCGGCGAGGGGCCAGCGGGAGGTGGGCAGCGAGCCGTAGTAGTGGGGGGTGGCGTCGGCCTGGGCCACGACGTTGCCGGCGGCGTCCCGCAGATGCACGAACACGGTGTAGTCGCGCGGGGCGGCGGTTTGGGCCTCCCATTGCAGGGTGACCGGTACCTCCTGGCCCGGCGCGGCCCGGGCGGGCTCGTCCATGCCGGTGAGGGTGACGATCCAGCCGTCGCCGCCGAAGGTGTGGGCGGCCGGCATGATGGCGGGCGGGGTGGGCAGGGTGATCAGGCGGCCCCGGCGCCATTGCCACGGGTTCAGGCGTACCCAGGTGCTGTCGTCGAAGGTGGCGGTGCCGATGCCCTGCGCCGCGGGCTCCGCGACCACGGGCCAGCGGCTCCCGTGCTCGGACCATGCCTCGCCCTGGTAGGCGCCGACGCCCAACGCCCATTGCCTGGGGAGGTACCAGGGCAGCTTGTCGGTGACCACGACCTCCCCCACCGGCCAGTCCGCCGGCTGGCGCCAGAGGGCCTGCATCAGGGGGCGCTGGTCGGTGCTGTCCACCTCCTCGCCGTCGGGGGTCACGGCAAAGATCCGTAGCTCCAGGTCCGCGGGCAAGGGCTCGAGGGCCTGCCAGTAGAAGCGAAAGCCGGTGCGCCGGAACTGCTCCTCGGGGATGACGTCGTAGCCCAGCAGCCTGAGGCGGCCGCCGAAGGTGATGTCGAGGGGGAACTGGGGCCCGGCCTGCGGGTCGGCGAAGCTGTAGAACGCCGCGGGCAGGGCCGGCGTGCCCTCAACCGGGGCGGGGGGCACGCCACGGCGCAACAAGAGGTAGCCGTCGGCGGCGTCCTGCACGGCCCACTGGCCGCTCTGCAGCATCTGGCGCACCTTGTCCCGGACCACCGTGGGATGGCTGGACCAGCCGGTGGTTGCGGCCAGGTCCAGCAACACTACCTCCGCATCCCCCAGCAGGGGGAACTGGTAGATGTTCTGGCGGTGGGTGAAGTGGGGATAGAGCGACGACATGGTGGAGAGGGGCACTTCGGCCGGGACCTGGGCGGCGAAGCGCTCCAGCAGCCGGTGGTGCGCCGTCACCTCGGGCCAGGTGTAGCCAAACTGGCGGCCCACCGGCGTGTAGCCGTAGGCTATCTGGCAGGTGATGCTCCAGAACAGGAGCCAGACCACCAGCGGGCGATAGGGCCGCAGCAGGCGCCACAGGCTGCGGCTGCGGGCCTGCAGGGCCAGCCGGCGCAGCGGCGCGCTGATCCGGTGCCCGCCGACGATGGCCCCCATGACGGCGTAGGCAGCCAGGGGCGCGGAATAGTGGAGCAGGCCGCTATACTGCATGGGGTAGGAGCTGAGGGCGTTGGCGGCAAAGAGGGGGAAGGCCAGCAGAAGGATCTCCGGCCCGGCCAGGGCCAGGAAGCCCACGGGGGCCAGCAGGCGCCAGACGTACTCCACGCGTAGCGGCTCCAGGGCCACCTGTAGCACCAGGCCGGGCCGGGTGAGCATGCTCAGGGCCACCTGGCCGAAGCTATCGCCCAGGGCGCCGAAACGGGCGGCGTAGGGGGTCTCCTCCAGGCCATAGGCCGGGGCGGCGTAGGCGGGGATGATCACGAAGGTGGCGACGTAGAACCAGCCCAGCCCGAAGAGCAGGGCGGCGGCCCCGGCGACCACGGCGGCCATGTCGGGCCGGCCGCCAGTCCCGGCCACGGCCGCTGCCGCGCCCGGGACTGGCGGCCGGGTGCGGCGCCACAGGCCGAGGGCCAGGGCATAGGCGCCCAGGGCGGCGGCCAGCAGCGCGGTGCCCTCCTGGACCATAGCTACCAGCACGGTAGCCACCAAGAACCAGGCCCAGCGTTGCCGCTCGATAGCCAGGAAGACCAGCAGGATGAGGGGGGTGGCCAGGGGCAGGGCGTGGAACTCGGCCACGTTGGCCGCCTGCAGGGGCGGGTAGAGGAGGTAGGCTGCGGCGCAGGCCAGGGCGGCCACGACGGCCGTGCGGCGGTAGCCGGGCTGCCGGTCCGAATGGCCCCTGCCAGTGGCGAGACGGCCCTCGGCGATCAAATACACCGGCCAGGCGCCGAGGGCCAGGGCCACGCTCTGCAGCACCAGCAGGGCCCGCACGTCGTCCCAGAGGTAGAAGACCAGGGAGACGGGGGCGTAGATGGGCTCCACGTGGTCGGTCAGGCGGGCGCTAACCTCCTCGAGCTTGGTCTCCTGCACGAAGCGGCCGCGGTTGGTGTTCCAGATAGCCTGGTCCATCTGCCCCAGGTCGGACTTGTGGGTGCGCTGGGCGTCGTGCAGGCGCACGGACAGCACGGAGAAATAGGCGGCGTAGGCCAGGATCATGGCCCATAACATCGCCATGGCCCAGCGGGGGCGCCGGGCGGCCGGGGCTTGCGTGCTCACGCCTGGCTGTCCTCCGGCCGCTGAATCGCCACCACGGCGCTCGCAGGGGCTTCCCGGCTGCGTTGCCTGCGCTCGCGGCTGCGGCTGATCAGGGCCAGCGCGGCACCGGCCAGTTCGCCGCCCACCATCCACAGGCGGGCCAGCAGCGCGACCATGGTGGGCACGGGGGAAGGGAAGATAGGGGCCAGCAGCAGGATCATGACGCCCTCGCGCACGCCCAGGCCACTGGGCGTCAGCATGCTCAGGTAGCCGACCACGAAGGCTGCGGCCCACACGGCCATCAGGGCGGCAAACTGCTGCGCATCGACCGGCACCACGGCCCTGGCCAACAGGGCGAAGCCGCTACCCATGAGCAGCCAGACCCCCAGGTAGGCCAGCAGCACCAACCAGATCTGGCCCCAGGTCAGGGTGACCTCTACGGGCGGGCGCTTGAGCAAGCGCATGACCTGGTTGAGCATCCACGACAGGAACCGCGGATGGCACAGCAGGAGCCCCAGGGGCACCAGCAGCAGGAAGGGGCGCAGGGCGCTCAGCCAGGCCCCCTCTCCGGCTACGGCGAAATAGATGGCGGCCAGGCTGAGGCCGGCGGCGGTGGCGAGGATCTGGTGCAGGAAGATGCTGGTGAGGGTGGTAATGCGACTGACGCCGTCGTCGGCGGCCAGCTCGGCCATGCCGAGGAACTGCCAGATGTTGCCGGGGATGTAGCGCACCAGGCTGGCCAGGAACCAGGTCTCGGCGGCCCGGCGCCAGCGCAGCGTGCCGCCGAGGGTGCCGAGGATGAAGCGCCAGGCCGAGAGCTCCAGGAGCCAGGCGGCGAACAGGGCGGCGTAGCTCAGGGCCAGCCAGACGGGCTGCAGCGACCACTCGTAGGCTCGCAGCTCCTGCCACTGGCTGGCGGTGACCGCGGCCAGGAAGCCCAGGGAGAGCAGCAGGGCGATGGCGCGCACGGCGGTGTTCAGACGGCGGCGGCGCAGGTAGGTGGGGTTGGGGGCCATAGGGCTATTCTACCGTATCGGCCAGGGATCGCCTAGAACCCGGGGCCGCCCCGCGCCAGGCCATACAGGGCCAGGGTCTCGGCCACCACGGCGGGCCAGGCGAAGCGGTCGCGGGCAAAGGCATGGCCGGCCTGGCCGAGGCGGCGGGAGAGGGCGGGGTCGTCCAATAGCTGGCCGATGGCCGCGGCCAGGGCCGCAGCATCGCGCTGGGGCACCAGCAGGCCGGTCTCGCCGTGGCGCACGATGTCGGGGATGCCGCCCACGTCCGTGGCGACTACGGGCTTGCCGTAGACCATGGCTTCCAGGGAAACCATGCCCAGCATCTCGGTGTCGCCGGCATCGTCCACGATGGCGGGGAGGACGAAGATGTCGCAGCGGGCGTAGTAGCGTTGGAGCTCGGCGTCGGAGACGCGGCCGGCCAGGGTCACCCGGCCGGCCAGGCCGTGGCGGTGGACCAGCTCCTCCATCTGCGGCCGCTCGTGGCCCTCACCCACGATTACCAGCCGCGCCTCGGGATGGCGCTGCAGCAGGAGGGGCATGGCCTCGACCAGGTAGGCCTGGCCCTTGCGGGCGATGAGGCGGCCGACGGTGAGGATCAGGCCCGGCTCGGCCGGCCACTCCCCGTCGCCCGGCGGCAGGGCGATGCCGTAGGGGATCAGGCGGGCTTCGACGCCGGTGAGGCGGGCCAGCTCGGCCGCGGTGTAGGTGGAGATGGCGGCGACGTCCGCACAGGAGCCCGCAAAGGCCTGCAAGAAGGGGCGGGCCAGCGTGAGGCGGCGGCCAAGCACCAGGTCGGCCCCATAAAAAGTGGCCACCAGGCGGCCGCCGCCGCCCTGCTGCGCGGCCCAGCCCAGGACGCCCTGGGGCACGGGCCAGTGGACGTGGACGATGTCGAAGCGGCCCTGGCGGGCGAGGCGCCAGGCGGCCAGCATGCCGGCGGCCAGGTAGCCTGGCAGCAGGGCCAGGTAGGCTGGCTGGCGGCGGATCTTGTTGGGGGCGCCCTCCTCGTGGGTGAGGGTCTCGTAGCAGGCGGGGGCGTAGCGAAAGCGGTGGACGGGGATGCCGTCGATGGTGTGGCTGCCCTGACCGGCGAAGGCGGGGGCCAGGACCTCGATGGTGACGCCCTGGGCGCGCAGCAGGTGCAGCAGGGTGACCAGCCACGGCGAGTGGGGGTCTCCCTCCCAGCGCGGGTAGTTGGTGGTGATGATCAGCGCCCTGGTGGGCGGGACTTGTGTGCGGGCTGTCACCGTAGGTATAATGCCTGGCGCAGATGGCGCCGGCCTCCTGAGCGTTACACGGGCGCGGGGGCCGGCGCGTTCAGGGACTCTAGCGCAATCACCAGGCGATGTCAAGCTGGCAGGAGATCGGGCAGAGTAGAGGTGGCATGGACGAACACGGACGGACACCGACGAACACGGACGGCGGAGAGGCAACCGCAGAGGCGCAGAGAGCGCCAGGGGGAGACAAGACCGGAGGAGTTCAGAGCGGAACCGGAAGGGAACCGCAGAGGTCGCAGAGAACGCAAAGCGGGAATAGGACCGGAGGAGTCGGGAGGGGAAGTGGGGAGGGCAGGGGCGGTGGAAGGATGGAGGAGGGGTGTTTGAGACGGCCTGACCTGGAGCTGTGTCGATGAGGAGTCGTGGCAGG
>JAULUH010000446.1:0-1995 GCA_032111745.1 Anaerolineae bacterium | reverse complement strand
ATCTTGAGCTCGGGAAAGCCGTCCAGGATATCCAGCTTGGTGATGGCCAGCTCGGTGAAGCCGTTCAGCCAGGCCGCGAAGTCGATGGCTACGCCGTCGAACCAGCCTACCCGCCGCGGCCGTCCGGTGGTGGCGCCGAACTCGCCGCCGACCTCGCGCAGGCGGTCGCCCAGCTCGCCAAACAGCTCCACCGGGAAGGGGCCGGCACCCACGCAGGTGGAATAGGCCTTGACCACGCCGACAATGCGGGTGATCTTGTGGGGCGGGAGGCCGGCGCCGGAGCCGGCGTAGGCGGCGGTGGGATTGGAGGAGGTGACGTAGGGATAGATTCCCCAGTCCAGGTCACGCATGACGCCCAGCTGGCCCTCCAGGAGCACGGCCTGGTCCTGCTGCACGGCCTCCCGGACCATAGGCAGCACGTCCACGATGCGGCGGCCCACTTGGGCCTGCCAGGCCATGCACTGCTGGAGGATGCCGTCCACGGACAGGGGCGGCTGCCCGTAGTCGCCCAGGTTTGCATTCTTGTGCTCGATCACCTGCTCCAGGCGCGCCCGCAACCAGTCAGGGTGCTTGAGGTCGCCCAGGCGGATACCCCAGCGGGCGGCCTTGTCGCTGTAGGTAGGGCCGATACCTCGCTTAGTAGTGCCGATGGCGGTCTGGCCACGGGCGGCCTCCTGCAGGGCGTCCAGCTGCAGGTGGTAAGGCATGACGATATGGGCACGCTCGGATAGCCACAGGTTGTCGAGGTTCACCCCTGCGGCGGACAGGGTACGCATCTCGGCCAGGATGCTCTCGGGGTTGACCACGGTGCCGGTGCCCACGATACAGCGGGTGTGGGGGTTGAAGATGCCAGAGGGCACCAGGTGCAGTTTGAAGGTGCCATAGCTGTTGACCACGGTGTGGCCGGCGTTGTCGCCGCCCTGGAAGCGGATGACCATGCCGGCAGTCTGGGCAAAGTAGTCGATGATACGCCCCTTGCCCTCATCGCCCCATTGGGCGCCCACTACGGCTGTGACTGGCATCGTGTTTCTCCTTCAGCGAAAGCGCCGGGCCAGCTCATCCTCGACATCCTGCCACGCCAGGTCGCGCGCGGCCAGGAGGACCAGGGCATGGTAGACCAGGTCGGCCATCTCGTATACCAGGCGATCGTCGCTCTCGGCCTTGGCGGCCACGATGACCTCGATGGCCTCCTCGCCCAGCTTTTTGACGATTTCATTCTCGCCGGCGGTGAAGAGCTGGGTAGTGTACGAGCCCGCCGGCAGCTCGGCCTTGCGGTGGGTGATAATCGCGGATAGCCGCGACATGGTGTCGGTCATGGGTGTGCTCCGGCGCGAGAGCCCGCAGAGTCGGCGCCCTCGGCCGCCTCTGCAGGCCAGGTGAAGGCTCCCGCCAGGCCCCGAGTGGCGGCGCCAGGCTGCTCCAGTGAAAGCTGGCGGTAGAAGCAGGAAGTGTTGCCCGTATGGCAGGCCGGGCCCAAGGGCCCGGCCTGCACCAGGAGGGCGTCGCCGTCGCAGTCGTAGGATATCCCGGCCACCACCAGCACGTTTCCGGAGGTAGCCCCCTTGTGCCACAGAGATTGACGGCTGCGGCTCCAGAAGTGAACCTCGCCCGTGACCAGGGTCTGCTGCAGGGCCTCCTGGCTCATCCACGCCAGCATGAGCACCTGGCCGGTGGTAACGTCCTGGACGATGGCGGGTAGGAGCCCCTGCGGGCCCCACTGCAACTCGTCGAGTGTCGTCATAGGTATGGCCCTCCAGGCCTGGTCAAGGGGACGGCAGCGCCGCCAGGCGCACGGGCACGTCCCGCTGATGCAGGTAATCCTTGACCTGGCCGACGGAGAACTGGCGGTAGTGGAACAGCGAAGCAGCCAGGGCAGCGTCGGCGCCGCCGGTGGTCAGGGCCTGGTAGAAATGGTCCAGGGAGCCGGCACCGCCGGAGGCGATCACGGGCACGGGCACGGCGTCGGCCACGGCGCGCGTCAGGGCCACATCCTAG
>JAULUH010000445.1:0-11063 GCA_032111745.1 Anaerolineae bacterium | reverse complement strand
CGCTCGGCCAGCACGTCGTCCAGCAGGATGCTGGCGGCCGGGGTGTTGCTGTAAAGCTCGGTGGCGCGGGCCGCGCAGCGCTTGTCGCAGCCATCCACTGCGATGGTGGGGTAGAACCTGGCGAAGGCGCGGTCGCCCTCGCCGCCCGCCAGGAACAGGGGCAGGCAAATGGTGACGGTATCGCTCGGTCGTAGTTCCTCCAGCACCTTGAGTGCGGCCAGACGGGTCACGGTACCCTCAGCCATCTCCTCACCGGAACAGGCTACGATACCGACTTTGCGTTGGGGTAAGCTTGGCATAGGTCTATCCTCGGAGCTTCCACCAGCTCCTACTGGTCTCCCTTCCTGATATCGTCCACCACCTGGGCCACCTCCTCCGCCAGTGCTCGCGCCAGGGCCAGCCCGCCCTCGTTCAGCTCGGCGATGCCCTGGGGCTTCATGTCCTTGTGCCGGCGGTAGCAGTCCAGCACCGTGAACTCCTCGGTCGCCTGGCCGCCGGCCTGGCTGACGTTGACGGTGGCACAGGCCAGCTTGCAGCCGTCGATGGTCACTACTGCCGCATTGCGCACAGCCGCCCTAGCCTCCTCATCACCCAGCACCAGAAGGGACAGTGGCACGATGCGGGTGTCGTCGGGCCGGAGTTCCTCAGCCACGATGTAACCCGCTTCGCGGGTCACCGTGCCGTAGCTCTTGCCAATGCCGCTGCAGGGAACGATCACGACATTCATTGGGCTGCCTCCGCCTCCGCTTGCGCGGTCATCACTTCTAAGTACTGAGTTGCGTCCAGCAGGCCATCCACCGGCCAGGCTGAAGGCGCTAGCACGGCCAGCCAGCCCTCGCCGTAGGGGTCCTGGTTGATTAGCTCCGGCGCCTCTTCTAACCCGGCGTTGGTCGCTATCACGGTGCCGTCGAGGGGTGCCGGCACCTCCAGGTCCACCTTGATGGTCTCGACGGTAGCCAGGGTCCCACCGGCGGCTACCACCTGTCCCACCTGCGGCAGGTCCACGAAGGCCACGTCGCCGCTGGACTGCTGGCGGAAGTCCGTCAGCCCCACCCGCGCCGTGCGCGCCGCCTCGTCCAGGGCCATCCACAGTCCACCCTCGGTGTACAGGTAGCCCACCTTCACCCGAAAGATGAACTTGTCCACGGTCGTCTCAAGATAGTTAGAAGCCATTGTCCATGTTCCTTGCTACCATGGCTTAGAACCACGGTACATGCAAAACTTCACATATGCACATTCTTGTATATTATACCAGTGCCTGCCCCAGAAGAATATGATCTAGATCATGTTTTGGCCTCCGATCGGCCGAATTCTAGGGCGGACTTCGGGGGTGCGAGCCAGGATGCCTGCGCCAACCGCTCCAGAGCGTCGGCTTCGCCGTATCAGAGACTGGGGACCTGGCCCACCCCTCGTGATCGCCTATCACTGGACAAAGCGCTTCCAAGCGCGCTGCACCCTCCCATTAACCCATTAACCGTTTCTTCGGGAAATGGTTCGGTATATGGGAGCTTCAAACACCTGGGGCTCCTGCGTGCCACCCCGCCTCACCCCCCAGGGCAGGTGCGACAGGGCCCCAACCCGCTTCTAATACCTCCTCATGAAATCTCTGCCCCATGTGGTATAATAGCTGTTGTTTGGATGCTAACTGTTGCATGGATCTCGTGGATCTTTCTATTTCAAGGTGACGCCATCATGTCCTCTGACTCCACTGACTCCTATGCCAGCCTGTTCAAGCTGCTGGGCCACCCGGTGCGGCTGCAGATCCTCGACGTGCTGCGCCGCAGCCCCGAGTGCGTCTGCCACCTGGAGGCTGTGCTCCACAGGCCTCAGCCCTACATATCCCAGCAGTTGCGCGTCCTGCGAGAGGCCGGCGTGATCGAGGACAGCAAGGACGGGCTGAACGTCTTCTATCATTTGGTCCACCCGGCCGTGGCATCCTTGCTCACCACAACCCTGGGCCCCGTACTGCCCACGGCCACCCACACCAGCATTCCCACCTGCACCTGCCCCAAGTGCAACGCCATCACGCCTATCCACCTCCTGGACGCGTGACCCGTAATCCGTGATCCGTAACCTGTGATCCGTAGGGGCGAGGTCTCCTCGCCCTCTTCGTGCCCTTCGCGCCTTCTGCCTCCTCCGTGCCTATGAACCCAGAATCCTCCCCATCCACCCCCTCCCAATACAGCGTCCAGGCCGCCCAGGCCGCAGCCGGCGGCAAGGGCGCTATCCAAGCCGTGTTCGACCCGGCCACCGGCCAGGCCAACGCCACTCTCCTCGGTGACTTTCTGTGGACCAATGTCAACTTCGGCGAGGCGGTCACCGAGCCCATGACCCCCCTGGCCTGGTCGGTGCTGGAGTTCACCCTGGACGACTGGATCTTCCTCCCCGGCTATGCCACCACCGGCAACATCGGCGGCTGCCCCTATCTCAACATCAGTGCCCTCGCCGCACTCTACCTGGCCCTCGGCCGCAGCCGGGACGACTTCCTGGCCCGGTTGGAAGGCACCCTCTACCTTCGTCTGCCCGACGACGTGGACATCCCGCGCATTCCCCTGAACCTGGCCGGCATCGCCGCGGGCCTGGCCCAGGTGGCGCGCGTGCAGCGCAAATATCGCCAGGGCGTCAAGGCCCTGCCTGCCTACCTGGCCGCGAACCCGGACTCGTGCCGCCTACTGACGGAGCGCATCACGGCCACCGGTTCCGGCCGCGCCCTGGCCGCGCTATGGCAACAGGAGCTCAAGCCCCACGTGAAGCATGGGGTGTGGGTGGTTCTCGGCACCGTCGACTATGCCACCGGGGACACCATGGCCCTGCGTCGCGAGCTCATAGCCTTACTGGGCCCCGAGGATGCCCACATCCTGATGGCCAACGTCGGCGCCGCCGACGCCACCCTACCGAGCCTGGGGCCCCTGGTCGGGCTGGCGCAGCTGGCCCGGGGTGAAGTGAGCCGGGAGGCCTACCTTGCCCACTACGGCCACCGCGGCCCCCACGAGTTCGAGATCTCCGTGCCCCGCCCCGCCGAAGATCCAGGATGGCTCGATCTTCAGCTGGCTCAGCTCCGCGAGTCCCCCGTAGACCCGGAGGCACTGCTCGCCCGCCAGCGCCAGGCTTTCGCCGCGGCCTGGGAACGCCTGAACGCCCTGCCCGCCCGCCAGGCCATAGGCATCCGGCATCGCATCGTCGAGAACGCCCGCCGCGCCCGCCTGCGCGAGGAGGCCCGCTCGGAGTACGTGCGGGACCGCTGGCTGGTGCGCCGCTTCGCCGTGCGCGCCGGCGAGCTCACCGGCCTGGGTGACGATGTCTTCTACCTGACCTTGCCCGAGGTGCTTGGCCTGCTCGAAGGGGACGCATCGGCCATTCCCACCATCCCCGCTCGCCGCCAAACCCACCTGCGCTACCAGGCCCTGCCTCCCTATCCCCAGGTCATCCGTGGCCCCTTCGATCCCTTCCAGTGGGCGGCTGACCCCCGGCGGCGCAGCGATATCTTCGACGCGCACGCGCCTCTTGCGGCCAGGGCTCCGGCAACTGGCGATCTCACGGTCCTTGCCGGCTCCCCCGCCGCCGCCGGCCGCGTCGAGGGCCTGGTGCGGCGCCTGGACCGGGCTGAGGACGGCCCGCAGCTGCAGCCCGGCGAGGTCCTGGTCACCGCGCTCACCGACATCGCCTGGACGCCCCTCTTCGCCCGCGCCGCGGCCATTGTCACCGATATCGGTGCACCGCTTTCTCACGCTGCCATCGTCGCCCGGGAGTTGGGCATCCCGGCTGTCGTCGGCTGCGGCGACGCCACCGTGCGCCTGCACACCGGCGACCGCGTCCGCGTCGACGGCAGCCGGGGCACCGTCGAGATACTCAATCGCTGACCAGCCGCAGCCGCCCTACGGCGTTCCGGCCGCGATCGCGAAGTCGAACTCGCCGCGGCGCGCGGAGAACGGGCCGCTGCCGCAGCTGCTGGTGCCGCGCACCAGGTAGGTGATGTTCTGCGCCGGGTCTCCTAGCTGGTCCACCTGGTAGAAGGTGTTGGCCGTGGTGGTGCAGCTGTAGGGGGCTGGCGCCGTGCAGTCCAGGCCTGTGGGGTCGAAGTAGGGCTCGTTCACGGCAGACCAAACTTCATATCCGGTGGCGCCGGGCACCGCCGTCCACTCCAGGCGCAGCGTGTTGCCGTCCACCTTGCCGATGCTCAGCTCGGCGGCCTCGCCCGGTGCCGCGCAGGTCTCGCAGGTGTAGACGCGCACGTCGTCCACATACCAGCCGTCCCAGCCGTTGCAGCCGTCGGTGCCTAGCTCCCAGCGCAGCTGCACGCTGTCGCCCGGATCGACGCCAATGGCCGACAGATTGATCTGGCTCTGGCCCCACGCGCTGGTCACATCGCCCTCGTCGCCGCCCGTGAAGGCCGCCTGTCCCGCCATGGGGTTGTCGTTGCCACTGGCTGCCGACGTCAACGTGCGCTGGTAGTCGTTGAAGGTGAAAGCCGAGGCCGGCACCAGGCTATAGGCCCCGCCGTTGACGCTGGCCTTGAGGTTGCCGCCGTCCCAGCTCAACTCCATGGAGACCAGGTGGTCGAAAGCCAGGCGCACGGGCGCTGTGGTGTCAGCCGGGATGGCGATCACCGGGCTCTGCAGCACGATGATGCCGTTGTCCAGGTCCAGGGCGCAGTCGCCTACCGCCGGATCAGGCCCGTAGGCCGCGGAGCCCGGCCGGCCCTGGGGCAGGTCGGAGACCACCTGCCAGTCCCGGGGGTTCCAGGTGGCGGGGAAGGACGGCACCTGGGCCACGGTCCAGCTGCCGAGGCCGGCCTCGAAGTTCTGAGCCAGGTGGCTTTCAGGGCTCAGCTCGCCCGTGCACAGGGCCGGCGCGTTGGGATCGAACAGGGGCTGGAAGGTACAGTCGGGGGGCGTGCGCAGCTCCACGGCCAGGGCTACCTTGGAGAGCTGGCTGCAGTCCGCCTGGGTGAGGGCGGGGGTCGTATTGCCCCAGGTGCCCGGGCCGGTGGTCACCAGCTCATATAGCGGCGTGCCCAGCAGGTCGGAGCAGGCTGCCTCCAGGGCGTCGGCATGCTCGACGAAATTGCTGGCCTGGTTCTGGTAGAACTGCTGGGCTTGCCAGTAGATGTGCGCGGCCTTGGTCAGGCCGATGCCGGTGATGGTCTGGCCGCTATAGCTGCCGCCGTCCACCAGCAGGGCAAAGCCGTGGTTGGGCACGCCCGAGTTGGTGTGCACGCCGCCGCCGTCGCTGCTGCTGCAGGTGTATCTCGAGGACGTCACCTTTCCGGGGTGCAGGTGACACTCGGGGCGCCACATGTCGCGGATGGGGCCGCCAAAGGCCGGGTCGTCCTCGCCGGAGACCCAGCGATAACTGTTGTCCCGGCGAGCGAGCGGCGGAGAACTGGTGTTGTCGTAGGTGGAGCACGAGGCGCCGTCGCTGCTGCGCAGGATCCCGGGGCTATCGGTCCCCCGGCCGTTGAGCAGGTCCACCGCCTCGCCCCAGATGTCGGAGTAGGACTCGTTAAGCGCACCCGGCTGCCAGGCGTAGATCAGGTTGTGGGTCTTCTCCGTGTACGCGTGCCCCCACTCATGGGCCACGGTGTCGTCGCCGGTGACGTCGCTGCAGTAATTGGTGGAGACGCCGCTCCAGCTGGCGTTGGGGCAGGACACGCTGGACGCGTTGTTGACCGTCTTCATCGTGGCGCCGGCGTTGTCATAGGAGAGCCAGGCGCCGTTGGTCATGCTGCCGAAGAGGTTGTAGGTCTCCCGGGCGCCGTCGATCTCGTTCTGCCAGTCGGTCACCTGTTGGGTGTTGCCGCCGGCCCAGCCGGCCGGGATGGGATCCGGATCACCTTCCTGCCATTTCAGGTTGCCAGGGGACAGGCTTATCTCGTAGACCTCACGGGTCAGCCCGTTGTGGATGCCGCTGAACTGGTCTAACACCGTGCCCTTGTTGGCGTCCACGAAGACGAACTCTCGTACGTCGTCACCGTTAGCCACCATGACCTTGTAGGCCAGGACGCTGGGCCCGATCACACCCTGGATCAGACCCACCCGGAAGATGGTCAGCGTCGTCTCGGCTGCCACGACGGGACGCGAGGGGGTAACGCCCAGCTGGTCCAGCACTACGTCGACGGCGATGGCGGCGGCCTGTTCTGCGCTCAGCGCAGGCTGGACGCTGGTGGTGATGTCCGGGATGAACGTGCCGTTCACCGCGGCCAGCCGGCCCCGGGCGTCGAAATGGGTGCGCAGGTCCGCGGCAAACACCGAGAGGCCCCGGTACACCTGCCGGTAGACCAGGTGGGTGCCACCCGTGATGTCTTGCTGGCTGCTCTCCAGCCGCAGCTCCAGGCGCGGGTTGCGCACCCCAAAGAGCTCTCCGTATTGGTCGAAGAAGGCTATGGACCGGGCCTCGGGCGAGGCACCGGCCAGGATAGGGCTCCGGTCCCGGTCCGGGAAGCGCACGAAGCTGGCCGTCCCCGTGGCAGGATTCGTGGTGATCACGGACGTGCCATCCGTGTCAGCTTGCAGGCGCTCTCCAGGGCCCTGGGCCGCTGGAGCCATCTCTGGACCTGCTGCCACGCCTGCCGCAGCAACGCTGAGGACGGAGAACGACAAGGTGAGGGCCAATAGCAGGGCGGCCAATGGCCGTGAAGATCGTCGAACCATAACATGCTCCTTGCGCCAGGTGTGGGACGGTCCGGGCACTCTGCGGCCGGGACCAGGCGATTGTACTCTGGCCGCGGCATATGAGCAAGCGTGTGGCCGGGGCCAGGCAGTTTTCAGGAGGTTGGCTGCGCTCTCGGTTCCATGGTACACTGGATTCAGGCCATGAGTGGCATCTGTAGCGGCGTTTCTGTGAGGACCCATGGATAGGCCTCTGCTCACCACGAAACTGCATGTCCCGGCGCTGCGCGCCAACCTGGTCCCGCGCCCTCGCCTTGTAGAGCGCCTGAATGACGGATTACGCGACCAACATCGGCTCATCCTGGTCTGTGCTCCGGCGGGTTTCGGCAAGACAACGTTGCTGGGGGAGTGGATTCAGAGCCTGCCAGAGGGCGAAGGTCCGGCTCCCAGGGTGGCGTGGATCACCCTGGACGAGGGCGACAACGATCCAGCGCGCTTCTCCGCGTACCTGGTTGCCGCGCTGCGCCAGCTCGATGAGGCTGTCGGCCAGGCCAGCACAGGTGCCCTGGCCCTGGCCGGTTCTCTCCTCCACGAGGCCCAACTCGTCGAGCTTATCAACCAGCTCGCGGCGCTACCTCAGACCCTGATTCTGGCCCTGGACGACTATCACCGGGTCACATCCCAGGTGATCCACGACGCTGTGACCTTCCTGATCGATCATCTATCGGAGAACCTGCACCTAGTGCTCGCCACCCGCGGCGATCCGCCCTTGCCTCTGCCGCGCCTGCGCGCGCGGGGCCAGCTGACCGAGCTGCGCCAGAGCGACCTGCGCTTCACCGCGACGGAAGCTGCCGCCTTCCTGAACGACGTCATGGGCCTGGACTTGTGGCCGGAAGACATGGACGCCCTGGAGGCCCGCACGGAGGGCTGGATCGCCGGCCTGCAGATGGCAGCCCTGTCACTGCAAGCACAGCCCCCGGACCTGACCGGCCAGGCTCGCTCCGAGTTCATCCGCGCCTTCGCCGGCAGCCATCGCTTTGTTCTTGACTATCTGGTGGAGGAGGTCTTGGAGCGGCAGCCACCAGCTCTCCAACAGTTCCTGCTCAAGACGTCGATCCTCGAGCGGCTAACCGGCGCTCTCTGCGATGCCGTGCTGGGCGACGAGCTGCCTGTCTCAGACTTCGCTGGCTCCCAGGCCATCTTGGAACATCTCGAGGATTCTAGCCTGTTCATCGTGCCCTTGGACCATCAACGCCAGTGGTATCGCTACCACCGGCTCTTTGCCGATCTGTTACAGCAGCGCCTGGCGCGATCCCTGCCAGACTCCCTCGCAGCCCTGCATCGTCGCGCCAGTGCCTGGCACGAGCAGCACGGGCTCATGGCTGAGGCCATCGATCATGCCCTGGCTGCAGGCGACCATGAGCGAGCGGCGGCTCTGATCGAAGAGAGCGTCGAAGCGACCCTGATGCGCAGCGAGATCACGACCTTTCTCAATTGGGTAGACAGGATGCCAGACGAATCGGTACGCCGCCGTCCGACCCTCTGCTTCTTCCATGCCTGGGCCCTGTTGATGAGCGGCCAATCCCTGGACCTTGTCGAGCAACGCCTGCAGGACATGCTCGCGGTGCAAGAGTCCCCGGAGAGCGCCGACATGGCGGCCGGTAGGCTGGCTGCCCTACGCGCCTATCTCATGCTCTTCCAGGCCGATATGCCCCATGCTGCGGAGCTATGCCAGCAGGCTTTTGATCTTCTGCCGGAGAGCGAGGTGTTCTTGCGCAACGTAGTAGCCTGGATCTTGAGCCTGGCCCGGCTGGCCGATGGAGACCCTCGCGATGGCAGGCAGGCCCTGGCTGAGGTCGCTCGCATGGGCCAGGAGAGCGGCAACCGGCTGATCGCCGTGGCCGCCCTCTGCTATCAGGCCAAGCTGCAGGCACGCCAGGGCCTCCTGCATCGAGCCCGGGAGATTCTGGAACGGGCACTGCGGCTGGCGACCGATTTTCAGGGACGGCGGCTGCCCATCGCCAGCGAGCCGCTGATCGGGCTGGGCGAGCTGCAACGGGAATGGAACCACCTGGACGCAGCAGCGGGCTACCTTACTGAGGGCCTCGAGCTGGCCGGGCAATGGAGCGAGCTGGCGGCCTTCGATGCCTACTTCCCCCTGGCACGCGTCAGGCTAGCCCAGGGCGATAGGGACGGCGCGCACCAGGCGCTGGAGACGGCCCAACAGATCGCCCGCAGATCTCAGGCCACCGAAATCGACGACCTCGTTGCCGCTTTGCAGCTCGCCTACCTGTCCGCCATGGAGGGGGACATTGCCGCGGCCCTGCGCTGGGCGGAAAGGCGAGGACTGTTTTCCGTCGGTGTTCCTGAGCGCGACGACACCCATCACCTGATCGATGCCCGCCTGCGCAAATACGAGCAGATCGTGCTGGCACGCGTGCTCATCCTTCAAGGCCAGGCCTCCGAAGGGCTAGCCTTGCTGGAGGTGCTGTTGGCGGAAGCAAGACACTTGGACCGTGTGGACCTGATCATCGAGATACAGATTCTGAGAGCCCTGGCCTTCCAGGCTGTGGGCCGCGCTGACCAGGCGATAGCCGCGCTCGCCCAGGCGCTGTCCCTGGCCGAGCCCGGGGGGCACCTGCGCACCTTTCTGGACGAGGGAGAGCCTATGGCCACGCTGCTCCGCCAGGCCAGTGCCCAGGGCGTGGCTCCAGCCTACGTGACTCAACTCCTGGCGGCGTTTGGTGAGCCCGCACCCAGCGGTAGGGAAGCAGGGCCTGCCTCCTCTACTGCCCAGCCCCTGGTCGAATCCCTTAGCCAGCGCGAGCTGGAGGTGCTGCGGCTGCTGGCCGCCGGCATGTCCAACCCCGAGATCGCCAGTGAGCTGGTCGTCGCGGTGAGCACGGTCCGCTCCCACTGCAAGAGTATCTACGGGAAGCTGAACGTCCACAGCCGGTGGGGCGCCGTAGCACGGGCTCGAGACCTGGGCTTGATCTAACTCGCTGGTGAGCATATCCAAAGCTTTTCTGGCATCCCCCGTCACCTGGATGGGGGATTTCCTTTTTCCCCCACCCTATTCCCCCACCTGGTCGATGACAAATCTCCCGGTCAGGAGCTATACTGGAATCAAATGGACCAACGTAAAAGCTCGATGCACACCGATCCACCAGCAGTATACGAGATCCAGGTCCTGGGCGAGCTGGACCAGGGCTGGCAGCAGTGGTTTGGTGGCCTGGCGGCCACGCTGGGCTACAGCGGCGACAGGTCGCCTGTTACTACCCTCACCGGCCCTGTGACCGACCAGGCTGCTCTGCGGGGCATGCTGTGCAAGCTTTGGGACCTGAACCTGACTGTGATCTCCGTCCGCCGCATTAGGACCGGCGGCGGGCTGGAGGAGGAAGATGAGCAACCCAAATGGTTTTGATCCGGCTACCGGCGCGTGGAACGACAGCCTCAGCGGTGATTTTCTCTGGTCGCGCAACAACTTCGGCGAGGCCCGGCCCGATGTCATGAGCCCCTTCACCTATTCCATCACCGAGCAGGTCTGGAGCCAGGTCAGCTTCCTGCCGGGCTACCATCTCTCGGGCAACATCTGTGGCCGCTATTACGCCAACGTCAGCGTCAGCATCTCCATGTTGCTGGCCCTGGGCAAGAGCAGGCAAGCTGCTATGGAGCAGATGCGGGGTCTGTTGGGCACCGTGCCAGAGGGTCTGGAGATTCCAACGGTTCCTTTGTCCCGTTCGACCATGGTGTTGGCTCTCCCTCGCATGATCACGCTGGGTCTCAGGGAAAGGCGCGGCGGGAAAAGGGCGCCCGAGTTCCTGGCAACCAACCCAAGTCGTTGCCAGGAACTGCGCCAGCGCATTCAGCAGACCGAGGCCAGGGACCAGTTGGCTGCTATCTGGCACCAGGAGATACTACCAGGGCTAGCTGACGGGATCTGGCTCATGGGCGGGGCCGCCCAACCCCTGGAAGCCACGATGAAGTTCAGGATGGAGCTGGCTGAGCTGGTCGGCGAGGCCGATGCCAATACCCTCTTTTCCAACCTGAGCAGCGAAGGCGATATGCTGGCCAGCCTGGGGCCGGTGGTCGGCGTGGCCAGGGTGGCGCAGGGCAAGATGAGCCGCGCCGAATACCTGGAAACCTATGGCCATCGCGGGCCTCAGGAGGCGGAGCTGTCCATCCCACGGCCGGCTGAGAACCCCAACTGGCTCGACAGGCAACTGGCGGAATACCAGAAGAGTCCTGTGGACGTGGACGCGCTGCTGGCCAGACGCCGCGAGGAGTTCGAGGCTGCCTGGCAGCGACTCCAGGAGAGCCATCCGGACCAGGCGCGCACGCTGCGCCGCCAGATCGATAAGGTCGGCCCGGCCGCCCGCATGCGCGAGGCAGTCCGCGACGAGGTGACCCGCTTCTTATGGGTCGAACGAGAGTGGGCCGTACGCGCCGGGCAGC
>JAULUH010000444.1:0-11335 GCA_032111745.1 Anaerolineae bacterium | reverse complement strand
TGGTGATCCAGGCCGGCGGGTAGAGCCGCAAGGCCTCGTCGATCACCATGCGGGTATAGCGCAGGTCGGGTACGTCCGCCATGCCGGGCGTCCGTCCGGCCAGCGTCCCGGCCAGCTCGGCGTGCAAGGTGGCTTCCACCTCCGGGTGCTCAGACAACAGGTAGAACACCCAGGTCAGCAGCACCGCGGTGGTCTCGTGGCCGGCCACGAAGATGGTCAATACCTCGTCCAGATCAGTGGGATCGCTCGCTTCTGAGGGGCGTGAATAGGGCCGCGATCACCAGCGTCGAGACGACCACTGTCACAGGCGACTTTTCGGTCATCCCGGTCAGCGAGCTCACTTGCCTGTCCAAAGACGCCGATGGTACAATAGTGTTGTGTCCAACAGCATCCCAAATCCGGAGCAAGCACGAATCGATCCCCGTAAGTTGCGGGACTATGCGCTCAGCTCGAGCCACGAGTCCGGGCGGTTCAAAGCGGCGTTCTTTGCTCAGATGGGATATGTTCCGGCAGACTGGCAACTCCTGGAGCGCGATATTCGAGAACGGCATCTCACCCAGCCAGCCGAACCCGGCCAGCCATCTCCCTTTGGCAGCAAGTATATCATCACAGCGCCATTGTTGGGACCTACTGGTCAGGTGCGTTGGGTGACAACGGTTTGGATCGTCAGACCGGGGAATGCTTGGGCCGACCTCGTCACCATCGAACCCGCTACGCGGCAAAAGGTGTAGTCGCATGAACGACAATATCAAGTTGCTTGAAACAGTCATCTCCACGGCGAATTTTCCTGATCATTCCGTGCTAGCCGGTGACCTCGGCACAGTGGTTGAAATCTACACGGTGCCACGTCTGGCATATGAAGTCGAGTTTGTGAACCCGGATGGCTCCACGAGGGCGCTCTTGACTTTAGCGCCTGATCAGGTTCGCCGCCTGTCGCCAGTCGATGTGATGACCACACGTCAAGCGCCATTGGCAGCTTAAGATCAGGCGTTCACGATCTTCGCTCCAAAAGCCCTGAGGCTGGCAAAACGCTCCTCGGGGCTTCTTGCTTGCGCAGCCAAACACTCACCTGTTTCGGCTGCAGCGTCTCCTGCACGACGCGCACTAGCTTGTCAATAAGCGCGTCCAGGTCGGTCTCGTCGCGGGCGGTCAGAGCGAACCGGGCCAGCACCTGGTGCGCATTGTATTTCTTACGGAAGAAGCGGCGATCGATCCACTCCTGGATGCGGCGGCGGGCGAAGTTGATCAAACACGACTCTTTTTCGCCAACAGCAGCTCGATTTCGTCTGCTCCCTTGGCGACGCCGCCGGCCGTGCGTAAGGTGTCGCCGATACGACGGGACGCGGCCCCAAACTGGGGTTCAGCCAGCAACCGCAGGGCGTTGGCTCGAATCCTCTCGGCAGTAACCTGCGACTTTTTCAGCATCAGACCTACGCCCAACTCGACCACCCGCATGGCGTTGAAGGTCTGCTCTTCTTGCTGTGGAATGAGCAGCAGCGGCAGCCCCAGGGTCAGGCCATCATGGATGCTGTTCAGCCCGCCATGGGTGACGAACAAGGCAGCCCGTCTGAGCACCTGGCTTTGCGGAACCCAGCTATAGACGGCGATGTTTTCCGGCAAGGCGCCCAACGAGTCCGGCGCGATGCGCCCTCCTGTGCTCATGATCACGGTCACATCGGCGCCTGCAAAGCCTGCGAGACAGGTCCGAAAGAAAGCGCTGTTGTCGTTGTTCACCGTCCCCAGGGAGACATAGACCAGCCGCCGTCCTTGCGCTTGGTCGAATGAAAACCCGTCTTGGCCGGCAGGCGTCTCCTGCATCGTCCAGCCGATGAAACGAACGGAAGCGGGAACGGTGCCGGCGAAGGGCTGATACTCGGACGAGGTGTAGCTGATGGAGATGTCGCCCTGGCAACTGAGCAGCGAACTGAAGGTAGTGGGGCGAGGGGCGCCGTAGCGCCTTGCCAGGGCCCGTCCCAGTTTGGTGGCCTGTATGCCTGCGCTGAAATCACGCAGCGCCACAGACGCAAACACAGGCAGTAGCTTGATCATCGCGGACGGAGGCGGCGACACTGGCGGCGCCAGCGCCAATGAAGCCACCGCCGGAACGCGCAAGGCGTGGGCCGCCAGATAGCCCCAGGGACACATGCCGTCGAAGAGCACGTAATCAGGCGGAGTGCTGGCTGCGCTGGCCAGGAGCTCGGGCAGGATGGCTTCGGCGGTCGTCAGCAGTTCGAGGGCAACCTTCTGCGGCCTGCCGCCGTGCAGGCCGCGGCTCTGGAAATAGTCATCGCCCACCGTGCAATAAGGCTGAAACGCAGCGCCTGTTGCCTCGACAGCCGCGCGAAAGCCTTCGCTAGCATGGTAGGTGATCTCGTGGCCCCGGCGGGTCAGCTCGGCAACCAGCGGCAGCGACGGGGCGACGTGTCCGTGTCCTGGCACGTTGAAGAAAAGCGCTTTGGGCATTGAGGTCTCCGGGCGGATGTTACGCCATATCACGAAGGGTGCTTTCTCAGCCAGATGCTGACATGCTCCGGCTGCAAGGTCTCGTCCACCACACGCACCAACTCGGCCAGCAACGCGTCCAGGTCAGTCTCATCCATCCTAAAAGCGTTACGGTTGCCGTTACCCAAGTTCACTAGACGCTAGAGATCTGCGAGGCCTTCACCCTCCTGTCATAGATCATCGCAGGCCGTCAGCGATCACTGCAACACCGCCAGCCAGGCGCGAACCCAGCTAGGCAGCGTACTGGCTCGCGTTTGCCATCAGCCGCGCCGACCGCGCCAGGCCGTAGACACTTACCGCCGATCGGTGAGATCGCATCGTGAGGCCTCACGGGTGTGAGCCAGCAGCAGGCCAGGCACCAACCCGAACTTCACTCTCCAGAGGCAACTCAAGCTTGCGACAAACGAAGACCATCGTGCCCGTGTGCTGCGGGCCGAGTTCCTCGCCCGTGTAGTCGCCCGTGACCTGGACGTCGGTAAACCCGGCCAGCCGTAGCATCAACAGCATCTCCTTGCGGAAATACCAGTGATTCTGGCCGGCGTGGATCTCCTCCTGCCACAAATCATCACCCTCGTAGAGCCGATAGCGCCGCTCCTCGCTGACCACCTGGTCGACCGGGTCGACACCCGTGGTGCGGCGGTCGACGACCAGGCGCCGCTGGCCGCCCAGCTCCTTGACCACATGCGGCCGCCAGTCGGTCGGGTAGGCGCGCTCCTTCGCCGGGTCGTTGTAGTCGTAATCCTCCCAGTCGCCTAGATAGGTGTTGAAGGCCAGCACGCCCCCCGGCAACAAATGGTGATGAAATCGCCGCAGCGCCTCCAAAGCGTTCTCCTGCCCCATCACGCAGGTGAAGCTGCCACATGGCACGTAGATGCAGGCATAGCGCTTCGGCAGGTCCAGCGCCTGCATCGGCTGGCAATACAACACCGGCGCTAGCCCGTCCGCCTCGGCCTTCTGCCGGCACACCGCCAGCATGTCCGCCGAGCTGTCCACCCCCTCCACCGCCAGGCCGGCCGCCAGGTAGCGGCGTAGCAGCCGGCCAGCCCCGCAGGCTACGTCCAGCGCCAACCCACCCGATTCCTCCACGACGCGCCGGTAGAAGTCGTGATCCCAGGAGGGATCGTCATAGGCCGACCAGTGCAGCGCCGCCAGGCCGGCATAGAGATCGACTTCGTCAAAGGCCACGTGTGCTCTCCCTTGGTTGATGTCTCTCAGCGGCCGCTCCACAGGCCCAGCACCAGCCCGTAGATCACGTGCGCCACGGCCAGATGGACGGCCGGTACCGCTGCCAGAGGCGAGCCAGCTGCCGGCAGCAGGACCTGGCTACCCAGGAACAGCACCAGGCCATAGGCGATACCCGCCAGGGAGCCCGGTACTCCTGACCTGTGGTGTACGGAACGCCAGATGAGTCCCCAGATGATGCCATAGACCCCCGAAACCGCCAAGTGGCCCAAAACGCCGGCAATCGGCGAGGCCTCGCTCCCCAAACCGAAGCGGCCCAGCATGGTTGCCGGGCTATCGCCCCCCAGCAGGCCAGCCACCACCAGGTAAGCCGCCATCGCCACCCCGGCGATGATCCCGTGGATCAGGCCCTCGACGGCAGCGTCGCCGGCGGTGGTTGCTTTGAACAGGTTGGGTTCGCTTGTAGCCATGGTTCTTCTCCTATCACAGGCAGAGCCTTCAGGTTTGATCTCCAGCCAGAAGTCCCTGCAGCTTTCTGCATCGGTCAACTGCTGACCCCAGAATACCAGCCCGGCGTCCCGAGACCGTTACGACAGTCGTTACGAGAGCCCGCACCTTTAACGTTA
This sequence comes from Anaerolineae bacterium, assembly GCA_032111745.1. Classification (GTDB taxonomy): domain Bacteria; phylum Chloroflexota; class Anaerolineae; order JAAEKA01; family JAAEKA01; genus JAULUH01. Next base: position 7,025 of record JAULUH010000444.1, on the reverse strand, counting down.
CGGCTAACACAGCTTATCATCTTTCGTTACGCGTTTGGCGCAGATTGTGATATAATGTGCTGGTTAGGTGATTTCAAGCCCGCCTTCGGCGGTGCCTGCACCTGTCACCCTCTGCTGGAACGGGTATGGTCCATGCCACGACTTACCATCGCCCTGCTCGGGCCACCGCATGTCGAGCGCGACGGCCGGCCTATCTCCATGGACACCCGCAAGGCCGTGGCCCTGCTGAGCTACCTCGCCGTCACCGGGGAGCGCCAGCCGCGCGACTCCCTGGCCGCCTTGCTCTATCCCGACTATGACCAGAGCCACGCCCGCGCCGCCCTGCGCCGCACCCTGTCCGCCCTGAAATCCGGCATCGGCGACCAGTGGCTGGAGGTGGACCGGGAGTCCGTAGCCCTGGCCGGTAACCCCAGCCTCTGGTGCGACGTCCATCAGTTCCACCGCGAGCTGGCCGCCTGCCGCAACCACAGCCACCAGGGACTGGCCGGGATCTGCCCGGTCTGTGTGGAGAATCTGGAGCGCGCGGTGGCTCTCTATCGCGGCGATTTTCTGGCCGGCTTCAGCCTGCGCGACAGCCTCAACTTCGACGACTGGCAGTTCTTCCAGGCCGAGAGCCTGCGCCACGAAGTGGCCAGTGCCCTGGAGTGCCTGGCCGGAGGGCTGGGCGGCCTGGGCCAATTCGAGCCGGCTATCGCCCACGCCCGCCATTGGCTGGCCCTGGATCCCTTGCACGAGCCGGCCCACCGGGCTCTGATGCTGCTCTACGCCTGGGCGGGCCAGCACGCCGCCGCGCTGCGCCAGTACCGGGAATGCATCCGTGTTCTGGAGCAAGAGCTGGGTGTGCCACCCTTAGCGGAGACCACTGCCCTCTACGAGGCTATCCTCCACCACCAGGAGCCCAAGCCCCCAGCCCGCATGCCGCGCGAGCGCCTGGGTCTGCCGGCCGCCGAGGCCGCGCTATCTCGCCTCCCGGTCTCCCAGCCTCCAGACCGTAAGCCTGGGCCGCGCCACCAGCTTCCTCTGATGGGCCGCAACCGGGAATGGCAGGCACTGGCCCAGGCCCACGCCGCGGCCAGCCCTGCCGGCCACATCCTACTCCTGCAGGGTGAGCTGGGCATCGGCAAGACCCGGCTGGCTGAGGACTTTCTGCACCTGGCGACGGCCCAGGGGGCTGCCATCCTGGCAGCCCGCTGCTACGAGGGCCAGGCCCACCTGGCCTACGGCCCCTTCCTCGATGCCCTGCGCACACTGCTGCGCCAGCCGGAGCTGATGTCGAGGCTCGACTCCGTGCCCCCCCACTGGCTGGCGGAGGCCGCGCGGCTGCTGCCGGAGCTGTCTGAGCTGCGCCGTGATCTGCCACCCGCCCCAACCTGGGACAGCCCAGGCGCGCCTGCCCGCTTCCTCGAAGGCATCGGCCGGTGCATCACCGCCCTCCTGGCTGGCCCGGTACCAGGCATTGTGTTCCTGGACGACCTGCAGTGGATCGATGAGGCCTCCCTGGACCTGTTGGCCTACCTGGTCCGGCGGCTGGAGGACCATCCCCTGTTCTTGCTGGGCACCTGCCATCCCCAGGCCAGTCCCACCACCAAGCGCATCCAACACCTGATGGCCGAGGCCCACCGGGCGGGCAACGGCACCACGAAAGCGCTGGGGCGACTGACCGCAGATCAGGTGGCGCAGCTGGTGGCGCTCTCCGCTCTCCAGCCGGCCGCCATGCCACCCGACGTTAGCCACCGCCTCTACCAGCTAAGCGAGGGCCTGCCCCTCTTCCTGGTCGAATACCTCATGGCCCTGGCTGCCGACCACCCGGACCATGAGACCTGGGAGATCCCCGGCACTGTGCGGGACCTGCTCCAGGCCCGCCTGGCCCGGATTGGCGAAACCAGCCGGCAAATCCTGGCCGCTGGTGCGGTCATCGGCCGTTCTTTCGACTACGACCTGCTGCACGCGGCCAGCGGCCGCAGCGAGGAGGAGACCATGGCCGCGCTCGAGGAGCTGTTGGGCCTCGACCTGGTCCGGGACACGGCCGGCGCCGGGAATCGGCAGCAGCCCTCCTATGACTTCAGCCACCAGCAGCTGAGGGAATTGATCTATGAGGACACCAGCCAGGTCAGGCGCCGAATCCTGCACCGTCGCATTGCCGAGGCCCTGGCCCTCCGGGCCCGCAGCCCTCAAGACCGCGGTACACTGGCCGGCCTGATCGCCTATCACTATGCTGCTGCGGGTTGCGATCATGAAGCCGCCAGCGCATACAGGCTTGCCGGCAACCGCGCCCGCGTCCTGCTGGCCCATGCCCAGGCTCTCTCCCACTACCGGGCCGCTCTGGCCCTGGGCTACCCCCAGCCCGCTGAACTGCATGAGGCTATAGGAGACCTGGAGACCCTGACCGCCAACTACCAGGCTGCCGTCCAATCCTACGAAACCGCCGCCGCCCTGGCCCCCCCCCAGGCCCTGGCCGCCCTGGAACATAAGCTGGGGCGGGTCAAGCTCCGGCGCGGCGACTGGGAGGCTGCGGAGGCGCATTTCCAGGCCGCCCTGGACATGGCAGACCGGGCCGGCACACCCGGCCTGGCCGCCGGGATCTACACCGACTGGGCCCTGACCGCCCACCGCAGCGGCCAGTCCGAACTGGCAGACAGCCTGGCCGGGCAGGCCGTCTCCCATGCCAGGGCTAGCGAGGACCCCCTGGCCCTGGCCGAAGCCCACAACGTAATGGGCATCCTGGCCCGGCACCGCCACGACCTGGCGAGCGCCGCCGATCATCTCCGCCAGAGCCTGGCCCTGGCCAGGCAGGCCGGCCATACCGGGGCTGAGGCGGCGGCCCTGAACAACCTGGCCCTGGTCCACGGCCAGCAGCAGGAGCTTGAGCCGGCTATCCGCTACGTCGAGAGCGCCCTGGCCATCGCCTCTGCCGAGGGCGACCGCCATCGTGAGGCCGCCCTGCACAACAATCTGGCCGATCTGTTCCAACGCGGTGGCCGGAAAGAGGAGGCCATGCAGCACCTGAAACAGGCCGTGGCCATCTTCGCCGCCATCGAAGAGGACGGCTCGGCCGCAGTCCCATCGCAGCCGGAGATCTGGAAGCTGGTGGAGTGGTAGGGGCGCGCCTCAGCCCGCCAGGGCCTGCCTGATCGCCGCCACCTCCGCCAGCCACAGCGCGCTGCTGGCATCGCTGGGCATGCGCCAGTCACCGCGCGGCGAGAGCGCCACCGATCCTACCTTGGGCCCGTCCGGCATCGCCGAGCGCTTGAACTGCTGGCTGAAGAAGCGCCGGTAGAACACCTCCAGCCAACGCAGGATCACCTCGTCGGCGTAATCCCCCTCGAAGGCCTGCCGGGCCAGCACGAACACCTTGGCCGGCGCAAACTGATACCGCACCGTGTGGTACAGGAAGAAGTCGTGCAGCTCGTACGGCCCGATGGTGTCCTCGGTCTTCTGCGCCAGCACCCCCCCTTTATCCAGGGGCAACAGCTCCGGCGTGATCGGCGTGGCACAGATGTCGCGCAGCACCGCCGACACCTCGCCTGTGAACTCCGCCTCCGCCGTCCACTCTACCAGGTAGCGCACCAGCGTCTTGGGCACGCCCGCGTTGACGTGGTACATGGACATGTGGTCGCCGTTGTAGGTCAGCCAGCCCAGGGCCAGCTCCGACAGGTCGCCGGTACCCACCACGAAGCCATCCACCTGGTTGGCCACGTCCATCAAGACCTGCGTCCGCTCGCGGGCCTGGGCATTCTCATAGGTCACGTCGTGCACCCCCTCGTCGTGCCCGATGTCCCGGAAGTGCTGGCGCACGGCGTCCGCAATCGGGATCGTGCGCAGGGTGGTGCCCAAGGCCTCGGCCAGCTTGACCGCGTTGCTCTTGGTGCGGTCGGTGGTGCCAAAGCCCGGCATGGTGATGGCCACGATCCCCTCCCGCGGCAGGCCCACCAGGTCGAAGGCCCTGGCCGCTACCAGCAGGGCCAGGGTAGAGTCCAGTCCCCCTGACACCCCTATCGTAACCTTCTGCACGCCTGTGTGGCGCAGGCGCCGGGCCAGGCCTGTAGCCTGGATGCTGAAGATCTCCCGGCTGTGCTCCGCCCGCCGGGCCGGGTCCGCCGGCACGAAGGGCAGCCGCGTGAGCTGGGGCCGCAGCAGCACCGGCAGGTCCACCCGGTTAAAGTCATCCCCGCTGCCTGCCGCCGCCTGCCACTGCCGCGCTTCCGGCAGCTCGAGCGCCACCGTGCGGAAGGGCCGGCTGGCCCGCGACGCGGAAAAGGTGTTGTTCTTGAGCCGCTCGTGCGCCAACCGCTGCACGTCCACGTCGGCCACAGCCATCTGGGTGTCGAGACGGAAACGCTCCGTCTCCGCCAGGATAGCGCCGTTCTCTGCGATCATCGAATGGCCCGCCCACACCGTGTCCGTGGTCGACTCGTTGGCCCCCGAGCCGGCGTACAGGTAGGCCGCCAGGCAGCGCGCCGACTGCTGCCGCACCAGATCGCGGCGATAGTCCACCTTGCCCAACAGCTCGTTGCTGGCCGACAGGTTGGCTAGCACCGTCGCCCCCGCCAGGGCCATCTCCCCGCTGGGCGGCTGCACCGCCCACAGATCCTCGCACACCTCGATGCCCATCACGCAGCCAGGCAGGTTCGTGGCCGCAAACAGCAGGTCCACCCCGAACGGCACGCTGGCTCCGGCCACCGCCACCGTAGTTGCCGCGGCCAGCGGCCCTGGCGTGAACCAGCGCTCCTCGTAAAACTCATTGGTGGAGGGCAGGTAGGTCTTGGGCACCATGCCCACCACCCGCCCGCCGGCCAGCAGGGCCGCGCAGTTGTACAGCTTGCCGTCCAGCTCTACCGGCAACCCCACCACTACAGCAATGTCATGCTGCTCCGCCGCCTCGGCCAGCGGTGCCAGAGCCGCCACCGCCCGGTCCAACAGCAAGCGCTGGTAGAACAGGTCGGCGCACGAGTAGCCCGTGATCGACAGCTCCGGAAAAACCGCCAGCCGGCAGCCGCGGCCGGCAGCCACCTCCATGGCCTCGGCCATCGCGGCTACATTGAACGCCACGTCCGCCACCCGCAGCGCCGGCGAGATCACCGCCGCCCGCACGAATCCCAACGCCGCCGGCGAAAACATATCTGTCGTAGCACCCATTAGCACCCTTTCCATGAGACGTGCAGACGTGGCGTAGGGGCACCGCGCAGCGTGGCGATACAGTGCGGTGCGGGCCGGGCTGTATCGCCACGCTGCGCGGTGCCCTTGCGTTCCTCACAACCAATTGATCATGGCCGCAGATAGCAGATGCCAGTACCTTAACGTACCTTGCCGCCAGGTCCGCCACCATCACGCCATAGCCTCCACACGGCCAACCTCGCCATCCACAATGACCCTATACAGCTTCAGCGGTGCCTTCGCCGGCCCCGCTAGCACCTTGCCCGTCGTCACGTCAAACCGCGAGCCGTGCAGAAAACAGGTCACCGTAGTGCCCTCCACGTCCCCTTCACTCAGAGGCCCATCCGTGTGGGTGCACGCCTCCTGCGTGGCATAGAAGGTACCCTCGACATGAAACACCGCTACTTCCTCCCCATCCACCCTGACCACGCGAGCCTGGCCCGAGGGAATGTCGGCCAGGCGGAACTCGTTGGGCTGCAGGGCTTGCGGTCCGGCCGCCGGCGCGACCGGTTCACTCTCGGCGCCGAGGTCGGGTACCTGCAGCACCACCTTGCCCTCCTCCACGGTCACCGCATAGGTGTCCAGCCGGGCGCCGGGATCGACCAGGCATATCCCCGTCGGCAGATTGAACTGGAACCCGTGCCAGGGGCAGGTCAGGGTGTCGCCCTCCAGCGCACCCGTGGCCACCGGTCCACCCCGGTGCACGCAGCTGTTGCCCACCGCAATCCACTGGCCCCGGTGGTGGAACACTCCAATGGACAGCCCATCCACGGCCACGATCTTGCGCTCCCCCTCGGGGATCTCAGCCGCTTCGGCCACCACCACCGCCTTGACCGGCCGCGCAGCCTCCTGGCCAGTCTCCCGCTCCACAGCCTGCGCCGCCAGTTGCGCCACCAGGTCGCGATCCACAGCCACCAGCGCCTCGTAGGTCTCGGCCTCCCGCTCGTGGCCGTAGGCCCTGGCTAACAGCTCCAGCAGCACCATCATGAGCTTGTCCCACGCTTCCACCGCGCGGAACTCCAGCTCGTCGTCCACATCCCTCAGCTCCTGTGACAGGGCCCGGCTGATGGCGTGCTGCATGAAGCCCACTTGGCCAATCACGTAGCGCTCGGCGATGTAGATCTTGGGATCGGCGCCGTACGATGTGTGCGCGCGCCCCACGTAGTCCACGTACCGGGCATAGTCGTCGTCGAACACCCCCTCCGCCGTACGCATCCAGAAATTGCTCAGATGGCGCATGCGTAGCTGCAGGTAGTCATGGTCGACGCTGCCGTCCTTCTTGAGAAAGAATCGCCGCGTCGGCGGATAGCGCAATACGTGGCTATAGAACGCACCCACAATCTCTGGCAAATGCTTCTCCAGCAAGGGCCTGGTCTGCTGGATGGCCTGCACATCCTCCTCGGTGAAGCCCACAAACTCCGCCATGTAGCGAAAATACTTGCCGCTGTCCTCGGCCCCGCGTTTGGTCACTGGTTGTTCCGTGTCCTGTCCGGTCATCGTCCTGGCTCCTGGCTCGAGGCTTTCACTGCGGACCCTCGGTGCTCGCCAACTGGCCATTCTCGGCCTTATTGTTCCCCGCCGGGATATGATAGGGTACGTCGATCACGATGACGTCGATCAAGTGGCGCAACCGGCCGCGCAGGATGTTGGCGGTCTGGTTGTGCAGCAGGCGGGCCGCTGTGGACTCGGCGATGAACTCCGGGATCACAATGGTGATCATCTCCCCAGGAAACTCCTCAAAATTCACCTTCTCGATGTACTCGATCAGCGGCTCCAGCACATCCCGAAAATCGTACTCGATGATCACCAGCTCCACGCCTTCCGTGAGCTTGGGGAACCGGGCCCACCGCCGCTGCACGCGCTCCCGCATC
>JAULUH010000443.1:0-26533 GCA_032111745.1 Anaerolineae bacterium | reverse complement strand
TCGCGGCTGGTGAAAACCTGGAAGCCCATGGTGCCGAAGATGTCGTAGATCTCACGCAGGGTCACGTTGCTGGGGTGCACCCGGCCCAGCTGAGGTCTCCGGCCGGGCAAGGTGACGTCGACGCCTGCGGCGGCCAGCTCGGCGGACAGGGTGGCCCGGGCCAGGGCCTGCTGGCGATCCTCGAAGGCAACGGTGAGATCCTGCTTCAGCGCGTTCACGGCTTGGCCGTAGCCCGGCCGCTGCGCGAAGGGTAGCTCGGCGATGTTGCGCGTGAGGGCCTGCACTGAGCCCTTGCGGCCCAGGTACTCGACCCGCCACGCCTCCAAAGCATCTGTGTTGTCTGCGGCCGCCAGCTGCTGAAGTGCCTGCTCACGCAGGGCGTTCAACTCATCCTTCATCGGTCATCCCTTCTTCCCGTCAAAGCAACATGCCCACGTCTCGTCAGGGACGAGACGTGGGCATCACGGTTCGCGGTACCACCCTGTTTCCTCGCCACGGCGTGCGAGGCGCTTGATCCGACGCCGGCCTGAGCCGGATCGGCTGCCCGGTAACGGCGGGCTGCCGGAGCGAACTACCGTGGCGCAAGCGCCATTTCACCCGTCGGCTCGGGAGTGAACTTCAGCGAGCTTCGGCTTGGCCGGGCTTGCAGCCATCCACATGGGATCGCCCGGCCTCTCTGGTAGCTTCTCCTCGCCTACTTTTCTCCGTCATGGCCTTTGGCACAGATTTTCAATTACGCGGGAAATTATGCCGCAGGGGACTTGAATTGTCAAACTTCGGTCTCAGCGCCGGTGGCCGGCCAGCCGGGGAAGTCCAGCACGACTGCCGCCGGCGCGCCCTTCTGGCTGCCGATCAGCCTGAAGTCGATAGGGCCGTGCTCGCCGGCCACCGTCCAGTGGCCTGGCCGGTGTACGTGCCCGCTGACCACGTGGGTCACCTTGGGTGTCGCCTGCAGCAGCGCACCCAGGGTGAGGTTGCCCATGTAGGCGCTGAGCAGGCGCCAGATGCCGCTTTCCGGGTGGCGCGGAATGGCTTGCTCAAAGACCGGCATGTGCGTCACCACCAGAATCTGCCGCACCGTGGGGTCCTCTACCAGGCTGCGCAGGTGCTCGCCGCAGCGGCGGGATAGATAGCGCGCCATGGCCACGTCGCTCCACGGCCAGTCGACGTAGTCGGCGTCGTGGTTGACCATGGCCTTCAGGTGGCGGTAGTCGTCGGCAGTGTAGCCCAGGTCGCTGGGGCCGGCGGAATAGTCATACCAGGCCATGGTGCCGCAGATGCCCAGCTGTTCGAGTACCCGGCCAACGGCCTCCCTGCTCTCCTGTGTGTCCAGAGGAAGTGTTACAACCTCATTCTCCAACCAGACAAATCCTTCATTCCGGGTGGCTTCAGGCAGCACGGTTTCCCAAAGCGTCCGGCTATCGTACTGGTCCCGATAAAGGTCGTGGTTGCCCGGCACTAGCAAGCGCGGGCAGCTGAGCCCGGCAAACAACTGGAGAGCTCGCCGAAAGAGCCGGAGGGGATGGCCTACGTCGCCGCAGATGATGAAGCAGTCGGGCTGTTGCGCCGCTACCCAGTGGGCAAAGGCCAGGTAGGTGTCGCGCTGAGATGGGCGGTAGTGCAGATCAGCCGTGAGCAGGATGCGCATAGACAGGGGATGCAGGATGAAGGATGAGCCGGGAACTCACGATCTGGCTGGACCAGTCACCGTGGCTCCGAGAGGTTGGTATGGAAGAGCCAGGACTGGCCCGCAGCCGGCGGTGAGCCGGAGCCATTGCAGGCCACCTGCCAGCCCAGGGTGTTGTCCCAGTTCTCCAGGCCCACGGTAGCTTCCGAGGGGTTGGCTAGGTCCAGATAGTTCAGGGCTACCCTGCCATCGGGCCACAGAACCGCCTCGAAGGAGTTGAGGCTGTCGTCGCCGTGCCGGGGAACGTCACGCCATGAGACCACGAAGGCCTCGTCGGGAGCGCTGGTATAGGTTACCTGGCCACGCTGGCTGGGGTTGAGGTCGTCCCAGAAAGCGTAGATGGCACCATCTGGCGCAGGCAGGCCGGGCACACAGGAGTTGGCGGCGTATTGGCTGCCAGCGTAGCTCCGCTCAAAGCTGAGAAAGCCGTTGGCATGGATCCATACCTGGTGATAACGCCTGCCATAGAAAGGGAACTCGAAGGGCAGCGAAACGAGCTGGGCGCCGTCGTCGTCCAGGCTGACCCTTTGGGTGGCCGGGCCGCTGTCGGTCCAGCTCAGTACCCAGTGGTCCCGGGTCACCAGGGGCACAAACAGCGTCTTGAGCTGGGAGGCGCTGGTTAGCCGGATCGAGAGCAGGTAAGTCGTCTGCTGGCCGTTGGGGGCTGTGGTCTTCACCCAGAGATCGGCCGTATGAACGCCGGCAGGCCGGGGGGAAGTGATGCGCACACGCAGTTGAGCCTGGGAGGGGTAAGCGAGGCTGCCACTCCAGGGTTGGTCCACCTCCAGCCAACTCGCTCCAGTGGGCTGCAGCTGCCAGGTGAGCGGCTGGCCACTGGGGTTGCTGAATTCGATCACGCCGCTGGGCAACGCGTTTTCCTCACCCAGCAGCTGCAGGACAGCTGGAGTGAATTGCAGGCGGGGTGCCAGCGCGAGGTGCAGGGCCCTGGCGGCATTCACCCGGCCATAGCCCAGGTAGGCGTTGCGCTGGTTGACGTAGGGGAACGCACCGACCTTGTCAGCGGTGCTGGTGAGGGCGTTGATGAGCTCATCGGCGCCCATTCCAGGGGACACGGCCAGCAGCAGGGCTAGCAGGCCGGTTACATGGCCCGTAGCCATGGAGGTGCCGTACTGTGCGGCATAGCTACTGCCCGGGCTGGTACTCAGAATCGGGTCTGCGGCGGTGCCGCCAGGGGCGGCGATGTCCACCTCCGGGCCGTAGTTCGAGTAGCCGGCCCAATCCTCAAAGTGGGTCGTCGCCGCTACGGCGATGACCTCGGGATAGGCCGCCGGATAGGTCACGGCGCCCGATTGATTGCCCGCAGCTCCCACGACTGCAGCGCCCCTGTTGCGGGCGTACTGGATGGCCTGGCGCAGAGTCTCGGAAGGTCCGGTGAGCGAAAGGCTGAGGTTGATCACCGCAGCGCCGCGGGCAGCGGCGTCGAGCACGGCCTCAGACACGTAGCTCACCGGGCCCATCCCCTGGCGGTCCAGCGCCTTGTAGACCAGCAGGCGCGGCCGCCAGGCCACCCCGGCCACGCCGAGGCCGTTATCGCCACTGGCGGCAATGATGCCGGCGACATGGGTACCATGGCCGAAATCGTCCTGAGGTATCGCATCGTTGTTAACATAATCATAACCCTGGACGATGCGACTGGCGAACTCCGGGTGATTGAGGTCGATGCCTGAGTCTACGATGGCTACCAGGACTCTGCTGTCGCCGGTGCTTAGCTCCCATGCCTCTGGCATGGCGATACGCCGCAACCCCCATAGGTCCACCCAAAGGTCGTCGTTCGGCTGTACGCCTGTAGCGGCCAGGGAAGATGAGGTGGGTATGGGCATTGCGGCTGCCGCAAACGCCAGGTAATCCGGCTCGGCGTAGGCGACGCCGGGCAGGACGGCCAGGTCGGCCACGGCCGCCAGTTCCTGGCCTGGGGGAACTCCGATGACTGAGGTATCCAGGCCATGGAGGTCGTTGAGTACGGCGTAGCCGTGGCCTTGCAGGGCAGTGGTCGCGGCTGCCTTGCCGGTCTGATCCTGCCAGCCCACCAGCACCCGGCCACTCGCCAGGGCGCCCGGTCCTGGTGTCCCGGCTACAGGCAGGCCAAGATGGTTGGGAGCCACCTCGAGCTCCCTGCCAGGCTGGTATCCCGCAGCCTTCGGGGCCGCTCCTCCCGCCAACGCCAGTGCCAAACACAGCACGAGAGCTCTTCCGCAGGCTTTTCGGGGCGATTGCATCGACACTCCCACTTACCGTACCACACGATCCCCTGGGTCAGTCGCTCCTGCCAGCGCCAGGCCCCTCAGGCAGATGTAACGCCTGGTTGTTATTGTACCGTCTTTCACGATGATCGGCAAGGCTGGCGTTGACTCGCAACGGCCGTCGGATAGAATACATCATGAACAGAGCCTCTGTAGCCAGGAAAGGAGTTCCCCCTTGGTTACCGCAATTGTCTTGATCAACGTGCACCGCGGCCATGTCAACGATGTGGCTCAGGAGCTGGTCAGCCTGGATGGGATCACCGAGGTCTTCTCCGTGGCTGGACGTTATGACCTGGTGGCTATCCTGCGGACGCGCGATAACGAGCGTATCGCAGGGCTGGTGACACGGGAGATAATGGCCATCGCCAATATCGCCCACACGGAAACCTTGCTCGCGTTCCAAGTATTCTCAGACTACGACCTGGCCCGGATGTTCTCGATCGGCTTGGACTAGCTGGCCAGTAGCCGGTCTACGGCGGTGGTTAGCTGGGCGAGGTTGCCCACCTCGAACGTGGCATCCATCAGGGGGAGATAGGCCAGCATGTCGCTGTCGCCCGTCCCCCACAACATGGGTGGCTCCGGGTTGAGCCAGATCACTCGTCGTGAGCGGCGCTTGATCTCGTGCACCAGGTCCAGCCGCGGGTCGTTGTAGTTGTTGCGGCCATCGCCGAGGAAGATGACCGTCGTCCGCCGGTCGATGGCGTCCATGTGCTGGCGGGCAAAGGTTTCCAGGCCGTGGCCCAGGTCGGTGTTGTAGTAGCCGGGGGGTAGCTGGTTGAGCACCTGCTCCACGGCCTGTTGGGTGGGCAGCTGGCTGAAGGACGGGCTGACCTCCTCCATGTCGGCGATGAAGGCGAAGCTGCGCGCTCTACCTACCTGGTCCTGCAGCTCGTAGATGAGGGTCAGCATGAATTCGGCGCAGTGCCGCATGGAGGTGCTGACATCGCAGATCAACGCGAGCTTGGGCTTGAGGTGGCGTTGCTTGTAGCGCAGGTCCACGGGCACGCCCCCATAGCGCTGATTGGCGCGCAGAGTGGCCTTGGCGTCCAGGGTGCCGGTCTTGCCCCGCTTGTGGCGCAGGGCCAGGCGGCTGCGCAGCTGCGCGGCCAGCCGGCGGATCTGCTTGCGCAACTCCTCCGCCTCGGCGTCGCTGAGGTGGCGAAAGGGCCGGTGCATCAGGTCGGGCCCGGCCTGGGGGCGGCCCTCCTCGGCCAGGTTGCGGGCGATGCTGGAGCCGGCGTGGCGCTCCACCTGTTCCTCCACGGCGTCCATATTGGCCTGGACCAGGCCTTGGAGGCGCTCCAGGGTCTCCCGATCCATGCCCATCTGGTTCAGCATCTGCCACAACTCCTCCAGGGCCTCGCGTACCTGGGGCATGCCCAGGGCGCGCAGCATGCGCTGGGCCATCCACTGGCTGAGGGCGGGGTGATCGGCCTGCCGCAAGCCGACCATCTGTCCCAGCTGGTCCAGTTCCTCCTGCGATAGCTGCTGGCCGCGCAGCAGGCGGTCCAGCATGTCTCGCAGCCGGTCGGAGAAGTTGCGGATGGCCTCGGCCAGCATCTGCATCTGCTCAGGCGAGAGCTCGTCGGCGGAGTCCAGCATAGGAGGTGGGGCATCGCTGCCGAAGTAAAGGGGAAAGAGCTGCTCGAAGACTGGCACGTCCTGAGGCTCCTTGACCAGGGTCGTGCGTAAGGCGATGCGAAAGGTGTCCCGATGCTGGACGCCCAAGGTCTCTACGGCCCGAAAGGCGTCGGCACTCTCGGCGATCGATACCCGCAGGCCGGCAGCCCGCAGGCCGGCAATGAACTCGATGATTCGCTGGTCCATGGTCTAGTTGAGCCCTCGATAGTTCAGGCCAGACCGGCCGCGGGAATCATCCGCGCCGCCGGTCAGCCGGCCGGACTCCAGGGCGCGGCGGGCCCGCAGGATGTCAGCCTCGTGTTTCAGGAGCACGGTCAGGGTGTTTTCGATGGTCTGCCGGTCGAGGCTCTGCGCGTTCAGCATCACCAGGGCCTTGGCCCAATCCAGGGTCTCGCTGATGCTGGGGTGTTTTTTCAACTCCATGCCGCGCAGAACCTGCACCAGGTCCACGGCCTGGCGGGCCAGCTTGGGGGCCAGGTCGGGCACCTTCAGGCGCACGATGCTGAGCTCAGCGGCGGAATCGGGATAGTCGATGAACAGATAGAGACAGCGGCGTTTGAGGGCCTCGCTGAGCTCCCGGGTGTTGTTGGAGGTCAGGACTACACCCGGCACATGCCGGGCGCGCAGCGTGCCGAGCTCGGGTACACTGACCTGGAAATCGCTCAACATCTCCAGCAGAAAGGCCTCGAACTCCGGATCGGTGCGGTCGATCTCGTCGATTAGCAGGATGGCCGGAGTCTCGTTGCGAATGGCCCGCAGTAGCGGGCGGGAGAGCAGGAAGCGTTCGGAGAAGAACACATCCTCCTCCTGGGCCAGGCGGTCGGCGGCCTCGCCCAGGGTCCGGGAACCCGCCAGTACATCGGACAGCTTGTCCCGCAGCAGCTGGGTGTACAGCATCTGCTTGGCATACTCCCACTCGTACAGCGCCTTGGTCTCGTCCAGCCCTTCATAGCACTGCAGGCGGATCAGCTCCTGGCCGGCGGCGGCGGCCCAGGCCTTGCCCAGCTCTGTCTTGCCAACTCCTGCCGGGCCTTCGGCAAGCACCGGCTTGCCGAGCTTGGTGGCGAGGAAGAGAACAGTGGCGATTTCATTCGAGGCGATGTACTGTTCCTTGGCCAACGCTGTTTTGACTTCGTCAATACTGTTAAACATGGGGGGACCTTTCAGGGGAGCATGGCCAAGCGATGGCCGTGGATTGCGACCGTAGTCTTATTGTGCACCAAGGTGGTGTCGCATGTCGTGAGGAACCATACGAAACGCCAGGCTGCCCGTAGAGCGGATCGCCGGCGAGTGGCCATGTGTCCGCTGGTCCAGCGCCGGGCCTGGCCCGGTACAGGATCCGGGGGCAGATCAGGCCAGTTGCCGGCCAGTGTCGTCAGGTATTGCAGGCGTTGCGGCTGCGGCCTGACGGATGATCGTGCGCGTCTCCGGTTGCATCGGCAGATTATCGATCTGGTCCAGGCCGATCCACTGCGCGTCGTCGGCATCGTCGCTGGCCTGCGGTTCGCCGGCGAGGTGACGTGCCAGGAGGTCGATCACCACGTAGTGATATCGAAGCCGTCCGTCTGGGTCCCGCTGCATGGGCTCGAACACGCCGACCACGGGTCCTACCTCGATCTCCACGGCACACTCCTCCATCACCTCGCGTCGTACACCCTCGATCAGGGTCTCGCCCAGCTCCAGGACGCCACCGGGTAAGCCCCATGTGCCCTTGGCAGGCTCGCGTCCTCGGCGCACCAGCAGGACCTGGGCACCGCGCAGGACGACCGCCGCGACGCCTACAACAGGTTGATTGGGATATTCTCTGGACATGAAACCTCCTGGCGCAGCAAGGACTGGGTGGGAGTATACCGGGCCAACGCCGTTCTGTCCAGGGAAGCGTCAAGGCCGCCCCAAACGGGACGGCCTTGACTCCCACACACCCACTCTAGTCCACAACTCTCGAGACACTCTCAACAACACATCTCACACCCAGGCTGAGAATAGCCCGGATGGCGAGAATGTTCAGTACTGTGGCTTACTAAGTCTTACATGCTTTCAGACTTCGATGCGGGCCGAGCGATGGGCCTGGTGCAACAGCTGGCAGAGTCAGCGGAGGCCTAACGCCGGCGTCGCGCCAGCCGCTGGCCCACCACCACACCGGCAGCGCCGAGCCCGGCTGCTATCCAGGTCCAGGTAGGAAGGGTGCGCCTCGAGGAAGCGGAGACGCCCTTAGCCATCACCGGAATGCCGCGCAATCTCTGCGTTGCCTCGGCCTGCACGTGCGCGAACAACTCCGGGTCCTGGCGGTAGCGGTCGGCCAGGGCCCGTTTTTCGGCGATGTCCGCGTCGGTAATGTATTTCTCGAAGGAGCGCAAGCCGGCCAGCTGGAAACCGTGCTTGAGGGAGAGCTTATAGATCTCCTTGACCCGCTCCATGGTGATGTTGCGGCCCAGGGTGTAGTCCTCGAAACGGCCCTCCATGGCGAGCAGCGCAGTCTCGGCCAAACAGGCGTAGGAGGTCTTGGGTGGCAGGCCGATATCGTAGCCGAAGTCGATGTCGCCTGCGATGAGCACCTCGCCGCTTTCGATCACAAGCACATCGGGGCGCAGCGCCGCTTCGGCCGGGTTGATGTC
The DNA here is from genome assembly GCA_032111745.1 of Anaerolineae bacterium. Classification (GTDB taxonomy): domain Bacteria; phylum Chloroflexota; class Anaerolineae; order JAAEKA01; family JAAEKA01; genus JAULUH01. The sequence continues at coordinate 18,329 of JAULUH010000443.1, read as the reverse complement.
AGGCGGGCGTGCCACGTCGCAAATCACCGCACCGGGTTTGCACTTGGTGATGTCGATCACTCGTTGGCCAAAGGCTGAGGTCGCCGTGATGATTAAGTCGCAATCGGCGATCAAGTCGCCGGTCTTGGTGGCGATGGTTACGGCGCAGCCGGGGGTCTCCTGCTGGATGGTGCGCTTGAGCTCGATGAGCTTCTCGGGTTCGATGGAGACAAGCACCACGTTGCCGATGGCCTGGGCGATGAGCCGCGAGCAGACTGAGGCAATGGAGCCGGTGGCGCCGACGATCATGACCTTGCCCTTGGTGAGGTCGGTGGCGCCCATCAGCTTGACTGCTCTTTTGGCCGCCTCCAGGGTCATCGCGACGGTGAGGCTATTGCCGCTGGTGATGGCGATGTCCGATTCGTGGGCTACGGTTATGCCTGCATCTCCTACTACCGAGGTGAACGCGCCCAGGCCCATGATGCGGGCTCCCCTGCGCTCGGCCATGCGGGCGGCGCTGACGAGGCGGTCGTACGTGAAGCGTTCGCCGTGGCTCATCATCTGGTGAGGGGTAGCGCCCAGGCTGTACAGATAGCCTTCGATCTTCTGGCCGGTCGCTGGGGAAACGCCCCCAGTGATGCGCGATAGATAAACTGGCGGCATGTACGCAGCCGCCCGCTCTACCAGGTCGTCGGGCAGCACCCGAGTCCAGCGAAACCAGGGGCTCTTGTGGATGAATCGGACGTTGAGTGGGTGGATGACGAAGGCGAAGCGGTTGACGCCGGCCTGCTCGGGCTGGAGGTAGCGGATGTGTGGACTCCACTCGATGTCGGCCATGAGGTCGAGGTAGGTGTCCTCGGTCAGAGGCATCTCGGGATCTTCTCGCAGCGCCACCAGCACCGCCTCGATGGTGGCGGCCGACCAGCGGCCTTGGCCGCTGGTCCCATCCAGGGTGGGCATCATGGTAATGGCGATGCCCGCGCCCCGCTGGCGCAGATCTGTTAGGTCCTCCTCGGTGGCCCATTCCATGGCCACGGTCTTGTGGCGCAGATCGGCTGGCGCATAGCGGCGAATGGCCCCGGCGTCGCCAGCGAGCACGTCCGCCCACGCAAAGGGTGCCGCACTGCGTTCCTGGCCTGGTCGCCCGGCTTGAGGCAGAATGCGGCGGAACGGAGCATTTTGCAGTTGGGCGAGGGTTGGCCCGACGGCCTGCTCGAGGCTGCGCTGGCTGCCAACGCCGGGAAAGTCGGGCAGTGCGAAGTAGATCTCAGGATCGGCGTAGCGCAGGTGGGGTGTGCGGCGATCCAATGCCTGAGCGAGGCCGCCGTGGTTGAGCCCTGGTACCATCAGGATTCGTTTCTGGCTGAAGATCCCGGGCTCAGCCCGGTCAGCCAGGATGACGCCCCAGCGCTCCAAGCCGGGACGGACGCCACCACCGTCCACCACGGGAGTCTGGCTGGCGGCTGCTGGTAGGGTGGCACCGACGGCGTGGGGCGTGCGCTCGCCGCCTAGCTCCAGCTCTGCGGGCAGGCCTTCCAGGCCGATGGCATTCACGCGGCCGTCGTATTGGGCGATCAGTTGCCGGGCCCGGTCGGGATCGCCGCCACAGCCGATACGGCGAATCAAGACTTCATGGCCCAGGAAAGTCGTGACCGTGGTCTCAGTCTCTTGGTTCAGGTGCAGCACGACGATTTCTTTCATCGCAACACGGTTCCTTTCCGGCACACCCGAGTCAGAGCCGCCGCAACGCATGAGGCGGTGGGATGTGTAACATCCTCTGCATATGCCCAGCATACATGAAACCAGCCGTTCTGTGTATGATCTATGTCAGTGTTAGCACACGAATTCTGGGCATTGGGCGGAAATCTGGCACGCCCGTGGCCGCCGCTCCCAACGCCAGAAACACGAAGCCGGGATATCCCAACATCCCGGCTTCGTGCCCACACTCAACCCACATCCACCCAAAGGAGACTCTCAGGCCGCAATCCTTGGCGATCCTCGATCGATATCACTCATCTCGGTCAAAAGTATTCCCCTGTCAAAGGATCGCTCAAGGTTGGCAGTCACTCATTCAATATCAAGCTCACTCATGGCACGTCACGACACAGTCACAATCAATGGATCTTGCAAATCGATGGTTCTCAGTCGAAGGAACTGGCCAGGGCCTGTAGGGCCGCGGCATCCAGCACGTTGATGCGGCGGTAGCCCAGCTCTACCAGGCCTTCGGCCTTGAAAGTGCGCAGGATGGTGCTGACGGTCTCACGATAGGTGCCGAGGCTGTCAGCCAGATACTGATGGCTGGTCCGGATCGTGGACTGGTCCTTGCCATTGGACATGTCCAACAGCAACTTGGCCAGCCGCTGCGGCAGCTTCTTGTACGCGACCTCCTCCAGGCGGTCCTCTACCTGGCGCAAGCGCTTGCCAAACGTTTGGAGCATGCCCCAACCAATGATGGGATAACGCTCGGTCATGGCCCGGGCATGAGTCTCCGGCAACATCCAGACGCTGCAGCTGTCGATGGCTTCGGCATAGAGACCAGAGCGCGTGTCGCCAACAAGCATGGCACCATCGCCGAAGATAGAGCCGGGGCCCAGACGTGAGATGCTCATGCGGCGCCCCTCTTTGTTGTCGCACACCAGCTGGGCATGGCCGTTCATGAGGATGAACAGCTTGTTGGACAGGTCTTCAGATGTCGCCACAACCTGACCCGGGCGATAGGTACGGACAGTAACCGCCTGCTGAAAATCTTTGTCAGCCTCGGTGAGGGAAGCGATGAACTGGGAAAGGGACGTCTGCTTCTTCTTTGTGTTTTCCGCCAACATGTTGCAGCTCCTTACGGTTGGAGAGTGGCTCTGGTAACGGTCGCAGTAGTTTTCTTAATTTGCATGGGCATTATAATCGAAATAGCTCGTCCTGTCAAGTCTTTGTCCAGGATTTTAACCAAATCTTAATATTGTGGCGGTAAAAACGTTGTCAAAACCTGGACAGTCTGTTTAGAAATCGCGCATGGGCACAGGTTGTTCAGGTTTGTGATCATGATTGGCGCTTCCCGGTCCTGGTGCTATAATCCCTGTGGCCGAGCTGGCTGGCAGTGGCAACACCGGGCTCACCGATAGAACGCTAACTCGGGAGCCCTTGGATCTTTCGCTGTGGTTGCTCGGTGTCCTTTCCTCACGTAAGATCTGTGGCATTAGCCTACTCCAAAGACTCAAAGGAGAACATTTCATGTCTGAAAGCCGTTCGTTTGCCGAAAAGGCTATTAACACTATGCGTTTCCTGGCTGTTGATGGTGTGCAGAAGGCCAACTCGGGCCATCCGGGAGCACCCATGGGGGCCGCGCCCATGGCCTACGTCCTGTGGACGCGTTTTCTGAAGCATAACCCGGCCGATCCCACCTGGGCTGACCGTGATCGTTTCGTGTTATCGGCCGGCCATGCGTCCATGCTGCTGTACAGCCTCTTGCATCTGACCGGGTACGACCTGCCCCTGGAGCAGCTGCAGCAGTTTCGCCAGTGGAACAGCATGACTCCCGGCCATCCTGAGGTCGGCCATGCTCCTGGAGTGGAGACCACCACGGGACCGTTGGGCCAGGGCTTCGCCAATGGGGTTGGCATGGCCATGGCCGAGGCGCATCTGGCGGCCACTTTCAACCGGCCGGGCCATGCCATTGTCGGCCATTACACCTATGCCATCGTATCTGACGGTGACCTGATGGAGGGGGTGGCCTCTGAGGCCGCCTCGCTGGCTGGCCATCTGAGGTTGGGCAAGCTGATCTACCTGTACGACGACAATCATATCTCTATCGACGGCAGCACCGACCTGGCCTTCACCGAGGACCGTATGGCGCGTTTCCGCGCCTACGGCTGGCACACCCAGGTGGTGCCGGACGGCAACGACCTGGATGCCATTGACGCCGCGATCCGGGCCGCCCAGGCAGAAACGGGGCGGCCGTCGATCATCGCCGTGCGCACCATCATCGGCTATGGCAGCCCCAACAGGCAGAACACGGCCGGTGTGCACGGCGAGCCCTTGGGGCCTGACGAAGTCGTGCGAGCCAAGGAGAACCTGGGCTGGCCCACCGAGCCGGCCTTTAACGTGCCCGACGACGTCCTCAAGCACTTCAGGAGGGCGTTGGAGCAGGGGGCTGCGGCCCAGGCGACCTGGCAGGCAAAATTCGCTGCCTACGCTGCTGAGTGCCCCCAGTTGGCGGCGGATTGGCAGCGCCGGCAGGCAGGGGAGCTCCCCGCAGGCTGGGATGACAACCTGCCACGGTACGAGCCCAATCCCAAAGGGGAGGCGACTCGCAACGTTTCCGGTGCAGTGATCAACGCCCTGGCGGTGCGCCTGCCCGAGCTCATAGGGGGATCTGCGGACCTGGCACCCTCCAATAAGACCCTGATCAAGGGATCAGGCGATTTTCAGGCCGGCGCCTACGAGAACCGCAACCTGCGCTTTGGTGTGCGAGAGCACGGCATGGGCGGTATTGTCAATGGTATGATGTTGCACGGTGGTGTGCGGCCCTATGGTGCCACATTTCTGGTGTTCTCGGATTACATGCGCGGCGCCTTGCGGCTGTCAGCCTTGATGGGCATCGCTCCCATCTGGATCTTCACCCACGACAGCATCGGCGTGGGTGAAGATGGGCCCACCCACCAGCCGGTAGAGCACGCTGTGGCTCTGCGGGCGATCCCTAACCTGCTGGTGCTCCGCCCTGCGGATGCCCGGGAAACCGTGGCCGCCTGGCGCGTGGCCATCGCCCAGCGCCGGAGCCCTGTGGCGCTGCTCCTGACGCGCCAGAATCTTCCCACTCTGGCTGGCACCAGCGAAGATCCGGCCCAGGGCGTTGGCCTGGGCGGCTACGTCGTAGCCGACTGGCCTGAAGGCGGAGCAGGCCGGCGCGTGATCCTGATTGCTGCCGGCTCCGAGGTGCACCTGGCTGTGGTGGCCCGTGAGGTTCTGGCTGCAGAGGGTATTGCGGCCAGGGTCGTGAGCCTGCCCAGTTGGGAGCTGTTTGAGGTTCAACCAGAAGCCTATCGTCACCAGGTGTTACCGGCCGAGGTAAACGCCCGGGTATCCATTGAGGCCGGTGTGACCCTGGGCTGGGACCGCTACACGGGCAGCCATGGTGTGACCATTGGTATCAACCGCTTTGGGGCTTCGGCACCTTACAAGACGGTCTATGAGAATCTTGTGCTGACGGTCGATCGTATCGTCGATGCTGCCTTGAAAGTGGTGAAGTAGTATGCAGATCGTTGTTGGCGCTGATCACGGTGGATTTGAGCTAAAGAACGCGATGGTGGCCTGGTTGCAGGAGGCCGGGCACCAGGTGATCGACCTGGGCGCGTATACCTATGATCGCAACGACGACTATCCGGACTTCGCGTTCAAAGTAGGCGAGGCGTTGCAGGCTGGCCAGGCCGAGCGAGGCATCGTCATCTGTGGCAGCGGCGTGGGCGCCAGCATCGCCGCCAACAAGCTGGTGGGGATCCGGGCCGGGCTGTGCCATGACACCTATTCGGCACGGCAGGGTGTGGAGCACGACGATATGAATGTGTTGTGTCTCGGCGCCCGGATCATCGGCGTGGAGCTGGCTCGGGAGCTCATCCAGGCGTTCCTGGCTGCACGCTTTCAAGATGACGAGCGCTTTTTGCGCCGTCTGAACAAAGTCCTGGCCCGCGATACCTGAATAGTCCTTGAGGCGCAGCAAGAGCCCTTCGGGAGTGGTGACTAGAGAGGAGTGACCTGTGAATCCGTTGATTGAATTGCAGCAGTACGGCCAAAGCATCTGGTACGACAACATCGAGCGCAGGCTGCTAGAGAACGGCGAGCTGGCTCGGATGATCGCCGAGGACGGCGTGCTGGGCCTGACCTCCAACCCCTCGATTTTTGAGAAAGCTATCGGGGGCAGCGACGACTACGATCCCGCCATTGCCGAGCTGGCGGCCGAGGGCCGCAGCGTGGAGCGCATCTACGAGGCGCTGGCTATCGACGATATCCGCCACGCCTGTGACCTCCTGCGGCCGGTCTATGAGCGCACTGGCGGTCTGGATGGATATGCCAGCCTGGAGGTGTCGCCCCACCTGGCATCTGATACCTCAGTCACGATCGCCGAGGCTCGTCGCCTCTTTGCGACGGTCGACCGGCCTAACCTGATGATCAAGGTGCCCGGCACTCCCGAGGGCATCCCGGCTATCGAGGAGCTGATCGGCAGTGGCATCAACGTCAATGTGACCCTGCTCTTTGCCCGCTCGACCTATGAGGCCGCAGCCCGGGCCTATGTACGTGGCCTGGAGCGGCTGGCCGCCGGGGGTGGCGACGTGAGTAGGGTGGCTTCGGTGGCCAGCTTCTTTGTCAGTCGCATCGACACCGCGGCGGATCGGCGCCTCGAAGCTCGGATGGCCGCCACCGAGGATCCAGAGGAGCTGCGGCAGTTGCGGGCGCTACTGGGCCAGACCGCCATCGCCAACAGCAAGCTGGCCTATGCGCTGTTTCAGGAGATCTTCAGTGGCTCGCGTATCGATGCCCTGCGCGCCAAGGGCGCCAGGGTACAGCGCCTGCTGTGGGCCAGCACCGGCACCAAGAATCCCGCCTATCCCGACACCATGTACGTGGCCGAGCTGGTTGGTCCCGACACCGTCAACACCGTTCCGGATGCCACCCTCAAGGCCTTTCGCGACCATGGGGTGGTGCGCGGGACTACGGTGATGGAGGGGCTGGCCGACGCCCAGGCCAGGCTCAATGGCCTGGAGGCCGCCGGCATCAACCTGGAAGAGATCACCGGTGAGGTGTTGGAGCAGGGCGTGGCGGCCTTTGTCAGGTCCTACGATCAGCTGCTGGACGTCATCGCCGCCAAGCGTGCAGCCCTGGCGCCGGCCTAGGGGCTTCCTCATGGCTGACAGCAATCAATCGCCCCCCAGTGCGCTCCTGCACCAGGAGCGCACGCGCGCTGCCGCAGCCAGGCCGGTAGCCATCGTCATTTTCGGCGCTTCGGGTGACCTGACGCAGCGCAAGCTGGTGCCGGCCCTGCATGCACTGGCCTGTCAGGACCTGATCCCTGAAGGGTCCATGGTACTCGGTCTGGCCCGCAGCCCACTGAGCGATGAGGAGTTTCGGGACCAGTTGCGGACAGGTGTCCAGGCCCACAGCCGCATTACCGCGGAGGAATGCCAGCGCTGGGATGAGTTTGCTGGTCGCTTCCACTACCTGTCCATTACCTACGACGACCCAGAGAGCTACCGGCACCTGGCAGGGCTGTTGCAGCAATTCGAGGCCGAAACGGGCAGCGGCAACTGCCTGTTCTACCTCGCTACGCCTCCACAGCTGTACACCCCTATCGTCACGCAGCTGGGCGTGGCCGGTCTGGCCCAGAGCGATGGCGGTTGGCGCCGCATCGTCGTGGAGAAGCCCTTTGGCCGTGATCTGCCTTCAGCACGTGAGCTGAACCACTGCCTGCACGCAGCCTTCGACGAAGACCAGATCTATCGTATCGACCATTATCTGGGCAAGGAGACCGTCCAAAACCTGTTGGTCTTCCGCTTTGCCAATGCCATCTTCGAGCCCCTATGGAATCGTAACTACGTGGACGCAGTGCAGATCACCGTGGCCGAGAGCGTTGGCGTCGGCCGCCGGGGCGGCTACTATGACCAGGCCGGGGTGATGCGGGACATGATACAGAACCATGTCCTGCAGCTGCTGACGCTGACAGCCATGGAGCCACCCGTGGCCTTCAACGCCACAGCGCTGCGCAACGAAAAGGTCAAGGTGTTGGAGGCCCTGCGTCAAGTCGAGCCGCAGGACGTGGCCACGATGAGCGTGCGTGCGCAGTATCGCTCTACCGATGGCAATAGCCCTACCTATCGCGAGACAGAAGCTGTGCCAGCAGACTCAGAGACGGCGACCTATGCGGCGCTGCGTTTGTTCGTGGACAACTGGCGCTGGCAGGGCGTGCCGTTCTATGTGCGTTCTGGCAAGCTGTTGAAGACCAAGTGCACGGACATCGTGGTACGCTTCAAGGAAGCACCGCACCTGTTCTTTCCCCACGCGTCAGGCCTTGATATGCCCCCCAACAAGCTGATGATCTGCATCCAACCCGACGAGGGGATTCACCTGGGATTCGAGATGAAGGTGCCTGGCGCGGGCATGAAGACCCGGCCGGTGGACATGGCGTTTCAATATGACACCAAGTTCGGCGACGACGCGCTGCCCGACGCCTACGAGCGGCTCCTGGTGGACGCGCTCCAGGGAGATGCATCCCTGTTCGCGCGCAGCGACGAGATCGAGCTCTCCTGGCGCATCGTCGATCCTATCCTCGCGGGTTGGGAAGCTGGCCAACCCGCCCTGGCCTTCTACGAGCCTGGCACCTGGGGGCCGTTGGAGGCGGACGAGCTGCTGGCTGGCGACGGCAACCGCTGGCTGCCTGGCTGTGCCGGGGCCTGATCGATGAACTTCGACTTGCTGGTGCGAGCAGATCCCCAGGCGGTGGCCCAGGAGGCAGCGCAGCGGGTGGCGGAGATAGCCCAGGAGGCCGTGGGCCGTCGCGGCCGCTTCCGCATTGCCCTGTCCGGAGGCGAAACACCGGGCGCCCTCTATCGCCTGCTGGTAGCCGAGCCTTATCTATCTCGCATGCCGTGGGAGGCGAGCCACCTTTATTGGGGTGACGAGCGCCATTTGCCGTCTGGCGACCCCGGCCGGAACGACAACCAGGGAATTGCCTTGCTGGCTGAGGCCGCCATCCCTGGGGTCCAGATCCATCCGGTGCCCTACGTAGCGGGTGACCCTGACGCGGCCGCCAGGCAGTACGAGGCTATGCTGGTGGATCAACGCCGGCCGGGCGAGCCGCTGCTGGACCTCATCCTCCTGGGAATGGGCACTGACGGCCACACGGCATCGCTGTTCCCCGGTACTCCAGCCCTGTTGGAGCAGCAGCGGCTGGTGGTTCCGAACAGGGCAGTCTACGAGGACCGCCATCCCGAGCGCATTACCCTGACCTTTCCGGCCATGGAAGCCATGGAGGTGGCTATGTTCCTCGTTACAGGTGCCAGCAAGCGCTCCATGTTGCACCGGGTATTGGCCCCGCCCGAGGATCTGCCCTTCCCCGTCCAGCGCGTGCAGCCGGCCAGCGGCCGGGTGCTGTGGCTCGTGGACCGCGCCGCGATTGGCAGCTGACGACGGCGTGCTCAACCGATATCGCGCCAGTCAACGCGTTCGCCTACCGGCAGGCCCAGGGCACGGGCGATTTCCCCGCCGTGGTCCCGCTCGTGCAGGGCCACGATGCGAAAGATACCAGCCACAGTAGTGTCGATACCGGCCGGGTGGGTTCCCGGCATGGCCAGCTGGTCCTCAGAGAGGCTGTCCAGCAGGGCCAGGGTATCTTGGCGGCTGGCGGCCAGGCTCTCCAGGAGCCCCTCGACAGCCTCCTGTTGGCGTTTCTCCACCTGGCGTTGGTTCCACCTTTCAAGGCTGAAGTCCCCAGGCAGGGGCTGGTCCAGCAGAAAGCGTTGGATGGTGGCTTGCAGCCCGCGTTCGGCTCCAGCCAGGTGAGCCAACAGATCGTGCACGTTCCACAGGGGATTCTCGGTGGATGACAAGACCGTATCCGGCCCGATGTGGGCAGCCACGGAGAGCAGGTAGGCTCTAGAGCTATCGAGCTTCTGGCGTAGCAGGTCCTTGGTTGGGGAAGGGGATGGCTCGGTCGGCAATTGGTTCATGGAGCTATTGTAGCACGCGGGTTGTCAAGGGCATAACTACAGCCCAAGGACAGCAGGAACGAATGAGACCATCGACAACTGGAGGTGGTCAAAGGGCTATTGCTCTGGATGTCGCAAAATCAACGGCAAATGGGTGGTGATTGGCCGGGTTGGTGATGGGGCGGCTACTGCAGTTGACGTCGCCGTCGGCGTTGAGGTTTGGGTGGCCGTCGGCGTGGCCGGCGGCGTCGAGGTTTGCGTGGCGGTCGCCGTCGGCGTGGCCGTCGGCATAGGGGTGACGGTAGCAGGCGGGGTCAGGCTGCCACCCCGGTTGGAGATGCCGACTACGAAGCCGGTAGCCGTCTCAGACCACACGGTGATGAGAATCTGGCTCGTAGCGTCAGAAAAGGTCTCCCCCGGCCGCCACATGGTGCCGGCGTCGCCGGTGTCACCGTTGCCGTCGGCGTCGATGACCTGGGCGGGGGTTTGGCGGGTGCTGTCCACCTCGTGGATGATCACCGCCTGGCCCGGCATGCGCACGTCGTAGCCGGTCTGCCGGCGCGCTTCCAGGGTATAGAAGTGGGTGTCGGAACCGTCGATGGGGACGCGGGCCATCTGGGTGTTCGCCGGAGGAGATGACTCCAGCTGCTCCAGGGTGATAGTGGCCTGTTGGCCGGGCGCTACCGTAATCCTGTGGGCCGGGTTGATCCAGCCCTCGATGTCCTTGTGATAAGAGACCGTGTGCTGGCCGAGACAGCCATAGGTCGGGTCATCATGAGGGCCGCAGTTGCTGAAAGTGTCGCTCATCACATCCCACTGGTTGTCATACCAGTCGCCGTATTGGCCCGACGAGTGAGGCAGGCCAAAGCCGTGACCCATCTCGTGGGCGGTAGGCGCCAGGTCCAGGTATGCCCAGGGAGGCAGGAAGGCCACCATCCAGCTGCGGCTGACGCCGTCCAGGGTCAGGTAGGTGGTGCCACCGTACGCCGAGCCGTCGAGCTCGTGGTTGAACATGAGGTTTAGGCCGGCGTAGCTGGGATAGGACACGGCGGCGTCGGCCACGCCGGTGCAGTCACGAGTTGCGCGGTCGATGTCGAAGTCCGGCCGGCCATTGCCATCCCGGTCGTAGACATAGTAGGAGCGGGGCTGAGGCAGGACGTACCACTGGTTGACCGAGCCACTGCCGGCGACGTTGAGCAGGCCGAAAGACAGCTCGCGCCAGTAGTGGTCCAGCCCTGGCGTGCTGCTGGCGTACATGCCCTGAAAATAGGAGACGGGCCGGGGCTCAGCCGCCACATCGCCGAATTTGCATAGCACGGTGACCCAGGGCTGAGAGCCCGTCAGCCTGGGAGCTGTGGCTGCCAGCGCGGGCTGTATGTTGGTGACCAGCAGGGAGCGCTGGCTGGAATCATCAGGCAGCCAATACCCGTGTACATTGACGGACTGGCCGCGCAGCTCGATGAGCCGGTCGATGGTGAGGGGTAAAGGCTCGGCAAAGCGCAGCTCCACGGGTCCATCGGTGCGAGTGATCAGGCGAGCAGACATGGCGGCGCTGTCTCCGCGCTCAACGGGGTCTGGCCAAATCAACTCCAGGTGCCCGTGCTCCGTGATAGTACCCGCTCGCATCACGTCGCCTATGGATGAGCTGTTGGCCTGGATCGGAACGCCCAGGATGAGCAATAGAAAACAAAGCGCAAGCCATTTCCTGTGCATAGGATTGTGCCGGCCTTCCGGTTGCATAACACCAGGCTGGTGCTGGCTGGGGTCCAGTGGCATCCCAGTTTAGCATGGTAACTCCTCCAGCGCAATACTGGCCGGCAATGCCCAGGGCCTCTCAAAGTCCCCCTGCCTCCGGCGTCCGTGTTCTGTTCCGGCCTCGGTTGGGCCATCCGGGGTTTTTGTTGTACACTCTGTCCCAGTTAACCGTAAAGGAGAAGCGATGACGATGACCAAGGAGCCGCTCACAGGCGCCGAGAACGTGGCGTGGGATCTCTCCGATCTCTATGCTGGCATTGACGACCTACGATTGAACGCCGACCTGGACGCCAACGATCGGGAGGCCGATTCCCTGGGGGATGACTACCGCGGCCGCATTCCCGGCCTGCCGGCAGGAGAACTGGCCGAGCTGATCCAGCGCTATGAGGCGATTGCCGAGCGCGCAGGCAAGGTCATGTCCTTTGCCTCCTTGCATTGGACCCAAAACACGCAGGATCCGGCGCGCGGTGCGCTACTGCAACGGGTCACCGAACGCAGCTCGGTGCTCAACCAGAAGTTGGTCTTCCTGGATTTGGAGCTGGCCGCCACCCCCGATGAGGTGGCCCGAGCCTGGCTGGCCGACCCTGCCCTGGCGCGATGGCGACATTGGCTGGAGGTTGTGCGCCTGTATCAGCCCTACCTGCTCACTGAGCCCGAGGAGAAGATACTGGCGGAAAAAGCCGTCACCGGCCGCAACGCCTGGGACCGTTTCTTCGACGAGGTGCAGGGGGCCGCACGATTCGATCTGGACGGCGAGAGTCTGACCCGTGATCAGGTGCTGAACAAGCTGTATGCACCCGATCGCGAACTACGCCGGCGGGCAGCAGCATCGGCTACTGCTGGCCTGCGCCAGATGCAGCACACCACGACCTATGTCTTCAACACCATCCTGGCCGACAAGGCTTCCGACGATCGCCTGCGCGGCTATGCCTCCTGGATCAGCGCGCGCAACCTGGGCAATGAGGTGGATGACCGCACGGTGGAAGCGCTGGTGGACGCGGTGACGTCGCGCTACGACATCGTGGCCCGCTACTACCGGCTGAAGCGTCGCCTGCTGGGCCTGGACGAGCTCTTCGACTATGACCGCTATGCCCCGCTGCCGGCGGCCGATCGCTTCTATCCCTGGGATGAAGCCAGGTCGATGGTGATGGCCGCCTTCGAACGTTTTCACCCGCAACTGGCCGAGACCGCAGGCTGGTTCTTCGACCAGGGCTGGATTGATGGACCGGTGCGCCCTGGCAAGATGGGCGGCGCTTTCAGCCATGGCACGGTGCCCTCGGTGCACCCCTACATCCTGTTGAACTATGAGGCGCGGCCGCGGGATGTGATGACCCTGGCCCACGAGCTGGGCCACGGTGTGCATCAGAAGCTGTCAGGCGTGCAGGGCGTCTTGCAGGCCCGCACCCCCCTGACCACCGCCGAAACCGCCTCCGTGTTCGGGGAGATGTTGGTATTCCAGGACCTGATGGCACGGGAGACCGACCCCCAGGTGCGCCTGGGCATGCTCACGGCCAAGATCGAGGACTCCTTCGCCACAGCGTTTCGCCAGATCAGCATGAACCGCTTCGAACATGCTATCCATACCGCCCGCCGCGCGGAGGGCGAGCTCAGCACGGAGCGATTCGGTGAGCTATGGCTGCAAACCCAACGCGCGGTCTTCGGAGATAGCGTAACCCTGACCGATGATTACGGACTGTGGTGGAGCTATGTCCCCCATTTCATCGGCACCCCCGGCTATGTTTACGCCTATGCGTTTGGCGAGCTGCTGGTCCTGGCCCTATATGCCCGCTACCAGCACAGCGGCGGAGACTTCCCGGGTAAGTATCTGGCGATGCTGGCTGCAGGTGGCTCGGACTGGCCTCACGCCATCGTGGAGCCGTTGGGTGTCGACCTGTCCGATCCCAATTTCTGGGCCCAAGGCCTGGGCATCCTGGAGGATCTGGTCGCCGAGGCAGAGCAGCTGGCCGGAGACATATAGGGGGAAGGGGCTGGAGCGATCGACTGCTCGCAGTGCGGCAAGAATCGAGGTAGGGACGGCTCGTCGAGCCGTCCCTACCTCAGAGCTTCTTAACAGTTCTCCTTACTGATTTCCCGTGTCCGTGTTCCGCGCTGGCGCCGCGACTTCTTGCGAAGCCCTGTTCCCTACCTGTGTGCACTATCACTGTCCTGTCAGGGCCCTCATGAAAAAAAGCAGGTTGGCCGGACGCTCGGCCAGGCGTCGCATGTAGTAGGGATACCAGCGGGTGCCGTAGGGGATGTAGACGCGCATGCGGTAGCCCTGGTCGACCAGGGCCTGCTGAAGATCGCGACGGATGCCGTAGAGCATCTGAAACTCGAAGCGATCGTTGGCGATGCCGTGGTGATAGGCATAGGCCTTGGTCCAGTTGATGATCCGGTGGTCGTGGCTGGCGATGGCGGGATAAGTGCTGGGGTGTTCAGGTTGGCTATCTAACATGAGCTTGATCAACTCGACGAAGCTGCGGTCGACCTCGGCGCCATCCTGGTAAGCCAGGTGGGGAGGCTCGTCGTAGGCACCCTTGCATAGGCGCAAGTGGGCGATGCCCCCGTCGATGAGCTGCTGCACATCATCCCGGCTGCGATACAGGTAGGCCTGGATCACCAGGCCGACATTGGGATAATCACGCCGCAGCCGGCGATAGATGGCAATTGTGCGGTCAGTGACCGGGGTGTCCTCCATATCAATGCGGACGAAGTTGCCCAGCCCGGCGGCTACGTCCACGATTCGGCGCACGTTCTGGTAGCAGAAGTCGTCGTCTATCGCCAGCCCCATGGCCGTCAGCTTGATAGAGATATTGGCGTCAACGCCACTGTCCTTGATAGCCAGGAGGGCACGGATATACTCGTCGGCGTTGGCGGCGGCCTCAGCCTCCGTGGCGACATGCTCGCCCAGGTAGTCGACCGTGGCCAGCAAGCCACTGGCATTGACGCTACGAATAGCGGCGATGCCATCCGCCAACGTCTCTCCGGCAATGAAGCGCCGGGCCATGTCCCGGCTAACCGGCACGTTCATGATGACGTCCTGCATCTGCTGGTTTTTGGACAGGGCAATCAAGAAGTGGCGCAGGGGTGATGCCATGGGGAGCTCCTTGGACGATCCTTCATATAGGTTCTAACCCTTGCTGGCTCCAGGCACGCGTCATTACAGGCTCGCGCTGGGCCATGGTGCCGCCGGTGGCGAAATAGCGCAAGAGGCTATCGGTCCAATCGCCTCTGAACGACATGGTGGCAATAGCCTCGGCCAGCTCCTCTGGCTTGGGCTGGCCTAGCTCAGGGCGTCGTGCTTGACGGCGCCACGGTCTTCAAGGTGAACCAGAACTGTGAGCCATGGCCTGGCTGGCTCTGAGCAGCGATCTGGCCACCCTGGGCTTCCACCAGGTGTTTGGTGATTGCCAACCCCAGGCCGCTGCCGGCGTCGCTCTGGCTGCGGGACCAGAAGCGGTCGAAGACATGAGCGAGGTCAGCGGCTGGGATGCCGGGGCCATCGTCGTCGACGACGACGCGCAGGGAGGAGAGATCCTCGGCCTGCTGAATGCTAACGAGCACATGGCCATCTTGGGGCGCGTGGCGCAGGGCATTGGAAAGGAGGTTGCGTAGCACCTGAGATAGCCGATCAGCATCGGCCAGGGCCGGCGGCAGGCCAGGCGGGGCATCAAGTCTCAGGTCAATCTGCTGGGCCGAGGCCAGGGAGGCAAAGCTGTCCACGGTCTGTTGCACAACGGCAGTGACGTCAGTTGGTTGCAGGGAGAGATGGAGCTGGCCGGCCTCGGCCTGGGCCAGTTCGCGCAGGTCAGCCACCAACCGGCTGAGCAACCGGGTTTCGTCGTAGATGGTGGCGATCTCAGCCCGCTCCAGGGGATAGACGCCGTCCAGCAGCGCCTGCAGGTTGCCCTGGATTACGGTGAGCGGGGTGCGCAGCTCGTGGGCGATGTCGGCCACCAGGTTGCGCCGCAGTTGCTCAGCCTGTTCCAGGTTTCCGGCCATTTGGTTGAAGGAGTGGGCGACGCTGCGTACCTCAGTCGTGCCGTGCTCAGGCACGCGCTGGCTCAGGTCCCCGGCCGCAATCGCCTCAGCTGCGCTCGATACCTGGCGCAGGGGAGCGGTCAGGGTGCGGGCCAGCAGTAGTCCCAGGCCTGTACCGAGCAGCACGGCTAGCCCGGCCGCCAGCAGCAGGGCCGTGTTGATGCGATCGAGGAAGGCCCGTTCGGCGCCCTCTAGCTGCGCTCGTCCAGGAGACATGAGACTCAGGAACCCCACAGCCTCTCCGGCAACCATCACAGGGAGCATAGTGTCGAGCTCGCTGGTGTTGAGCTGCTTGTTTTGGCGATTGCCCTGGCCATCGTAGATGATCTGGCCATCGCCATTGGCCAGCACGAGCTCGGCCGTGATGTCTCGTCCACGCATACGACCCTGGCTGTTCCCACCTGCCGCCACCTGTACCTGGTTGAGAGATTCCGTGATGCCTATCCAGCTGCCAGAGCGCTGATAGTAGCCAGCCAGCTCGCCGGCCAGTCTCTCGGCCAGCGCATCCTGGCCAGTAGCCAGGTAGCGGCGGAACTCGGTGCCGGCGACCTGGTTAGCCACCAGGGCAACGAGGCCTACAGCCACCAGGGTGGTGAGGATAATGGCTAGCGCCAGCCGGACCGAGAGGCGATTCAATGGTCGCCTCGCATGCGATAGCCTACTCCGTACACCGTCCGGATGTAAGTGGGCTCGGAGGGATCGGGCTCGATCTTGCGGCGCAGGTTTTTGATGTGGCTGTCCACCGTGCGATCCAGGCCATCGTAAGTATAGCCCAGGGCGCGTTCGATGAGCTCTGAGCGGGTGAAGGCGTGGCCCGGACTGGCCATCAGCGTGTGCAGCAGGTCGAACTCCGTCGGTGTCAGCTCCACAGGCTGTCCGGCCAGCCGTGCCTCGTGCCGGTCGGGATCGAGCACCAGGTCAGCAATCTGCAGCAGTGGGATAGGGGCGGCCCCGGACCCACTCGCGCTCCGGCGCAAGATGGCGCGTACACGCGCCACAACCTCGCGTGGGTTGAAAGGTTTGGTGACGTAGTCGTCTGCCCCCAGCTCCAAACCGACGACTCGATCGGTTTCCTCGACTCGCGCGGTGAGCATCAGAATAGGGGTGGCGGCGAGGCCAGGGTCTGCGCGCACCGTCCGGGTTACATCCCAGCCATCTCGGTCCGGTAGCATAAGGTCGAGCACGACAAGGTCGGGCCGCTCACGGCGAACGGCATGCAGCGCGGTTTCGCCGTCATACGCCACGCTGACCTGGAACCCCGACTGTTCCAGGTAAGCGCGCAGGAGGCGGGCAATTTGGCGGTCGTCGTCAACAACCAGGATGTGTTGGGCCATGGGACTATTGTACCATAAGGGGGTCTGGGGGTGGGAGTGGCCAATTCGCAGAGTCGCGGATCACGAAGTGATGATGCCGACGACTTCGAGACTGGCTCGGCGTCCAGCCTGCCTGGAGTGTTCAGTATGCGTAGGGAGGCCGGGCCACTGGGGCCCGACCTCCCTGGGGAAGGAGACTTGCCGCCTGGCGCTGCCGAGTATCAGCGCCAGCGACCACCACCCGCCCACATGGGGCGACCGGATTCCTCGCGGACCTGGACTTGCAGATCGCCGATGGCCAGTGTCCCTATCTCGAAGGTGCCGTCCTCGTAGAAGCCGGTCATGCTTACAGCATCGCCCTTCTGAGCGGTGAAGCCGGCGCTTTGAGCGTAATCCCAGGGCCGGTCGATGACCTGGATGTCGCCAGCGGCCGTGCGCACCGTCATCTGCCCCTGGTCGATGGAGACCACGACACCCTCCATGGTCTGCCAATCATGGTCTTCGGTCTCCGCCACCGGGACAGATGACTGTCTGTTGCCCGGTCTGTCCTGGGTCTGAGCGTTGCCGCTGCCGCCAGCCCACAAAGGCCGGCCTGTTTCCTCGCGCACTTGGATCTGCTGCTGGGTACTCAGGTTGGCGATGTCGCCAGTCTCCAAGACGTCGCCGTCGTAGTAGGCCCGCAGCTGGACCCGGTCCCCTACCTGAGCGCTGAAGCCAGACTCCTGCGCGAAGCGCCACGCTCGGTCAGCTACCTCGATCTCGCCATCAGCCGTCTGCACAGTCATGCCAGTCTCGTCGACCGTGACGACGGTGCCCTGGATGGTCTGCCAGGGGGCCTGTGTTGCGCTGTTCTGCCCCTGCCGGCCCTGGCCGCCAATGCGATTCTCGGTGCTTTCCACCAATCCTGCGCTGTTTTGGCCCTGGCCACCGCCGCGACGCTCGGTAGTCTCTGCCAGTCCTGCGCTATTCTGTCCCTGGCGACCCTGGCCGCCACCGCTGGCGCCTTGTCCGCCGCCGCTGCCGCCTCGCGGCTGGTCGCTCACTAGCTGGTAGCCGTCCTGGGCCTGTGCCCAGCGATTCCCGCCAGCAGTCTCTTGTTCGACATTCCGGTCTGCCGTCTTGGCTATGGTGCGATTGACTGCGCCGACGATCAGGATGGCTATCAGACCGACGAAGAGCGTTCCCAAAATCACTTTCTTCAACATGGTTGGTCCTCCAATTTGGTGTGAACTATCGGTTGCTCAGCTGGCGCCGCATCTGTGCGTCAGCTCTGCACGGATCGGGGTTGAGGCCTGCGCAGCGGCAGGCTGAACATCTTGGCGGTCACCTTGGTGACCCAGCGCCAGTGAATGGCCAGGTGGATGGCGGCTGACACGACCAGGGCAGTGCCCGCCCAGGTGTGAATCAGGTCCCAGGTGGTACGATCGAGTAGGAACATGGGGTCCCAGCCTGGGTTGCCGCCGCCCTGATAGCCACCGGTGCCGGCGAAGAGGAAATAGACGCCGCTGAGAGCCACCAGTGTGAAGCTAATGGCCACGACTAGATCGACGATCGT
>JAULUH010000442.1:0-5559 GCA_032111745.1 Anaerolineae bacterium | reverse complement strand
GGGCCGGCAGCTCGTCCTTCTCCAACATGCGGCGGAGGATGCGGAAGAGCAGGGTGTAGAGGGGCGCCGGCAGGGCGCGGACGATAGTCTGGGTGATGGCTTCAACGGACATGGGAGGACCCCGCGGGGAATTCCGCCTGGTGGCGCAGGCTGATCAGCAGGATCGTGGCCAGGGCAACCAGGCGCAGGATGTCGGCCGCCACCAGGGCCAGGCCCAGGTCGCGGCCGGTGGGGCGATGGACCAGCTCGAGGCAGATCTCGACGAACAGGGAGAAGGAGAGGAGGGTGAGGGCTGCGGTCGCCGGCCGGCGGGGCCGGAGGAGATTGAAGTAGCCGGCCAGGCAGGCCGCAAAGGCCGCCGAGAGGGAGATGAGCACGAAGCCAGCCATAGGCACCTCCTGGAGGGGGCTGGTCGTGCAGAGAAGAACCACTTAAGCTTGATGGCCAGTATAGCACAGATGTTCCAATTTGGCAAATGCGGATTTTGCCAATTTACACGAAACCGCGGGAAGGACACTGTTTGGGTGATGATCTCTGGATTTGTACGATTTTGCACAACTATGCTAAACTCCTCCGCCGGTGCCGTCGCCGCGTCCCGGCCCTGGAACCGCCAGGGCCTCTGCCGGCGGTTACCAACTCACAAACAAGCTGACCCGGCTCAACGACGAAGCAAGCGGCCGGCCTGGGCGCTCCCCGCAGGACGCCCGGGGGGCCGGCCGCGCAGGGGGCAGCTGGAGGAGGAAGAAGTCATGTGGAAAGCGGTTAGAAGCGTCCAGTTTCCCATGGACGCCCGGGAGGCCTACCAGGCCATCGTGAGTGCTGGCGATGCCGGCCCTGTCGTCGACCTGTCTGCCAACGGCGTGCGCTTCACCTGCCGGCCCCGGCCGGGCCTGGTGCAGCCGGGCCAGTACTGCGTCCTCCTGGAGGCCAGCCTGATCGTGCAGACGTCCCCCGCGGTCTTCTACGGCCTGGCCAAGCTCTCGAAGACGGCGAACAGTGGCAGGGTCCAGTCCGTGCATTCAGACCTGGTGGTGGCACGGCTGCTGATCAGGCAAAGCCGGCCGGGATCCAGCGAGGGGATCCTGGAGATCGTCCCCTATCTCGAGCTGCCCGACACCTGTGCTCGCTGCCTGGCTAACCTGGCGATCCAGCACACGAGCGGATCGGCATTCCATGAGCTGTGCGAGCCGCTGATGCGCGGGCTGGTGGCGGACGGGGGCATAGGCCTGGCCATAGCCGCGGGCTGGCTCCCCTCGGGGGACCTCGCGGCCCCGCTGGAGCCGGCGGGACTCGGGCAGCCCGAGGACGCCGTGCCGCTGGACGTGGCCGAGCCGCGGGTGCTCCCGGCTCCCTGCGTGGGCCGGCCGCGCTTGCGGGAGGACGATTGGGCCCGCGAACAGGTTCACCTGCTGGGCCGGGGCCGCAAGGAGGTGTACACGGAGTGGCTGCACCTGATGCCGGCGGAGCGGCGCGAGCGCCTCAAGGATACCTGGGAGTCGTTCAAGTATGTGCTGCGCCCTCCGTGCAAGAAACGGCGCAGGGCGCGGGGGGCGGGCGGGGACGTAGCGGCTGGCCCGGCCGCACGCGAGAATGGGTGGGGTGAGGAAAGGGAGTAATTCATTGCATTGGGCTGGCAACCTCTGATAGGATGGAGCCTGGGTCAAGCGCCCAGGCTCTTCTTTTGACGCCAGGGTCATGACCGACGGCAGCCATGCCGGTGGTACTTCCTGAGCTCCAAGCAGAGAGAAACCACTTAAGCAACCCATCTGTGCCAGGCAGTGCCGCCGGCTGGCGCCACAGATCAAGGGTGCCCCAAGGCACCGTTCCCCCCCGAAAGGAGATTCGACGATGACGTGGAGTGTCAAGCCCCAGATGGATGTGGTGCCGGCCAACGGCACGTTCGACACCGGCCACCAGGCCGAAGAGTGCGGCATGCCGCCCCTGCCTGCGGAGGCCCGGCTGGATCCCGGCCTGGCCGCGGGCGCGTGCCCGTGGCTGGACGACTACGTGGCGTTCAGCCGGCAGTGGTCGCCGCGGGCGTACGATGGCTTCCATGAGGCCGTGGGCCTGTGGGTGCTTTCGACGGTGGCCGCCGGCCGGGTGATGATGCACTTCGGCGGCGAGCGCTTCACCTCGCTGTACATCGCGCTGGTGGCGCGCACCAGCCTGTTCACCAAGACCACCACGGCCGACATCGGCCTGCAGACGCTGGAGGATGCCGGCCTGGACTGGCTGCTGCTGGGCGACAGCATGACGCCCCAGAAGTTCATCCGGGACCTGGCCGGGCAGGTGCCCGCGGACTACGACAGCCTGTCGCCCCGGCAGCAGGCGCAGGTGCGGGCACAGCTGGCCCTCAGCGGCCAGCGGGGCTGGTACTACGAGGAGTTCGGCCAGCAGCTGGCGGCCATGATGCGCCAGAACAGCTTCATGGCCGATTTCCGCAGCCTGCTGCGCCGCATGGCCGACCACCGGGAGGAATACGCCTACGGCACGGTCAGCCGGGGGGTGGATACGGTGGAACGGCCCTACCTGGCGCTGCTGGCCAACCTGACGCCGGCGGAGCTGCACTACTACGCGCGGCCGGGCAGCGCGCTGTGGCAGGATGGCTTCTATGCCCGCTTCGCGTTCGTGGCGCCGCCGCCCTACGAGGAGGCCAAACAGGGCATGTTCCCCAAGGGCGAGCGTTGCGTGCCGTCGCAGGTGGTGAAGCCGCTGGTGGCGTGGCATGAGCGGCTGGGCATGCCCGCCGTGCAGATCGCCGGCAACGGGGCCTATGGAGGGGTGGCGTCCCAGGGCTGCCGGCGGGTGGAGCGGGGGCCAGCCCGGTATACCGGGTGCACGGCAACGCCCGAGGTGATCGACGCCTTCTACATCTACCACGACGGGCTGCTGCGCACGGTGGTCCCCAGCCAGCAGACCGACCTGGACGGCAACTACGCGCGGCTGTCGGAGAAGGCGTTGCGCATCGCCATGCTCATGGCCAGCCTGGAGGGTGGCGACCGGATCGAGATGCGGCACTGGGCCAGGGCGCAGGAGATCGCCGAGCGCTGGCGCGCGGGCCTGCACCACGTGGTCGGCACCCTGGCCGAGCCGAAGCTATGCAGCGGCGAGCGGGATGAGGACAGGGTGCTGCGCCACCTGGAGCGCCTGTGCGGCCAGGGGCAAGCACCCACGGCCCGGGACATCCGGGTGCGGATCCGCGGGATCACCACGCCCCAGGTGGAGCACATCCTCGGCGGCCTGGTGCGCAGCGGCGCGGTGGGCATGGAGATGACCGGCCGGACCAATCGCTACTACGTGCCCGGCAGCTCCGGAGCGCTGGCGCTGGGCAAGGTCCAGGACTAGCGCGGGCGTATGCCTGAACGCGGACATGAAGACGAAGATGTGTGGCCTATGCCCAGTGCCCGCATTCAATCCCCAGCCCTGCAGCAAGCTCTGATATCCCTATCTAACCTCTATCTTATTATATATTACTTGTACTACATTAGTATAAATATAGATAGAGTAATAGATAGCCTGTTTAGGCCATATAGGATGATAGAGCGGGCTTGCAGGAGGGCCATGGTAGGGTGGGCTTTGCGGGTGAATACCTGCCATGGGGATAGGCAACAGATCTTCGTCTTCATGTCCGTCACTTCCAAGGGCGCTCCTGGTGCCAGGCGCCGGGATGGCCTGGGTCCGAGACAAGCCCCCCACCATGACGAACCTCAACCAGGTTGGCGACACCATCGATTGCCGGGAGCTGGCGACGAGATACTTCGGCCAGCCGGCGCAGAAGGCCGGCCGGGCGTGGCAGTGGTACTGCCCCTTCCATACCGACCACAAGACCCCCAGCTTCACAGCCTACCCTGACGGCTACCACTGCTTCGGCTGCGGCACCCATGGCAGACCGGTGGACCTGGTAATTGCCATGGATTTCCTGGACTACCACTCCGCGGTGCGCCACCTGCTGGATATGACGACGGCTGCGCCGGCCTGGCGCCAGCCACGCCCTGCTCCCGGCCAGAGGCGCCAGGCTGGTGTCGAAGCGTGGCGCGAGGCCGGGTGGCAGGCCAGCACCTGGCGCCTGGTCGACCAGGCCGCGGCCTGCCTGGCCGGCCCCCGGGGAGGGCCAGGCCGCGCGTACCTGCAGGCCCGCGGGCTCGAGCCCGCGACGTGGCAAGCCTGGCAGCTGGGCTACGTGCCCGAGGTGCGGCGCTGCCGGCAGGAGGCAGGGGAGAAACGCGTCGAGCTCCTGGGCCCGGCCATCACCCTGCCCTGGACCAATGGGCGCTGCGTCAAGGCGGTGCAATATCGCTTGCTCAGCCATCCCACCCGGCGCTACTGGCAGAAGGCCGGCGGGGACCGCACCCTGTTCGGCGTGCAGTGCGTGCGCGGGCAGCGCGGCGGCGAGGCCAGGCGGCCGGCCCTGGTGCTGGTGGAGGGGGAGCTGAACGCGATCAGCATCTGGCAGGCGGCGGGCGAGGGGCTGGACGTGGTCTCCTTCGGCCCCCAGAGCAACATCGACCATGTGGGCGGGCTGATGCGCCGGCTGGCGGCCCGCTACGAGCTGGTGGTGGTGTGGGCCGACCAGATGGCGGCGGCCCTGAATGCGCAGGCTACGCTGGGCCGGTGCGCGGCGGCCGTATGCTCGCCCGGTGGCCGCGACGCCAACGACCTGCTGGTGGCGGGGCAGCTGGACGGGTTCCTGCACGAGGCGCTGGCCGGCGCGGCCGGTGGAGAGGGCAGCCATGACCAGCGGCTCCACTGAGCAGCCGGCGCTCGTGCCGCTGTGCGCGCTGTGCGGCGCGCAGCTTTTGGCGTGGGGCCGGCTGCTGGTCCACGCCTGCCCGGATGGGCGGGTGGTGCTGTGGCTGGACACGGGCAAGAAGGGCGGCGCGTGGATGGAGCTCATGCCAGCCGACGTGGCGTGGCTGGTGAAGGTGTTGAAAACGGTGCAACATGGGTTATGAGAGAACGGGTGTGGGGGCCAGGGAGATGGACGTTAGGTCTTGCGCGGTGGCGCTGCCGGGCGAGGAGATCGTCGCTATCATCCCACCTGGCCAGTTGGCCCACCTGGGCATCGCTACCGCGGTGCCCGTCGTCCAGGTGAAGTGGTTCGACGAGCGCCAGACCTGCCGGCTGGTGCACGACTACCTGGAGGGGCGGATGGAGGGCGCGTTGTGCGAGTACGGGGGATGCGGGGCCTACCGTGGCGGGATCTGCCGTAACACCGGCTGCGCGAGGCTGCCGTGCATGTTTCACGAGCCGGAGGGGGCGCCGATCTGGCAGCGTGCGCGGCAGTGGGAGCGGGTGGTGCTAGAGGACGGCGCGCGGGCGTTGCAGCGGCGGAAGTGAGGGCGTCGATGATCGACGGGGTAGCCACTGTCCGCTCCATCCCAGTAGCTGACGCGCGCGCTTGACCCGCCTGCTGGAAGAGCAAGATGGGTAACCCGGAACCGGGCCCTACGAGGGGATAGGTTCTGTGAGTCCATATGCCCGGGGATAGGTATCGCGCATCCACGGCACTCGCCATGGATAGGAATACTCGTCTTATCGTAGGGCGCGGCCCTCCGTGGC
>JAULUH010000441.1:2827-3962 GCA_032111745.1 Anaerolineae bacterium | reverse complement strand
CGCACGGCGACCCACCAGCTCGCTGAGGCCAGCACCAGCAGGCCGATCACGCTCCAGATCGCCACCAGCCCCAGCAACAGGCGGGCCTCCGCTGGCCACGCCTGCCAGGGCCATGCCCATCCCCGGGTGGAGCCTCCCGTGCTGGAGCGTCCAGGCCCGGCCACCGCGATCGAACGACTCAAGGGCGTGAAGAGGGATGTCTGACCCATTGAGCCGTGCCAGCCCCCTGCTTGTCGAGCCTTCCGTGAAACTGCGACGACTGGCCTGACTGACAGGTTGATTGGCCACAAAAAAACCCGGCCGATAGGCCGGGCTGTGATGGATCACCGGATCGAGGACGGTCAATTACCCACATTCACCTGGGGGCGGCCCGTGGCCAGTTCCACCTTGAGGATCTTGCCCCCCTGCTTCATGATCCGCTGCTGCTCAGCGAACCAGCTCTCGTAGGGCACCCACTTGGTGAAGAAGGTGTTCTGGAGTTCGCGCTGGGAGCGACTCTTCTCAGGGCAGGGAATGCAGGCTGTGATTTTGAACAGACGCATGGAAAGGATCCGTGGGGTGGGCGACTGGTCGGATCAGTTACCCAGACCGGAGCAGATGTAGTCGAAGTAAACGGCCATTTCGCGGCCGGCGTCAGGACCCACCAGAGAAGCGGTGACTTCCTTCATGGCCTGGATCGACTGCACGGTGGCACCGATGGGCACGCCGAGGGAGTTGTAGGTCTCCTTGAGGCCGTTGAGCACCCGCTCATCGAGGATGGAGGTGTCGCCGGCCAGCATGGCGTAGGTGGCGTAGCGCAGGTAGTAGTCGAGGTCGCGGATGCAGGCCGCGTAGCGACGGGTGGTGTACATGTTGCCGCCCGGACGGGTGATGTCCGAATAGAGCAGCGACTTGGCCACGGCCTCTTTGATGATGGCCGAGGCGTTGGCGCTGATGGTGGCGGCGGCGCGCACGCGTAGTTCGCCACTGGCGAAGTACTGCTCAAGGCGGCCCATTGCGGAGCCGTCGAGATAGAGGCCCTGAACGTCAGCTTGGTTGATGACGTTGGTGATCGCGTCTTGCATGAATCCGGCTGGAATTGGCGGTAGAAACGGGAGAGAAGGGCCTCAGGAGAGGGCGCCGACGACGTAGTCGA
>JAULUH010000441.1:0-2817 GCA_032111745.1 Anaerolineae bacterium | reverse complement strand
TCAGAGCCGGTGAGCATGCTCAGGGAGGCGTTCTTCATCTCGCGCACGGCTTCCGCCATGGCTTCGAGGGGAGTGCCCAGGGAGCGGTACATCTCCTTGGCGCCGATGATGCCGATTTCCTCGATCGGCGTCACGTCACCGGCAATGATGCCGTAGGTGACGAGGCGCAGGTAGTAGTCCATGTCGCGCAGACAGGAGGCGGTCATTTCCTCGCCGTAGGCATTGCCGCCGGGGGAGATGACGTCAGGACGCTTCTGGAACAGGGCGGCGCCGGCCGTTTTGATGATGCGCTCTCGACCTTCGCTCAGCACCTGGGCCACGCGCACACGGCGCTGGCCCGCGGCCACGAAGGATTTGATCTGGTCGAGTTCGCCAGGGCTGAGGTAGCGGGCTTCGGCGTCCGCGTTGATGATCGAGTTGGAGACGATGCTCATGCAGTTCTGCCTCGAAACAAGCGGTCGCCTTGACGGTGACCGTATCCGGTGGGTAAGGGGAGGACCGACTTGCGCCGATCGCCCAAGCATTCTGCGGCAACGGCTGCGGCCGGCCGGGGCTGCGGTCACAGTTCTTCATGCAGGTTCTGCTGGTGAAAAGCCTTGTGCCGCAGGGCTTCTGCCGGGTGTTGCTGATAGTTGCCCGTCGCAGCAATTGTTCATCATTGTGTGCTGCTGATTGGCTGCTCCTGTCACTGCTGGCGCTGAGAATGTCGGCTGCCCGGTGATCAAAATCTCGCCGTTGTTCCAGCATGAAAACCCCCGACGGATGCAATCCGCCGGGGGTGTGCTGGATGGCTTGGTGACTGGCTCCAGTGGGACTGGGGACTGTCCCCGGGCGGTGCTCAGATGGCGCCGTTGGGTGGTGGGGTCAGGCCGGCATTGCCGCTGTAGAGGGATGCGGTGCGGTTCACCGTGGTCAGCGGCTGGCCGTCGCTGGTCTGCATGCCGCGTAGGTAGGGAACCGTGTCCTGGCCGAAGGCCTGGGCGTACTCGGCACTGGCCAGCAGATCGTCGATGGCGCTCTGCAGGCCCTCGCTGGTGCGAAGGGCTAGAAAACGACTGGTTTCCTGGGGCTGGGCGGCACGACCGAGAATGGCCAGATAGGCAGCTGCTGCGGTGCGCAGTGGTGCCAGGCGGTTCAGCCGTTGCTGGAACAGGTCGCTTCCAGCCACGACCGCCACGAATTCCGCCACGGTGAGCTGACCATTGCGGAACTGGGATTCCGCATCAACCAGCCGCTCCGCCTCCAGGGCCGGCCGGTTGAGCAACTGCCGGTAGACGGCATCGGCGGCTTCGCGCACCTGCTGCTCATTGGTGGTGCGGCCCAGTTTCAGCGGCTGGGCCAGGCTCTGACGGCGATTGAGGCCCTGGGGGCGACTCGGCTGCAACGCTTTGGCCATGGCGGCTCCCGGCTGGCGCGCCGGAGTGGCGGCCAGGTTGCCGCTTTCCTGCTTGGTCCAGCCACCTGCTGAGGGTGCCGAGGGCCTGGGCTGGCTGAAGCCGGCTCCCCCGGGGGTGACCCAGGCACCCAGTCCGGGGCTGGTGCGCCAGCGGCGGCTGGGTTCGGGGTTGCTGCGCACGCTGCCCGGGCCAGGAGCAGTGGAGGGTGGCGGAGCCATCACCTCACCGCCGGCCACCTGGGCGGTCCACACGCCCCGCACCACGCTGCGCCGATCCGGGAGGTTGCGGGGGGTGAGATCCCCGGTGGTGCGCAGGCTGTTGCCGGCGGACGTCTCAGGCCGCGGGCGGGCATTGAGGTCGGCGTAGGCGCCGGCATTGAAGGGCCTGTTCAGCCCAGGAACGGCCCGGGCGTTGCGATCGGCCGGAGTGATGAAGCGCTCGTAGGGAACGGTGTCCTCGCCGAAGCAGTCGTTGTATTCGCGGCTGGCGAGCATCTGGTCGACAACGCCGTAGAACCCCTTGCGGGCGGCAGTGTCGAAGTAGGAATCAATCTCCCAGCGCCCGAAGGTGGGCCGGCCCAGCAGCCGGCGATGCATCACCTCGATGGCCTTGGTGATGTAGAGCCCGCTCCAGTAGCGGCGGCGGAAGGCCTCACTACGGGCCACCTGGCGCACGAATTCGCGCAGGCTGATGTCGCCGTTCTCGAGCTTGATCTCCTCCACCTTGTTGCGCTCCCCGGCATAGCCGGCGTTGCCGAGCACCTGCACGTACACCGCGTTGATCACGGCCTGGGTGCTGCTCTCGGTGCCCCGGATGCTGGGCTGGCCGCCCCGGCGGGGCACGGAGTTGCCGCCGGTGGCGATCTGCTGCAGGCGCACCACCCGCGGGCCAACCCGCCGGGGTTTGGCCTGGCGGAAGCCGGGGCTGTCCATCTGGCCGGGCTGGGCCATGCCATTGCCGATCAGGATGCGGCGGCTGTCGTAGCTGAACGGGGCGGGCCGGGTGGCCACGTTGGCCGTGCCCGAGGGGAAGATCGCGCCGTAGGTGAGGCCGAGGGGATCGTTGCCGCCGCCATAGGGGTGCTGGTCGGCCAGGGGCTGGCGGTAGGCGGCGTAGAGGGTGACGTACTGGGGCGCGCCCTCAAAGGGAGCGCTGAAGCGGAAGAGTTTGCGGTTGCTGCCCCAGCCGGCGCTCTCCTGAGCCTCTTCGCCGAGATCACGCAGGAAGGGCACGGTCTCCTCGCCGAACACCCGGGCGTACTCCATCGAGTTCACCAGGCAGTCGACCAGGCCAGGCAGGCCCTGCTCGCTCACGATGTCGAAATAGGTGGTGAATTCCTCCCGGGAGCTGATGCCCCGTCCCAGGAAGTGGCGGAAGGCCAGCTCCACGGCCCGGCTGTTGGAGAAGCGTCCGTAGAACT
>JAULUH010000440.1:0-2909 GCA_032111745.1 Anaerolineae bacterium | reverse complement strand
TGGCGGGGAACCCTGCCCCTGTAATGTGAGAGATCCAGCCGCCGGATTCCCCTCTTGGGGCCACATGAGGTATAATGTGGTCACAAATTCAGGAGGTGACCGGCGATGTCACAGGCAGAAGCGGGGATTCGCGAGCTGAAGAGCCGGTTGAGCAGCCTGCTGCGCCAGGTCAAAGCCGGCGAGACGGTGGTCATCACCGAGCGGGGCAAGCCCATCGCCCGCATCGTGCCCATGGCCCAGCCTGCTGAGCAGCGGCTCAGGCACCTGGCGGAGGCCGGCCTCATCGTCTGGAACGGAGACCGCCTACAGCCCCTGGCGCCCGTCGCCCGCGTGCAGGGCCGGCACACCGTGGCCGGCCTGGTGCTGGAGGACCGGGAGTGATCCTCTACCTGGACACCAGTGCCCTGGTCAAGCGCTATGTCGCCGAGCCGGGGACGGCAGAGGTGGTCCAGGCCATCGCTGCGGCAGAGGTTACCGGAACGTCGATCGTCGCCCGCGCCGAAATGGCGGCGGCCCTGGCCCGGGCCGTCCGCACGGGCTTGCTGGCCCAGGAGGCGGCCGCGTCCGCTTTACAGATGTTCCGCAACGACTGGCCGCGGCTGGTGCGGGTGCAGGCTACCGGACACCTGGTGGCTCGCGCCGACGGCCTGGCCTGGGAGCTGGGATTACGGGGCTATGATGCGCTGCACCTGGCTGCGGGCCTGCTCTGGCAAGAGGGTATGGACGAGGCCGTGACCTTCGCCACCTTCGACCGCCGGCTGTGGGAGGCAGCCAACCTGCGCGGGCTGGGGGTGTTCCCGCCCGATTTGCCCGGCATGCTGGATGCCTGGCAGAGCTGAAACTGCGCCCGCAGGGAACCACACCACCAGCTCGGGCTTGCCGCTGCCGTTGTCTTGGGCCTGGAGACGCGCCCGGTTGGTCGAGGGCGATGCGGGGTCGGTGATCTCACAGAGCTCTATGGTGCCGGCCAGCCGGGCGGTCTACACCGTGCCCGGGGCGACGGAAAGTGCCCAGTTGTAGGGGTGCACGTCATGCCTGCAACCGCCGCGCTTTCCCCTGGGGTTGCTGCGCCCACTCCAGCCAGGAGGCTATCCCATGAAGAGAATGCTGCTCGATCTGCTGATCGTGGTCTTGCTGACCCTTGTCTTAGCTCTGCCGGCCTGTGCCGAAGGCGGCCAGGTGCGCGGTGATAACGCCCAGGGTTCCGCCACCCAGGTCCAGGACCCACCCCCGTTTCAACCGCAACACCCTGCTGCCCGGTCGCACTCATGCGCTGGCGGGTTTCGCCGTATGCTACCCGCCAGCGACTTCTTTGATCCAGAAGCCGTTTACATCAATTAAGGCAAAATGCAGGAAGCAGTTGGGGCGCATCGCCTTCCCCTCCAAGTTAGACCAATGAGTCACACATCGGGGTTGCCACGCAACGGGACAAACGTGGTATAATGACAATGCAGGGGCAAAGCGCTGGCTCAGCCAGTTACTGCATTGAGGCACCACCATGGCTATCTTCTCGCCACCGAAACATATCGTCTGGAGCACCGACCGGCTTGATCTCGCCGATCCATTCCAGCGCAAATGGTACATCCGCCAAGTCATTGAGCACGGCAAGGCGGAAGACGTCGCCAGCCTGGACCTGAACGAAGTGGCGTGCCTCCTGGACGAATTGAACCTGCCGCCGCATCTGCACAGCCTCTGGGCGCGCTTTCTGGAGCTTGGTCATGTTGCG
The DNA here is from genome assembly GCA_032111745.1 of Anaerolineae bacterium. Classification (GTDB taxonomy): domain Bacteria; phylum Chloroflexota; class Anaerolineae; order JAAEKA01; family JAAEKA01; genus JAULUH01. The sequence goes on along the minus strand of JAULUH010000440.1, from coordinate 1,183 downwards.
CGGTAAGGGCTTGCTGACGCCCATCCAGCGCTCGTTCATTGCCGAGTTCGCTACCCTGCCCGATCAGGCGCAGTTCCACCTGGCCGGCGGCACCGCGCTGGCAGAATACTACCTTGGCCACCGGCTGTCTTTCGATCTTGATTTCTTCACTGCGGAAGGCCCCTTGATCCTGCCGCAATCCTATCAGATCGAGGCGTTGGGACGGCAGGGCGATCTTCGCGTGTCTGTCGTACGAAGGTTCGCTACTTATGTAGAGTTCCTGGTGGCTCACGACACCGAGAGCCTGAAGGTGGACTTGGCCCAAGACAGCCCATTCCAACTGGAGCCACCTGCGCAGACCGAGACCGGCATCTGGGTCAGTTCTCTAGCGGATCTGCGGGTTGACAAGTTGCTCGCTTACTTCGGACGCGCGGAACCGCGTGATGCCGTAGATCTGTATTTCATCCTTCAACAAGCATCTCTGGATCAGCTTATGGCGCAGGCTGCGCAGAAAGACCCAGGCTTCGATGTCTATTGGCTTGCCGTCGCCCTCAATCGAGCGGCCGACTTCCCCGACGAGATCGAGCGGTGGCCAGTGCGGGTGCTTCAGCCACTCAACCCGCGCAAATTGAAGGCGCAGTTTCGCGAGCTGGCACTCCAGTTGATGGCCAGGATAACGTCAGATAAGCCTGCGGCGTGGCCCAGGGAGGATCTCCCCTGAGCTAGCACCCGCGGTTGCACATCTATCCAGGTAGAACGGAGTCCCGTCGTTTCTCCGGCCCGCGCTCACGGCTCCGTTGCCACCACCTGCACCGCACCCGTGGCAAACCGCACCACCAACTCGGTCTTGCCGCTGCCGTTGTCACGGACGTAGAGCCGGGCACGGTTGGACGACGGCGCGGCGGGGTCGGAGATCTCGGCGAGCTCTATGGTGCCGGCCAGGGTGGCGAGCTTGGTCGCGGTCACGGCGCCATCGGCCAGCTGGGCGGTCTGTACGGCGCCGGCGGCGATGGCCGGCGTCTCGACGCTGCCGGTGCCCAGGGCCAGCGCTGTTATGGAGGACTCGGCGATCCAGGCCCCGTTGGTGGACCACGTAGCGTAGAGATCGTCCACGTAGAGCTTGCCGTTCCCTCCATCATCCTTCACCACCAGCACGAACACCGCGGTGCGCGCGCCGGAGGGCGGGGTTTTCACGTCGTCGGGG
>JAULUH010000439.1:2064-2781 GCA_032111745.1 Anaerolineae bacterium | reverse complement strand
GTTCCTGGAAGGACTGCGCAACCTGCTGGCGGCGGAGGGCATCGAGGTCGTCGGAGTGGCCTACGATGGCCTGGAGGCGCTGGCCGCGGCGCGACACCTGCAGCCCGACGTCATCCTGATGGACATCCAGATGCCGCGCTGCGATGGCGTGGCGGCCACGCGCCTGATCAAGGCGGAGATGCCGGCGTGCAAGATCGTTATGCTCACCATGTCCGAGAACGAGCAGGACCTGTTCGAGGCGGTCAAGAGCGGGGCCTCAGGCTACCTGCTCAAGCGCCTGGATGCCGAGGACTTCTTCGCCTACCTGGCCGAGTTGCAGGCCGGCCACCCGCCCTTCTCACCCGGCCTGGCGGAAAAGATCCTGCAGGAATTCTCCCATCCATCGGTCCGGGCCGCGACCGGGCCCCAGCCGCCCGGCAGTGGCGTGGACGATCCACCGGCGCCGGGCGGGCCAGAAGCCGCCCTGTCTCCCCGGCAGATGCAGATACTCACCCTGGTGGCCCAGGGCCAGACGTACCGGCAGGTGGCAGAGACCATCGGCGTCGCCGAGCGGACGGTCAAATACCACATGGCCGAGATCCTGGAGCGGCTGCACCTGGACAACCGGGCGCAGGTGATCGCCTACGCCGCCCGCATGGGGTTGGTGGGAAGAGGGGGAGACGCGGGGAAGGAATGACATGCAGAACGTAGGGCATGAATGGCGGGGTGGTGGGGGGC
>JAULUH010000439.1:0-2054 GCA_032111745.1 Anaerolineae bacterium | reverse complement strand
TGCCCTACTCGAGCATGGGAAAACCTTGGGCCGAACACCCATCGCTCTTTCCCCCAATACTGCACCTTAGTACAGTCTCTCCCCGCGAGAGACTGTACTTTTTTTCGCCCTCAACCGCACCTTGGTACGTTCCATTCCACCCGCGGCGGGTGTAGGATACAGGATAGAAGCCTGTAGACGAGGTGTGGCATGGCCCCCGAGATTCGGGTAGCAGTCTGCGGCAGCTCTCTCCATATGGCCAGCCTGGCGGCCAGCCTGCAAGCACACCCGGATGTCGCGGTCACGCGCATCCCGGCGAGCAGGGACGCCCTGGCGCAGGGCCTCGAAGAGCTCGCGCCTGCGCTGGTGGCGTTCGACCTGAGCGATATGCCCGGAGATTTCGCCATCTCACTGCTGCGGGACCGCCCAGACCTGATCTTGATTGGCGTCGACCCTTCCAGCGACAGGCTACTGCTGTTATCTGGCCGCCAGGAGCAGCCAACCACGGCGGGTGAGCTGCTTCAGGCGATCACCAGGAGTTCCCACCTTACGCCAGGGACCGGGCCATAGGATCCCTGGCCGGGCTGGCTCGAAGAGTTTCCAACCGTGTTGCTCGTGACTCGCCGCCAGGAGGCCAAGACGGACACCCAAGACAGGACCCAGCGGGAGATCCTTCCCGTTCGCAACATCCAGTATGCGGGGTTGGCCCCCGACGACGTCGAGAGCCCGGACACGACGAGTAGTGGTGCCGGCCCGCATAGCTGCGTACAAAGGAGAATACCATGAACGCCCCTGTGGAGTCCCAGCCGGGACGGCGAGCACCCGTCCTGGCCCTTGCCTTGCTGGCGGTCTGCCTGCTGTTCCTGGCGCTGGGCCTGCAGCAGCAGCCGACTCACGCCCTTGACCTCACCGCACCGGCTGCGGAGGACGAAACCGGTGCGAAACCTGGCACCGTACCGGACTGTGTCTACCAGGGGGCAACCGATCCTCCCCCCGGCCAGTGGGCCAGGCTCATCGGCGACGACGAGATACTGCTCTCGTACCGTAATGCGAATGACCCCCGCTCTCTGAAGCATACCGTCCTCAACGACGCCAACGGAAGCCTGTACGCCCTCACCGAGAATATCCAATCGCAGCTCAGCGAGGTCGACTGGCTGGCCTGCGACGCAGGTGACTTGAACGGCGACCGCAAGGCAGAGTTGGTCTCAGCCTACAAAGACCATTCCAAGCACATCGGCGCCATGGCCAATCCGATCGGCACCAGCGCGCTCACCACCGATAACGTCGACTGGGTCAACACCGACGACCGCACCGCGGGGGATAGGCTCGCCGACGTGGATGTGGCGACCGGCAACCTGATTTCCTCGGACGACAACGACGAAGCGGTCGTTGCTTTTCGGGACGACGCGGAGGATGTTCACCTGCAGGTGCTGGACGGCAGCACGACAGGGTACTTCAAGACCGCCGACAACCCCGAGAGCGACCCCCAAAAATACGTGGACCAGGTGTTTTTTGATTCGGACGAGCGCGGGAACATCCACCATACCGCCGTGGCAACGGGCGACCTGAACCAGGACGGCACCGACGAGATCGTCGTGGCATTCAAAGACAGCGGGAACGATCTCGAGGTGATGGTCCTGCAGCGCCAGAGCGATGGCAAGTTCAAGGTGCTGCACAGATATGACTCGTATTTGGCCACCCCGAAGTTCGACACGGTAGCCGACACGGATAGTGGCTATGGCAACAAACGCCCCATCGACGTGACCACCGGCGACCTGGACTACGACCTGCAAGACGAGATCATCGTGGCCTTCCGGTATGGGAACGGGGATAGCGGCGAGATCCAACTGCTCGTGGAGGACGTCAAAGAGGTCAATGCCGATGGGACGTTGACGATGGATGCCTATGTAACCAAGAAGGTCGACCTGAAGGGCAGCCACTACCACTATGGGGCCAACGTGGTCTCCGTGGCTGCCGCCGACCTGGACGGGGACGGCTATGACGAGATCGCCCTGGGCTACACGCTCATCTGGTGGGACGCCAACACGGAAGTGGAAAGGAAGTGGCAGCACCGG
>JAULUH010000438.1:0-8052 GCA_032111745.1 Anaerolineae bacterium | reverse complement strand
GGAGAGAGTGGCCGCACGCTGCGCGGTGGCCAGCTCGGCGTCTGAAAGGCCCAGGCTACTGGACAACCATGGCACCAGTTGCTCCAGCCGATGCACCTTGTCCAGCATGGAGCCCAGTTGATCCTGGAAGGTAAGTGTGCCCAGCCGGGGCGTGAAGGCTTCCAGGGGCCGCTGCCGGTCGTGCGCCACGAAGAAGGCGGCATCGGCGTAACGCGCCCTGATCACGGCCTCGTTGCCGGCTCGCACCACGGCAGGATCTCTGGGTTGCCCGTTGGCTACCGTGATGAAATAGGGCATGAGATGCGGCGATCCGGCCCGTGGCGCCGCGCCGGCCTCCGCGCCGGCAACGACCGGGAAATAGCGCTGGTGCTTCTTCATTACCGTAACCAGCACGTCCGCAGGCAGGTCGAGATATTTCTCCTCGAAACTACCGAGGATGGCCACCGGTTGCTCCACCAGGTCGGTGACCTCCTCCAGCAGCCCTGCCTCATCGGCCACTTGGCCACCCACTAAGGCTGCGGCTGCAGCCACCTGCTGGCGAACTAGCTCGCGCCGGGCGTTCCGGTCCACGACGATGCCGTGCTGCGCCATCAAACCCGCGTAGGCATTGGCGCTGGAGATTTCGATGAGCGGCGAGTCCTGTGACCGCAGGCCACGACTGAACCGATCGCTGATGGCCTTGCCATAGGCCAGCGGAATCGCCTCCGTGTCGAGCAGGGCCACGAGCCAGCGAATCGGCCGGCTGAAGGCGACCCCGTCCGAGTCCCAGCGCATCGACTTGTCGAAGCGCAGGCTGGCGATCAACTGCGTGAGCAGCTCAGGCAGAACCGCGGCCGCCGGCTGGCCAGCCAGCCGCTGGACGGCAAACACATAACGACCACCGTCCGCGTCACGTACCTGGAGATCCTCTATCGATACCCCCTTGCCGCGGGCAAAGCCTACAGCCGCTGGGGTGGGCTGTCCAGCTTCGTCGAAGGCGCGACTGGCCGGCGGTCCTCGGAAGACAAGTTCCTCGTCGGCCTGGCACCCGGCCAGCCCTGTGACATAGACTACCAGACGTCGTGGCGTGCCGGTGACACGGAGGCTCTGGTACGCTAAACTGGCTGCGGACAGCAGCTGGGGCGTTGCCTCCTCAAGCTGGGCGATACCCGCGGTCACATCGTCGACGGGCAGCTCCTCGCACCCAATCTCCAGCAAGAGGTCGGCCAACTCGGGCGCCGGCACTCCAGCCTCCACCTCCCGCTCTCTGTCCTCTGCCCTCTGCTCTCTGCCCTCTGCTCCCTGACCGCTTGGCACCGCCCGCTCCAGCATCGGATACTCGAGGCGCAGGCGCTGCGCTCCATAGAGATCACTGACCTGCCGGGCCAGATCGCGCATGCGGCCAAAATAGTTGGCGCGCTCGGTGACGCCGATGGCGCCTCTGGCGTCCAGAACGTTGAAGGTCTGGGAGCAACGCAGCACGTAGTCATGAGCTGGGATCACCAGGCCATGGCTGATGGCGTTGTTGGCCTCCGCCTCGTAAAGGTTGTACATCTGCTTGAGATGCTCGACGCCAGCAAACTCAAAATTGTACTTGCAGTAATCGATCTCCTGCTGCAGATAGACGTCGCCGTAGGTATGCCGGCCGTCCCAGTCGATCTTCCAGACTTCGGTCACGCCCTGGAGAAACATCACGATGCGCTCCAGGCCGTAGGTCAACTCGACGCTCACCGGCTCCAGCACCATGCCACCGGCCTGCTGGAAGTAGGTGAACTGGGTGATCTCAAGACCATCCAGCCACACCTCCCAACCCAGTCCCCAGGCTCCCAGGGCGGGGCTGGCCCAGTTATCCTCGACAAAACGAATGTCGTGTTGGCGACGATCGATGCCGATGGCATCCAGGCTGCCCAGGTAGAGCTCCTGGGGCTTCCCAGGGTCGGGCTTCAGGATCACCTGGTACTGGGTATGCATCTGCATGCGGTTGGGGTTCTCGCCGTAGCGGCCATCGTCAGCTCGAAAGCTGGGCTCGACGTAGGCCACATTCCAGGGCTCCGGGCCCAGCACTCGCAGCACGGTGGCCGGGTTCATAGTTCCAGCGCCCACCTTCTCGCTGTACGGCTGCCAAATCAGGCACCCGCGCTCGGCCCAGTAGCGCTCCAGGCGCATGATCACTTCTTGAAACGACGGTGGTTTGTTTGTGGACATGATGAAGCCTGATCTTCGGATACAAGAACAGCCGGCCCTGGAACAGTAGCCGGCTGTGATGGCATGCCTATGTTGAAGGCATCAAGCAGCGGCGGCGAGCCAACGGCCCGCGGCCGCCTCCGGCCCGCATGGTTACCCTATGGGGTTTTGGCCGCAGAGCGCCGAATTTCCAGGACAGGCGCCTGCGGCCTTCTACCCGAGCCAGCGTGATGGTGCACTAACCAGGCTATCAATGCGCTCAATTTATCTCCCTCAATTCACGACCTCGGCGCTGAGGGTCACACTCCGAGGTGCGACGCCGGCGCTTTGCGGCTCAATTCGCACATTGAGGGTGCCTCGCTGCCCGCGGCCAGCACTCTCCTCAACGAACACGTGAGCCTGAAAAGCCTGCTCGAAGTAAGGGGGCAGTACGACAACCTCAGTCACCGAGGGCTCTGTGCCGTTCCCCAGGATACACTGCTTCTGCACGCATAAGGATGTACGCCAGCGTTGTCCTGCGGCGTGCTCCAACACCACCGTGATGGGCAGGGCGCTGTTGGTGAGATTGGCCACCTTCAGTTCGAAGGCGGTGTCGCTGGCGCGCTCCACCTGCCGATCCTTGTCGAGGGCCTCGAGAGTCAATTGCCCATCCACCGGTACGCTTCGCGCCAGCGTCTGGAAACCGGCCGGAGCCTCAGCGGGTACAGCCGTCGTGGGCGAGGGCGGCGCCGCACAGGCCGCCACCCCCATGGCCGTTGCCATCAGTAACACCAATCTCATTCGTCTCATGGCCTGGGGTTACTCAAAGATCTATCGACAGGGCCTTTCAAAAGCCCCTCCAAGGTCACTTCCGGCTTCCGTGTTCCGCTCTGGCTCCTCCGGTCCTGTCTTCCCTCTGCGTCATCTGCGCCTCTGCGGTAAGCTCCGGAGTCCGTGTCTGTCCGTGTTCGTCCGTGTCGCCAGGGCCATCAGCTAGCCACGACCTGGGCCTGCGAGACTTGCTCGCGCAGGACTTTGATGAATGCTGCAGAGCGCACGTTACGTTCCAGCTGATAGATAATATAGCCCTGCAACAAGCGCTCCAGGTCGTTGTGCAGGCCCAGGCCCAGGTTGAGCCGCGCCACCTGCTCCCACTCACTGGACTGGATGAAGCGCAACACCTTGAAGAGACTGAGGTCCAGGGGTTCGGTGCCTACCTTGCCCTCGCCGTGGCGTGGGCAGAGCATACCGCCGTCGACAAAGCTGATGTAGTTCGTCACCGGCTCCAGGAGCTTCCGGCATTCCACACAATGGAACAGCTGGGGTTGATAGCCGGCCAGGCTCAGAAGGCGCATCTCATAGTAGCGAACCGCCAGGGGCAACGAGGTCTCATCCAGCGATGCCAGACGGGCCAGGGTTTCTAGCAAAAGCCTGAACAACGGCGGGTGGGAGTCGCGCTCTTCGGTGAACCCATCCAATAACTCAGTCACGTAGTAGGCATAGGCCAGGCGCAACAGGTCACCCCGCAACCCCACAAAGGGCTCAATGGTCTCGGCCTGGGTCACCAGGTCCCACGTGCGTCCCCGAGCCACCAGGAAATTGCTGTAGGTGAAGAGCTCCACGTGGCCAGACTTACGGCTCAGGGTCTTGCGCACGCCTTTTGCCAGGAGCACCAGCTTACCCAACTCCGGCGTGAACACCGTTAGCAGGCGGTCGGCCTCGGCATAATCCCGGCGCTTTAGCACGATTACAGGAGTGCGATACAGGCGTTGCCGGCGATCAGAAGGCTCGTTGGCTTGCTGGGTTTCCTGCGCAGATTGTGTCATCGCCATCTCACCTGATCTGCAACGTGGCGGGATTATACTCCGCGCGGCTGGGGATGGCAAGCAGACCCGCCAGTTCGCGACAGAGCCGCGCGATCAGGGCAACAGGTGACCGGGCAAGAAGGCGTCAGGCAGGAGATCGCTCACCGTGGTGACCCTGCGCCTGCCCGAGGTGTCGGCGATGATGACAGGCATGTGAGGCGCAAACTCGGCCATCACCTGCCGGCAGGCCCCGCACGGACTTCCGGCATTGGTCGTGACCACGGCCAGCGCTGCGAACTCAGTCTCGCCTTCGGACACCGCCTTCCAGATGGCCACCCGCTCCGCGCAGACAGTAAGGCCATAGGAGGCGTTCTCGATGTTGCACCCTGCGATCACTCTACCCGAGTGGGTGAGCAGGGCTGCGCCAACAGGGAAACGTGAGTAGGGAGAATAGGAACGACCGTAGGCCTGCAGGGCCTGCCGAATCAATTCCTCCACTAAGGACTGATCTAGGGTATCCAAAGGATGCTCACAGCTTAGAACATAGATGTAAAGGCCGAAAGGGAGCGTTTGGACGAGGTCTCCTGCATGGCCATGTCGCTCTCAGCAGCCTGGTGCCGGGTGACCTTGACCTGCTGAATACGACGGCCGCTGATCGCCTGGACCTCCATGACCAGTGGGCCGAACTGGACCTGGCTGCCCACCATCGGCACCCGTCCCAGCTGGCTAAAGATGAAGCCGCCCAGGGTATCGCTGACGTCGGTGGGAAGCTCGACCCCAACCAATCTGCTGACCTCGTCCAGGCCAATGCGGGCGTCGAAAACGTACTCGTTTTCGTCGCCTGGCACGACCATGGGCAGTTCCGAGTCGTATTCGTCCTGGATATCCCCGACAATCTCCTCCAGCAGGTCCTCGATGGTGACGACGCCGCCCGTGCCGCCGTATTCGTCGACCACAATGGCGATGTGCACTTTGCGCTGCTGAAGCTCATGGAGCAGCTCGTCCACCTTTTTGGACTCGGGCACGAAATAGGCGGGCCGCATGAGCTCGACGATGGGAACATCGTAGCGGCCCTCTCGGAACGGTTGTAACAGGTCTTTGGCATAGAGCACACCCTGGATGTTATCCACGGTGCCCTGGTAGACGGGGATGCGCGAGTGCCCGGCCCGAATGATCAGATCCAGGGCCTCGGGTAAGGACGTGGTCTCGTCGACAGCAACCAGATCGATACGCGGCACCATGACCTCGCGGGCGACCGTCTCGCTGAGCTCAAAGATGCCAGCGATCATCTCCTTTTCGTCTTCCTCGATCAGGCCGGGTTCCTCCCCGACGTTCATCAGAAAGCGCAAGCCATCCTCGCTGAGGAACAGGTCTTCGCTGGCTTCTGATGGCAGCCGGCCCAGAGCCGCCGAGCTCAGGGCGCGCAGCGGTAGGGCAACAGGCGATAACAGCACCGCCATCAGCCGCATCGGCGGGCCCATGCGCAAGGCAACGGCTTCCGGTGCGCGCATAGCCAGGCCGCGCGTGATGGCTTGAATGGCCAGCAACCCAAGTGCCACCAGGATCAACCCCAGAAGAAAGCCAATCGGCCAGCCCAGGTCCAGCTTGAGGGCTAGAAACAGTGCCAGCCCAGCCGCACCAACATAGGCAGCGGCCTTCAGGATCATCAGGGAGGAAATGTAACGAGGGGGATCCTCCAACAGAGTCTGAAGGGCTTTGGCACGCGGTACGCCATCGTCGATTAACTGTCGGGCACGCGACCGGCTCAAGGTAACCAGCGACACTTCAGCGGCCGCGGTGAAGGCCACAACCAGTCCAGCGACAACGAGGCCCAGTACCGCGCCAATACTGCCAGGATCCAAGATAGTCACTCCTGCGAGGTGGTCTCAACCGCCTCCCGTACGCGTGCCGGAACGCCCACTGCCAGCTTTCCCGCCGGGACATCCCGGGTCACTACGGCACCAGCCCCTGTGCGCGCGCCGGGCCCAAGGCTGACAGGCGCGACCAACATCGTATCGCTGCCAACGAAGACCTCGTCGGCGATTTCCGTGCGGTGTTTACGTTTGCCATCGAAATTGCAGGTGATGGTACCTGCTCCAATGTTGACATCTCGACCTACGGTGGCATCGCCCAAATAGCTGAAATGTCCCATCTTGGTGCCGGGGCCGAGGTACGAATTCTTGACCTCGCCAAAATTGCCCATATGCACACCCTGAGCCAGATGAGCACCCTGGCGAAGATGGCCGTAGGGACCCACCTCGACATCCTCCTCCAGGGTGGCATGGTCGATGACGGAGAAGCACACCGTGCAGCGGCTGCCGATCACGCTGTCCTCGACGAGGGTACTGGGACCGATCTGGCAATGAGCACCCACCCGGGTCTGGCCCCGCAGGTGGGTGCCGGGGTAGATCACGGTGTCGACGCCGATTTCGACCGTATCGTCGATATACGTAGAGGAGGGATCGATCATGGTCACACCTGCCTCCATCCAACGGCGGTTGATGCGATCACGCAGGACCGCCTCAGCCTCTGCCAGATGCACGCGGGTGTTGATGCCGAGCATTTCGGTTTCGTCGGCCACCTGTTGGGCAGCTACCTGGTGGCCCTGGGTCACGGCGATGGCCACCAGGTCCGTCAGATAGTACTCACCCTTATTGCTGCGCGGGATGCGCTCCAGGTTATCCCAAAGCCACTGGCCATCGTAACAATAGAGGCCGGGATTGAGCTCCCGGATCAAGAGCTGAGCGGGCGTGCAATCACTATGCTCGACGATGGCCTGTACCTGGCCGTCGGCATCGCGCACAATGCGGCCGAAGCCGCGCGGGGCGCTGCCCACGAAAGTGAGCATGGACAGGACGCCGCCGCTGCGCTGGTGAAGATCCAGGAGGGTGCGCATAGAGTCGGCGGTGATCAGAGGCATATCGCCGTAGAAGACCAGGACGGTGCCGGGGCGGCCAGCTAGAAGGGGGCGGGCCTGCAGGACGGCATGTCCGGTGCCCAGTCGCTCGGCCTGCTCGGCATAGGCAGCCCGCTCGCCGAGATAATCCCGCACGAGGTGGGCATCGCGGCCCACGATCACCAGGGGGCGGCTATCGGTGAGAGCCTCGGCCAGTTGCATGCTGTAGTCGATCAGAGGCCGGCCAGCCAGGAGATGGAGCACCTTGGGCAAGTTGGAGTGCATGCGTTTGCTGTCGCCAGCTGCCAGGATCACGATGTTGATAGGTGTGGAAGACGCCACTGATGCCTCACGAGTGTGCCGATCACGGGAAATAGTGCGCGAAAGCGAAGCCTGGAAAACGAAATGCCAGGCCGGCCTGCGCGATGGCGTCAGGTCTCCTGGCACGTGCAGTGATGCAGCGAGATACAGAACGTCCCACGGAGCGGCTGACAGCGCCCGGACTGGCACAGCCAGCCTCGATCACAGTCCCAATAGACATGTCCAATTGCCGTCCCCGGGATTCTAGCACAGGGTGGTGGTAAGCGCAAACGGAAGGGGCGGGCGAGAGGTTAGGCAATAACAAAAACAAGCTCAGTTGGCAACGACCTACTCTCGCAGGGACCTACGTCCCAACTACCATCGGCGCTAGAGGGCTTAACTGCCAGGTTCGAGATGGGGCTGGGTGTACCCCCTCTGCTAGCGTCACCAACAGAGCTTGTTTTCGATTAAGTACAGGGCTGATACCCTAACAACCGAATAGAATGCGTCTTCAACCTCTACCATCTCACGTGGAAAGCCCTCGCGCATTAGTACGGATTCGCTAAACACATTACTGTGCGTACACGTCCCGCCTATCAAGCTGGTAGTCTTCCAGCGCGCTTACTCCTTCGCCGAAGCTAAGGATGGGGGATCTAATCTTAGGGCAGGCTTCCCGCTTAGATGCTTTCAGCGGTTATCCTTGCCAGACTTAGCTACCCAGCGATGCCGTTGGCACGACAACTGGCACACCAGAGGTCTGTCCACTCCGGTCCTCTCGTACTAGGAGCGGCTCCCTTCAAATCCCCTGCGCCCACAGCGGATAGAGACCGACCTGTCTCACGACGGTCTGAACCCAGCTCGCGTACCGCTTTAACGGGCGAACAGCCCGACCCTTGGGACCTACTCCAG
>JAULUH010000437.1:0-10301 GCA_032111745.1 Anaerolineae bacterium | reverse complement strand
GGCAACCTGCCCGCGCGCTGCGTCATCCACGCCGTCGGCCCCGTCTGGCGCGGTGGCAACCATGGCGAGCCCGAGCTGCTGCGCTCAGCCTATGCCAATAGCCTGCTGCGGGCCGAGGAGCACGGCGTGGCGACCATTGCCTTCCCCTCCATCAGCACCGGGGTCTATGGCTATCCGATTGAGCAGGCCTGTCCCATTGCCATCTCCACTGTGCTGGACCATGTCCGCCGCGGCGCGGGTCTGCGGCGCGTGGTATTCTGCCTATTCTCAGCCCACGATTACGCGATCTATGAGAGCCACCTCAAGGAAACCGCAGAAGCTCGCGAAGAGATCATGGGGCCCGGAGGGGAATCGCAATAGGCGCTTACGACGTAGCTCTTCGCGCACCGTGCGGCTCAAGGAGGTGTCCTTTTGCTCACCAGAACCGGCGTCGAACGAATACGGAACGCCTTTGCCAGGGCTCATGCCGAGAGGCGCGCCGCGTTCATGCCCTACCAGATGTTGGGCTATCCGTCCCCAGAAGTTTCCTCGCAGATCATCGAGGCCCTGGCCGCGGCCGGCGCAGACCTGTTTGAGCTGGGCCTGCCTTTCTCCGATCCGTTGGCCGACGGGCCTACTATCCAGGCCGCAGCCCAGGCAGCGCTGGACAATGGCGTCACCGTCCAGCGCTGCCTGGCCATGGTGCGGGACCTCCGCAAACACATCCCCGAGCGCCCCTTCTGCCTGATGGGCTACGTGAACCCGCTGCTAACCTATGGGCTAGCCCGCTTCGTTGCCGACGCCGCCGCCGCCGGTGCCGATGGCCTGATCGTGCCCGACCTGCCCCCTGACGAGCCCGAGGCCGAGGAGCTGATCAGCCTGTGCCGCCAGCACGGCCTGGCGCCCATCTTCCTGCTGGCGCCCACCAGCACGCCGGAGCGTATGGCACTGGCCGTGGCCCGCAGCGAGGGTTTCGTGTACCTGGTCAGCGTGACGGGCATCACAGGCACGCGGGATGCGCTGCCGGCGGAGCTGGAGGGATTCGTGCGCCAGGTGCGAGGGGTGGTGGAGCGGCAAAGGCCTGGCGAGCCGGTCTACCTGGCCGTGGGCTTCGGCATCGGCACGCCAGCGCTGGCGGCCGAGGTGGCCGCAATCGCCGACGGCGTCATCGTGGGCAGCGCGCTGGTCAGGCTGGCCGGTAGCAGCCCTGAGCCGGTGCGTACCGTTGCGGAGATGGGCTCTGCTCTGGCCAAGGCAGCCAGGCTGCCCACGGCCGGTGGCTGAGCATCGTTGATCTCCAGGGCCTCTTTCAGCAAGTCGACCGGCAGCTCCTGGTTCGCATAGAGGACTGCTGGAGTTTGACCTGCGCTGCAAGTTGTGCATAATCGGTGTAGTATTCTCAACCTTGTGTCGCTTCGAGCAGATGTGGGGATGTTACCACAAGGAGGTGAGACTGCATCGAAGACACATCCGATTCCGCTCCTCTTCACCTGTTGCTCCGGCAGGATTCCCTGCGACTGAGCAGTGCCCGCGCAACCTTGTAGGCCTATCGATCGCATCCCTGTTTTTCCGGTTTCCTTCAGTGCGGCTTGCCAAGCTCGTGAAATGGCGAGCCAGCCCGACGCTCTTCCCAATGATCCATACAGGCTTGTAGGTGGCAACAGGCCTGGGCGCATCTATCGACAGCCACCATGATTGGGTTTGACGTGGCCATGCTGCGTCCGACCCCGCAAGACATAGGAGGTTGACATGAGAAACCATCGTACCTCGCGCCTGGCGCTCAACGCGCTGCTGATCGTGGCCCTACTGGTGCTAGCCGTGAGCCCGGTACTGGCCCAGGAGCAGCCGGAGAAGGCGACGAGAAAACTCTGGCTGCCGGTGGTGCCCATCCTGAGCCCGAAATCCCACAGCGGGCAGCCTGGCGAGATGCAGGTCAGTCCTGAGCAAGTGAGTCTGGAGCACGCCCTGGGCGTCACCAAGGCCCAGCGGACCAAGTCGTTCGGGACGAAGGACGTCTCCGGCCGATTGGTTAGCGTCATTGTCAAGCTGCAGGATCCGTCCTTGGCTGCTGCGGAGGGTAAGGCGTTCAGCCTTGCCTCCAGGAGCAGCCAGGACTACCTGGGCTTCCTGCAGGCCCAGCAGGCTGCCTTCGAGGTCGCAGCCAAGGCAGCCATCCCCGGCTCCACGGTGGTTCACAACTACACGGTCGTCTTCGGCGGCGTGAGCATGTTGGTACCCGCCGGCGACGTGGACAAGGTGGCTACCCTGCCCGGCGTGGTGGCCGTCTATCCCGACGAGCTGCTGCAGCTGGATACCGAGCGCAGCCCCGAGTTCATCGGCGCGACCGCGCTGTGGGATCAGCTGGGCGGCCAGGGAAGCGCGGGCGAGGGCGTTACCGTCGGCGTGCTGGACAGCGGCGTCTGGCCAGAGCACGCCTCCTTCTCCGACCCCGACCCCCTGGGCAATCCCTATCCGGCCCCGCCCACGGTGCCCGGCTCTAACGGTTTCGGTAGTGGCGGGCCGCGCAGCACCTGCGACTTCGGCGACACGGCCTGGAACCCCGACGACGCGCCCTTCACCTGCAACAACAAGCTGATTGGCGCCTACGACGTGCACGACACCTACAAGGCACTCGTGGGCCTGCTGCCCAACGAGTTCGACTCGGCCCGGGATGCCAACGGCCATGGCTCTCATACCATGTCCACGGCAGCCGGCAACGGCGGGGTCGAGGCCGATATCTTCGGCGTGCCGCGCGGCACGGTGTCAGGCGTCGCTCCCCGCGCCCACGTGATCATGTACAAGGTCTGTGGCGAGGGTGGATGCTACAACAGTGACTCGATCCGGGCGGTGCAGCAGGCCATCCTGGACGAGGTGGACGTCGTCAACTTCTCCATCAGCGGCGGCGGCAGCCCCTACTCCGATGTCGTGTCCCTGGCCTTCCTGGATGCCTTCGAGGCCGGCGTCCTGGTCACCCCCTCGGCCGGCAACTCCGGCCCCGGCGCCAACACCGTCGCGCACCGCGAGCCTTGGACCCTGACCGTGGGCGCCAGCACCAGCGACCGCCACTTCATCAGTACGGTCATGCTCACGGCCGACAACGGCGACACCCTGGAGCTGCAGGGCGCCACGGTCACTGCGGGCATCGATACCCCAACGCCGGTGGTGATGGCCGCTGACTACGGCGATGGGCTGTGCCTCAATCCCTTCCCTGCGGGCACCTTCAGCGGCGAGATCGTCGTCTGCCAGCGGGGCATCATCGCGCGCGTGGCCAAGAGCTACAACGTGGCCGAGGGCGGCGCTGGCGGCCTGCTGCTCTACAACCCGGTGCAGCAGGGCCTGTCCACCGACAACCACTTCATCCCCAGTGTCCACCTGGAGAACGACGCCGGCGACCTGCTGGTTGACTTCATGGCCACCCACACCGGCGTGACTGCCACCTTCACCCAGGGTGTGGCTACCACGGTGCAGGGGGACGTCATGGCCCCCTTCAGCTCGCGCGGCGGCTCCCTCCAGACCCTGGGCATCAGCAAGCCTGACGTGACTGCGCCCGGCGTGCAGATCCTGGCCGGCCACACGCCGATGCCGGCTACCGTCGAGGGTGGCCTCCCCGGCCAGCTCTTCCAGGCCATCCAGGGCACCTCCATGTCGGCCCCCCATGCGGCCGGCTCGGCTGCCCTGCTCAAGGACCTGCATCCTGACTGGACGCCGGCCGAGATCAAGTCGGCCCTGATGCTGACGGCCAACGCCAACCACGTCAAAGAGGATGGGGTCACCCCGGCCGATGCCTATGACATGGGCTCCGGCCGCATCGACCTGGCCGCGGCCGGCGATCCCGGCCTGACCATGGACGTGGACGGCCAGGCCTTGCTCGACCACGAGGAAGACCTCTGGAACGTCAACTACCCCAGCCTCTACCATCCGGCTCTGCCTGGCGCGATCCTGGTGGAGCGTACCGTGCGCAACCAGTCCTCACTACCCACCGTCTGGAACCTCTCGGTCGACAGCCCGCCAGATCTGAAGGTGGACATCCGGCCAGCGCTGCTGCGCGTGCCCGGCAACGGTGAGGCCACTTTCGGCATCCAGGTGGATGCCCGCGACGTGCCGGCTGGCGAGACCCGCTTCGCCACCCTCTACCTGCAGGATGCCTCCCGCACCTTGCGCTTCCCCATCACCATCGTCAAGGCCCGGCCCACGGTCAACCAGGCGGTATCCCTCAGCACCAGCTGCGAGCCGACCGCGCTGGCCCTGGGTGGCGTGACGAACTGCAAGGTGGAGATGACCAACAACACCTTCGACGAGGCCCAGGTCCTCTTCCGCGACACCGTGTCCAGCAACATGGCTATCCTGCGCGGTAGCGTCACCGGGGCGCAGCAGATGGGCCATCGCCAGATCACGTTCGAGGGCACCCTGGCCGGGGCGGAGCCACCAGTGGTGACCGTGGTCGACGGCACCGGCACAACCCCTGCCGGCTACCTGCCGCTCTCAGCCTTCGGCATTGCACCAATTGCGGGCGTCGGCGACGAGACCATCGTCAACTACAACGTGCCCGCCTTCGTCTACGCCGGAGAGACCTACACCCGTATCGGCATCGTCAGCAACGGCTATGCCGTGGTGGGTGGCGGCACCGGCGCCGACGTCGAGTACATCAACCAGATCCTGCCCGACCCGGCCCCGCCCAACAACGTGCTGGCACCTTTCTGGACCGACCTAAACCCCGAGGCTGGTGGTGCCCTACGGATTGGCATCCTCACCGATGGCGTCAACGACTGGCTGATCCTGGACTGGGAGAACGTGCCTAACTGGGGCGACGGTGAGCAGAACGACTTCCAGATATGGGTCGGCGTCAACGGCGTCGAGGACATCAGCTTCACCTTCGGCGACGTGTCCGATGGGGACGCCGGCTTCCTGACTGTGGGTGCCGAGAACAAGTTCGGCAACTCCGGCGAGAACTGGTACGCGGACGGCGCGGGCACGCCGGTGGCGGCGGGAAGCGAAGTACGGGTGCAGTCGGAGCCAGGCGCGCCCGGTGAAACCCGTGTCGTAACTTTCTCCGCAATCGCCCGCGGGTTGGGTGACTGGGAGAGCTGCGCATACCTGGCGTCCAATCTGTTCGACGGACTGGCCATCGCGTGTGAGTATGGCACGGTAGAATAGCACTAGGTCGCCTACTGCGGGCCAGCCTTTGTGCTGGCCCGCAGACCGGCGCTCAGAGGCCGGAACCGGTGCCTGGTGGGCTGGAACCGGCCTGAGGAATCGAAAAGAGGGCACGGCTGGGCCGTCCCCCTCCCACGCCCACAAATCGCTCCCAGGCTGTGGCCCGGGAGCGATTTGTCTTGCGAGAGTCCCGTACCGCAGACGTATCGTAAGGGTACCGCGTAGCGCGGTGGAGCAGCGCAGGACGTTCATAATCGCGGTCTGCCATGGCACATACACTGAAGGACAGTTCATGAACAGCTGCCTTACTGCCCTGAAATCTGGAAAGCCCGCCCCAGCCGTCGCAACCTGTCCGAAAGCCGCAACGCCAGCCTCGAAGGCATGGGCCTCACTCGCCTGAGCACCAGTGGCCTGGCCCGCGGCCGCCAAGAGACCGGCATCGCCGACTTCCTGACCAACCTGCGCACCCTCGGTCGCCTCGTTCAGGAAGCCACCTTGCTCGCCGCCAAACGGCCACCCGGCTAGCCGGCGAGCACCAGCCAGGTCCCTATAGCTGATTCCAAGCCAGGGTTTCCCCACACCTGGTGTTCTGTTTACGCGCCTGCCGTCGATCCCCAATCCTACCGCGCCGCCGCCCAAACCTTCCCCAGCACCCCGAAAACGGCCCTGCCACCCTCCCCCTCGCCCCCCACCACCCCGGTTACTCCGCCTCACTGAGCCGCTGCGCAAACCCGAAACTCCGTACACTTGACAGCCGGCCCCTTCTGTGCTATACAGCGCTCGCGTTCCCGAAGCCATATTCCCCCTCACAGGTGAGCGCGTCCTCAGTCTTCAACGGCTGATCGGTCGAGCGATCCCGGCGCTTTGCCGGCATCCGTAGGCAGGGCGGAAGCCCCTGCCTCGGAGGATACGGTCCACAAGAAAAGTGCAGTGATTCGATCACGAGCACCTGCTCGCTGCAAGGAGGTCATAGCACGACAGACTGACGGTACAACCCTTTTCCAGCGTAGGTTCCAATTATCGACATTACCCCGATCTATTTCATGGCCCAAGGAGTGCCACACCTAATGAAGAGGACATTCGCGACCATACTCGCACTGCTACTGATTCTGGCCCTGGTCGTGCCCGTGTCGGCCCAGGATATCGACGTGCCCAACGAGGCCCTCGCCCGAGCCCTGGAGCAGCAAGGCAAGTGACCCTATGTGGCCATCATGGATGCCGCGCCGGTGGTCCAGTACGATGGCTCGGTGGCCGGCCTCCCTGCTACCAAGGCAGAGAAGGGCAAGAAGGTCAATCCCAACAGCGCGCTGGTGAAGAAGTACGAGATGTTCCTGGAGAAGGAGCACAATGCGGCCCTGGCGGCCGTGGGCGTGGCTCCTGAGAACAAGCTTCACGAGTACACCTTCACCTTCAACGGCTTCGCCGCCCTGATGACGTCCGAGCAGGCCGCGGAGCTGGCCAAACAGCCCGGAGTGGTAGCGGTTCTGCGCGACCAGCTACGCCAGCGCCAGACCGACAGCAGCCCCAATTTCCTGGGACTTACCGCGCCGGCCGGGCCGTGGGCCAGGGGCATCGACGGTAGGGGCGTGGTGGTAGGCGTCATCGACGACGGCATCTGGCCCGAGCATCCCAGCTTTGCCGACGACGGCAGCTTCCCCCCACCGCCGGAGGTGCTGGATGACTCCGTGCGCTCTGCCTGTGACTTCGGCAACACAGCCCACAATCCCAATGATGCACCCTTTACCTGCAACAACAAGCTGATCGGCGCCCGCCAGATGCTGGACACCTACCGGGCCCTCATCGGGGCCGCCCCCGACGAATATGACTCGGCCCGTGACGACAATGGGCACGGCACCCATACCGCCTCCACTGCCGCCGGCAACGCCAGCGTTGCCGCCAGCATCTACGGCATCCCGCGCGGCACCATCTCCGGCATGGCTCCGCGCGCCCACGTGATCGCCTACAAGGGCCTCGGCAACCTGGGTGGCTTCACCTCTGACCTGGCGGCAGCCATCGACCAGGCCGTGGCCGACGGCGTGGATGTGATCAACTACTCCATCGGCGGCGGAGCGGGTGGTGTTGGTGCCGACGAGCTCGCCTTCCTGTTCGCCGCCGATGCTGGTGTCCACGTCGCGACCTCGGCCGGCAACTCCGGCCCCGGAGCCTCCACCCTTGGCGATCCCGGCACCAAGCCCTGGCTGACCACCGTCGGCGCCAGCACCCAGAGCCGCTTCTTCCAGGCAACGGTCGTCCTTGGCAATGGCAGCCTGTACACCGGGGCCTCGATTACCCCCGGCGTAGGCGAGGCCCCGCTGGTCGACGCAGCATTCGCCGGCGGCGACCTGTGCGTCCCCGGCACGCTAAATCCTGCGCTCGTATCTGGAAGTATCGTCCTGTGCCGTCGCGGTGCCATCGCCCGGACTGACAAGAGCCGGGCCGTGTTGCAGGCCGGCGGCGTGGGCATGATCATGTACGAGAACTCCGACGCCGGCAACCTGTTCTCCGACTTGCACTGGCTGCCCTCCGTCCATGTTGATAACACGCCTGGCTTGGCCATCAAGGCGTACATCGCCGGTGCAGGCGGTACGGCGACGGCCCGGATCGACGCCCAGCAGTATGGCCAGTGGCCCTGGGCCCCCTCGATGACCGACTTCTCCTCGCGGGGCCCCAACCCGGTGGCTCCAGACATTATCAAGCCTGACGTGACAGCGCCTGGTATCCAAATCCTGGCCGGCTGGGCGCCAACGCCTGATCCCGGCACCCTCCCTGGTGAGCTCTTCGCGGCTATCGCCGGCACCTCCATGTCCAGCCCCCACGTGGCCGGCATCTTCGCCCTGATGGAGCAGGCTCATCCAGACTGGAGCCCCGCCATGGTCAAGTCGGCTGCGATGACCACGGCCTACCAGGATGTACTGGACAACAACCGCATGAGCGCGGCCGATCCCTTCGACATGGGGTCTGGGCACATCAACCCCGGCGGCAAGGCCAACAAGGGCTCCATGTTCGAGCCTGGCCTGGTCTATAACGCCGGCTTCCTCGAATACCTGGGCTTCCTGTGCGATGCCTTCCCTGAGGTGTTCGCCAATCCAGAGGCCACCTGCGCCTCCCTTGCGTCCGCCGGCATCCCTACGGAAGCCTATAACCTGAACTATCCCTCCATCGGCATCGCCGAAGTGGTCGGCAGCCAGACGGTCCGGCGCACGGTAACCAGCGTGGCCAGGGAGAACGGCTGGCGCGAGTACAGCGTCTCCGTGGTCGCCCCACCAGGTTACCAGGTGTCTGTGGAACCGTCGACGATCCGCTTGCGCAGTGGGGAGTCGGCCACCTACCAGGTCACGATAGTCAACCAGAGTGCGCCCGTCGGGCAATGGCGCTTTGGCTCGCTGACCTGGCGCGACAAGACCGGCAACTACAACGTGTACAGCCCCATCGCCGTGAAGGGCGCGCTGTTTAGCGCGCCGGCAGCGCTCACCGGCAGCGGTGAGTCCGGCTCGGCCAGCTTCGACGTGAAGTTTGGCTATACCGGCAGCTACACTGCGGCGCCCCATGGGCTAGTGCCGGCCACGGTTACCTCAGATAATGTACTGCAGGACCCGGACCAGACCTTCAACCCAGGTGATGTGGCAACAGGCGGTGCCAATCTGCACCAGTTCAACCTGTCCGGCGCAGCCTTCTTCCGCATCGCCATGCCACCTGAGGCCACCGAGCCCGATGCGGACCTGGACATCTTTGTCTACAACCCGAACGGCGTTCAGGTTGCCTCCAGCACCAACGGCGGCACCGACGAGCTAGTGGACATCGTCTTGCCAATGGATGGCACCTGGAGTGTGTATGTTCATGGCTGGGCGGCACCCGGCGGCGACTCAGACTACGACATGTATTCCTGGGCCATCTCCGCCACGCCCGGCGGCAACCTGACGATTGACTCGGCCCCCACATCGGCGACGATCGGCACGACGGGCACCATCAACCTCAGCTGGACCGGCGCCACCGCCGGCCAGTGGCACCTGGGCGCCGTCTCCCACACCGGCGACGTCGGGCTCATGGGCCTGACCCTGGTGGAGGTCGACAATCGCTAGCGGCTCCTGACTGGCGCCACTGGCTGATTCGCAGTTCACAAGAAACCGCTCCCAGGAGTCATCCCGGGAGCGGTTCTTCTTTGTTCGAGACAGGTCCGGCCTCAGGGTTCAGTCGTCGGCACTGTCCGGCGGCGGGCTCACAAAGGGATCAAGCTTGGGCAGCGTTTCCTTGACCTTGATCGTCCGCTCGCACAGGAAGAGCCCCCGGCTGCCGCCGGTGTGGTATTCGTACAGCCGCCCGCCGGCCCTCAGCACGATCAGCGCGCCGTCCTGGGGCACTTGCTTGTAGGCCATGCCGGGTTGGGGACAGCCCAGGCTGCTATCGGGCCAGACCACGGCCTTGGCTTCCACGACCTCGATCTGCCCGGCATCCAGGGCCAGGCGCGCGGCCAGGTCGTCCACGGCCTGCGTGACCAGGGGTTGCAGAGCTGGGTCATATGCTGCTGGGGATGGGGGGGTGCCTTCGTCGGGCATCTGGGTAGGTACCTCCGGTGTGAAAGGGACAGTGGGGCTGCTGATGGGCGATGGAGGCGCCGGCTCGACATCGGCTGGTGCCACAACCGGAGTACATGCCGTCAGCCCAATCAATGCCAGGCCGCCAGCCATGAGCCAAAACCAGGGTTTCTTCTTCATGCCTTTCCTCGTTGACGACTTGTCTCCTTCCTCGCCATTGGGATACCTGCCGCCATCTCTGGGACGCCGCGGGGACAGACGGGGTTCCGGCCGGACTCCGTCTTGCTCCAACTGTTCCACTGGCCCTCGAGCGAAAAGGTTCACCCCGATAGCACTGCCCGCCTCCAACCGGCCCTGGTTGTCCAGCCGCCAAAGCTAGGTATACTTACACCCTGGCAGCTGGCGCCAGGCCGTTGCCCACTCCCGCTAGCACGAGGAAGGCCCGCCCCGCCCATGAAACATCGAGACACCTACACCGTCGAGGTTGCCGGCCTCACCCGGCACTTTCCCCTGTTCGAGGTCGCCCCGGGCGTGCGCATCGCCATCTTCAACATGCTGGGCGACACCTACGTGGTCAAGGCCGCCGCGGCGGCCCTGGCCGAGCGGCTGCGCCACGTGCCTGCCGACGTTCTGGTG
>JAULUH010000436.1:0-7257 GCA_032111745.1 Anaerolineae bacterium | reverse complement strand
CCAGTGGCAGGGCCGGGAACATGCCGATGGCGATGGCGTTGGGGATGTCGATATACGAGCCAAACGCGCCGGCGATGATGAACCGCTCGACACGGTCGAGAGGCACCTCATGCTGCGCCAGCAGCAGCTCGACACCGGTCTGGATCGAGGCCTTGGCCAGCTGGATCTCCCGTACGTCGTGCTGGGTGATGGTGACGCCCCGCCGGTCCTCCGTTGGGTCCGGGGGCACCAGCACGAACTCGCGCTGGCCATTGGTTTCGCGCAGCGCCGGATGCGTGTCCGGCTGCAGGCGCCCGCTCTCGGCCAGGACACCGGCCAGCTGCAGCTGGGCCACGGCATCCAGTATGCCAGAGCCACAAATCCCGGCTGGCGGGAGGTCGCCGATGGTGTTCATCTCCACGACTCCATCCGCCGGGCGCACCCACACCCGTTCCACGGCCCCAGGGCTCGCCCGGGTGCCGTCCTTGATGTGGTAGCCCTCGAACGCCGGCCCCGACGCGCACGAGACGCTGCTGATCCGGCCGTCAGGCAGGGTCAGCGAAATCTCGGTGTTGGTGCCGATGTCCAGCGCGATCGTCGTGCGACCCTCCCACTCCTCTTCCGTAGCCAGCAGCATGGCCACATGGTCGGCACCTACGAAACCGGCGATGTTGGGCAGGATGTGGGCGTAGCCGGTGGGGGCCATGGCCAGCCCCACCTCGCCGGCCAGCAGGTCAAGGCTGGCCGCAATGGCCGGCACGAAGGGCGCCGAAGTCAGCTGGCGCGTGGGCAGCCCCAGCAACAGGTGGTGCATGGCCGTGTTGCCGACCACCACAGCGTCCAATGCCCGGGCGGGATCAACACCTGTCTCCTGGCACAGCGCGGTCGCCACGTGGTTCAGGCCCTCGCGCGCTGCCTGGCGCAGGTTGGCGGCACCATCGGGGGACTTGTGGGCGTGGACCATGCGGCTGATGATGTCCTCGCCGTAGGTGATCTGGGGGTTCATGGCGCCCCGGGCCGCCAGGGTGGCACCGCTGTCCAGGTCCACCAGGTAGCCGGCGATGCTGGTGGAGCCCAGGTCGAAGGCCAGGCCGAGCGGGGCCGCTGCGGCAAGGCGATGCGCTACAGGGGGGATGGGCTCCTTCTCCTGGCCCGCGGCCGGCCCCGCGTCTTCAGTCTCGGCCAGGGGCAGCACTGCAATCACCTCATCGCCGCGCACGACGGCCTGGCAGCGCCAGTTCCAGGCCCGCAGGTTGGGCGACAGCTCCTGCAGGACGGGCAGAGCGCAGCGGCGTACGTCGACGTCGAAAATCGTACGGAGCTGAGCCAGCAGGCTGTCGGCGTCAGCGTGGGGCTCTTCCAGTGACGGACGCGGCACCCGGATCAGATATGCCCGGACGGCGGGCGCCAGGGCAATGGTGGATTCGTAGCCGGACACCTGGACCCGCATGGGCACGCTGAGGGAGGTGGCGGGCACGCCCGCCTTGAGGTTGCTGAGCGGGTAGGCCATATAGGCCAGCCGATAGCCGGCCGCCAAGTCCGCTTCTCCAAGCTGATCTTGCTCAGCCCAAGTTGCCTGGGATGCGCGGCCCTCCAGCACGCGGACCACGCACTGGCCGCAAATGCCCTGGCCGCCGCAGTCGCTGGTCAGCTCGATCCCCAGCCGTCGCGCGGCTTGGAGTAGCGACTCGTCCTCAGCACACGGCCCGCGGCGCCCGATGGGTTGGAAGTCGACCTGATGCGACATTGCCAGTCCTCTCAGGCAAATAGACCGGCCCGGAAGGCCCGGGTATAGTTGAGGCCGCGCCTGTCGAGGCCGAGCACCAACTCGGTGGCCTTGAGTGTAGCCATCAGCTCGCGGTCGGTGGGGTCCAGGATGGCGCTGTCCAGGCAGAGGGGGGTGTCCACCGCGGCCTGGACGGTCTCTACCAGCCAGAGCAGGTCCGCCGGCTCCTGGTCTGGCCGGGTGCCGGCGTTGATATCGAGCCAGGACGCGCCGGCCGCGGCCTGGCTGGCAGCCAGGTCCGTGATGGCTACGGCGTTGCGCTCGGCGATGGCCGCGGCCACGGCCTTGCGGGTGCCGTTGATTTTCTCGCCGATGATCTCCATTGATCTTCAGGCTCCTTATGGGTGAACAGGTAGCTCGGGTGGGGGGTTGGGCCGCCGGCCGATGGGGTCCACCGGCCAACACTCCCCAGCATAGCAGCGTGTCGACCACCGCGCCATGATCTAGATCATGTTCGCAGGGTTTTCCGGGGAAGAGCCCTCGGCCAGGCGTTGCTCCAGCCAGGTGCGCAGCGGCTCGTCGTAGGGAGAGCCGATCAGGGTGTGGTCGACCGGGCGGTAGGCCAGGGCCTTGCCGGGAGGTAGCCACAGTGCAGTGGGCTCCTGTACCACCAGCGATCCCCGGTCCATCCACACCAGTTGTGCGGCCTGCTCCGCTGCCATAGCCTCTGTGGCGGTTGCGGCGTAGACCTTGGTCGCGAACGGGAAGTCCAGGGCAGGCTGGTCGACAACGCAGCCCCTGATGTCTACACCCAGGTTCCGCAATGCAGTGGTGGTCGCATCGGGGAGACCATCCGTCGAGACCGGGACTATGGCGAGGATCGGGCTATCGGCCAGGCGGCCGGCAAACGCGCGGATACTCATCGCCAGCAGGATGGCCTCCTCGCTGCTGCGGCTCGGAGCGGCCATGAAGCCGAAGACCACAGGTTGATGCTTGGCTGCGGAGTGCATGAGGATCAGGCTGTGTTGGCTGCGCGGCCCGGCAGGAACCGCACGGCAGGAATGCTGGCCACGGCGAGACCTGCGCTGATGGCAAAGGCGGCAGTCAGTCCCAGGCGGTCGCCCAGGAAGCCCACCGCCCAGATGCCGCCGGCATAGAGCAGGAAGGCCATGGCCAGGTAGGTGCCGTTGGCCAGGGCGCGGTTGTGGGGGAACTGGTCCTGCACCAGGGCCATGATCACGGGCTGGGGGGAGATGGCAGCCAGGCCGAGGGCCAGCAGCAGCGGCAGGGCCATAAAGGCAGGGCCATACACGAAGGCGAGCAGCAACACGGGGGCCAGGATCGACAACACCAGCAGGATGCGCCGACGCCCGAGCCGGTCGCTCATGGTGCCGGTGGCCAGGGCGCCGGCCACCCCGGCGGCCTGCAGGATGGTCAGCGCCGAGGCCGCCAGCCACAGGCTGGCCTCCCGCTCGTCGCTCATGAACATGGGCAGATAGGTGGTCAGGGCTGCCAGCAGCAGGGCGCGGCCGGCGATCAGCCAGGCCAGCGGGGGAAATACCCGCCGGGCCTCAGCCCAGAAGCCATCGAGGCCTGAGCCGCCGGCCGGGCGCACGGTGGCCGGCACGCGGCGCAGCCGGAGATACAGGATAGCCGAGGTGAGCCAGCCCACCGCGCCCAGGCGCCAGATGCCCTCAAGGCCGAACCAGGCCACCCCGGCCACGGCCAGGATGGGCCCGAGGGCCCGGGCCAGCTCGCCCATGGCCATGAAGATGCTCATCCCCGTGCCCACCCGTTGCCCGGATATCTTGGCGACCATGGCCGGCGCCGGGGCATGAAAGGCGGCGATGCTAATGCCCCCGGCAAACAGCAGCAAGGCCAGCAGCGCGTAGGTAGGGGCCAGGCCAAGGCAGCTGAACAGGGTTCCCGTGATCGCCGGGGCGAGGATGACGAAGTAGCGCACGCTGATCCGGTCGGCCATGTAGCCGATGAAGGGGTTGAGGAGGCTGGGCAGCTGGGTGAAGATGGCCAGGCTGCCGGCGAGGGCGTAGCCGATGCCCATCTGCTGTTGGATGACCGGCAGCAAGGGGGCGAGGAACGCCGAATAGGTATCGTGCACCAGGTGCCCGGCCCCAATGGTGGCTACCTGGCCGGCTTGAAACTCGGCGTCCGGCGCCAGGGGTTCGACCAGCGGGTGTTCTGCGGCAATGGTCTGATTCGCCATGATGGTCAGGCAAGTCCCTGCGCGATAAGCGCCAGGGGATCTGCCAGTTCTCCTCGAGGGGCCAATGATGCTGAAGCGCATCGGGTCGCAGGCATCAGGACGTTGTGCGGCATCGAAAGGCTGTCCGGTGCCAGGAGTCAAGGATGGCAGAGCCGCGATCAGAGTCTCCCGGCTAGAGAATCAACCCACCCCACACAAAATCAGTGAATCCTGGGGTCGGGAACCGACCGACCAGGTGCGCCTGGGGCAGGGCCAGGCGTTCCGCCAGCCGCTGCAGCTTGTGCAGATCGGCCGGCAGGGGATGCGTCTTGACTTCCAGGGCTGTGTTCCCCTGTCCGGCAACGCCGCCCAGGATGAAATCAATCTCGTAGCTGCTGCCCCGCGCCAGGTAGGACAGCTCGCCGTAGGCGCGTAGCTGGTTGAAGACCGCATTCTCCAACAGCGCCCCTTCGCTTAGCCGTGCCAATACACCGGCGATGCCGTTGTCATAGAAGTAGAGCTTGCGTCCCAGCGCCGCAGCCCGATCCGTACTGCCGCTATAGGCCGGCAGGCGCCGGATCACGTAGGTCATCTCCAGGAATTCCAGGTACTGCACTAGTGTCGGTCGCGAGATGCCGACGATGCTCGCCAGCTTGGCATGGTCGAGTTTATTGCCGATGCGGCTGGCCAGCACCCGCAGCAGTTGCTGCAGCTCGGCTATCTTCTGGAAGTCGGCCAGTACCCGGATATCGATGTTGATATACGATGACAACACATCGCGGAGGATCTCGGTTTTCGTTTCGGCGCCAGGCGCCAGCGCTACCTCGGGCAGGCCCCCATACGCCAGGTACTCCTCGTAGTAGCCCTTGAGGCGTTCGTATTCAAAGCGATCAAAGGCCATGTCCGCAAAGCCGGCTCGCGACCGATAGGATACGCCGTTAAAGGCCAGGAATTCCCCGAATGACAGTGGGAACAGCTCGAACACGACCTTGCGACCAGCTAGCGACTCGGTAAAGAGATTCTTCAGGTAAAACGAGCTGGATCCGGTCAGGATGAACTTGATGCCTGGTTGCCCGGTTGTCTGGGCGGCATCGTAAAGGTATTTCACGATGCTGGGCACGTTCGGCGCATACTGGATCTCGTCCAGGGCCACCGTGGCCGGCCGGCTTGGATCTAGCCCACGGTTGCGCAGAAAGGCCAGCACCAGGTCATAGTTGCTCTCGGAGAACACGGCGCGCTGGTCCAGCCGCTCCAGGTCGAGGTACAGCCGGTTGTCAGTCGGTGCCTGGTCGAGTAGCCAGCGCGCTGCCGTCGTCTTGCCGACGCGGCGCTGGCCCGTAATGACGATGGCCCGCTGATCTTTGAGCGCACGCTGTAAGTCTGGAAAGATGGCACGAGGGATTACCTTCATGCCCGTATTTTACAAGAATGGGCCTTTCTTGTCAATCGAGACTTTCATAATATGCCCATTTCTGGCAATCATAACTGACTCACCGCCTGTTCTCGGCCATCGTTCCGTGGCCAAATCTGCTCCCACCCAACCTTGACGTCCCATGGGCTGGGATCGTATAATCGAAGGGCAATCTCTCAACCGCTTTTCGTTGCGCCGACCCTGGATAATCCCGCGACCAAGAAGAGAGCCCCTCATGAAGCCAACAGACGTGGCCCAGCTCCAGCAGGCCTTCGAGGCCATCCCGCTGCCGGACTACGTGGCGCCGGAGCGCCGGCCGGCCATGGGCCGGCACAACGACCGCGTCTACGAGATGCAGCAGGCGCTCCTGCAGGAGGAACTGGATGGCCTGGCCGCGACAGGCGGGGTAGCCGCGGCCCTGCGCGCCCTGTATGCGCAGCAGACCGACATCGGCTTCATCCAGGACGACTTCAGCCAGGTCAGCTACTTCCGCTACCGCGCGCCCGGCAACGGCGAAGACCAGTTCTTCATCGTCCAGTTCAACCCCAAGCGCGCGGAGCGCTTTAAGGGCGCCGGCCGCAAGACGGCACCGCCGGGGGCCGTCACCGTGGCCACCAGCGACCCCTCCTGCTTCCTGTGCGCCGACAATATCCGCTGGCAGCACCGGGGCGTGCAGGGCTACTACAGCTTCAGGGTCAACGATCGCGGGTACAACGCGCTCTGCAACCCATTTCCCTTCATGAAGGCCCACCTGACCATGGCGGCCGGCGAGCATGTCTCCCAGGCCTTCCACGTCCAGGACGACGTGGCTGCCACCCGGGCACGCATCCGCCGCATCGTCGAGGACCTCTACGGCATCGCCGCCCAGCTGCCGACCTTCGTGGGCTTCTACAACGGCGTCGGCGCGGGGGCCAGCATCGAGAAGCACCTGCACTACCATTTCTTCGAGATTCCCGACGGCCATGGCCAATTTCCGCTGCAGGCGGCTGCCCGCCGTACAGAGCGCCAGAACCCGGGCGGGCCGGCAGAGCCGGGTGCTGCCACCCGCCTGCCCGTGGAGGGCTATCCCATGACGGCCTACCGGGTCAGCGGCGAGCGGGACGCGGTGATCGACGATGGCGTGGCCCTGACGCTGGAATGGGATCTGCGGCTGGGGGAGGCCGCCTCGGGCAACATCAGCGCCATTTGGGAGGATGAGGCCGTCGTGCTTTATTTCGTTCCCCGCAACAAGTTTTACACCCGCTCGCCGGGCCTGGCCGGGATGGTGGCCGGGTTGGAGACCCTGGGCGAGTTCATCCTGTGCACCGAGGAAGAGTACCAGGCCATCAACGCGCAACGGGTCGACTACGATTATCTCTGGCGCATCCTGGAAGCCGTGCGGCCGCACGAGGCCTCTGAGCTGGCCTGATTCCTGGCGCGCACAGCATTTGCGCAGGTTCATCGAAATGTCTTAACAATTGTGGGGTACCCTATGCTCAAGAATGGAGAGCGGCTCACTGCCGCACCAGGACCGTGCCAGGTGGCACGTGTCGACGAATCACATAGGATATCGAGGAGGACAATCGATGAATCGTGGTAAGCATATGGGATGGCATGGCAGGATGATGGGCTGGGGCCATGGTCCTGGGCCCCGCTGGGGCCGGCATGGCCGTGGCTGGATGGCGGGCCCGGAGATGGACGAGGCCCTGGCCGAGGCCTTGGGGATCGAGGTGGAGCAGCTCCGCGCCGCGCGGGAGAGCGCCTTCGCCAAGATAGTTCAGGATGCCGTGGCTGAAGGCGAGCTGGGTGCCAAGCAGGCCGAGCGCATGCAGGCCTGGCACAAGCTGCGCCCCTACCTGCAGCTGGAGGCGCTGGTGGCCCGGGCGTTGGACATGTCCCCGGACCAGTTGCAGGCCGCCCTGGACGAGGGCAAGAGCCTGTGGGATCTGGCCGAGGAGC
>JAULUH010000435.1:0-5443 GCA_032111745.1 Anaerolineae bacterium | reverse complement strand
TGGCCGAGGCCAGCGCCGCCATCCACGACTGGGGCGGCGGCACCCGCATCGGCGAGGCCGTCAAGCGCTTCAACTACGACTGGGCCCGTCGCGTCCTGCGCCACGGCGCCATCGTCCTCATCATCAGCGATGGCATCGATCGCGGCGATACCGCCCTGGTGGCCACTGAGATGGCCCGCCTGCAGCGCAGCTGCCACCGCCTGATCTGGCTCAATCCCCTCCTCGGCGGCGAGGGCTACCAGCCTGCCGTGCGCGGCATGCAGGCCGCCCTCCCCTACGTCGACGATTTCCTGCCCGTCCACAACCTGGCCAGCGTAGAGCACCTGCTACAGCTCATACGCAGCCGCCACGTGCCCGGAACCTGAGCAGTAACACTGACAGAACCTCACATGGTCGCAATGCCTTTTGTTCATAACCCAGGCCGGCGTGTGGCATAATACTCCCCGTGGATACCCCAATGTCTGAAATCATGCTGAACTTCGAATAGATAGGACTGCCCTGTCTGCTGTCCGCCTGGCCGATTCCGGCGATGATCGGGCATTGAAGAGTTCTGGAGTTTGCTCAACTGTCGCGAGCATCCCCCGCCGGAGTCGAGGCTTGAGCCGGGCCCCGTTTGTAGTGACGGCTTCAGCCGCTCCGGGGGCGGAGTCGAGGCTTCAGCCGGTCCGTGAACAGGTTCACCCGCCCCCTCAGCCAAACTCCCGCCGCACGAAGTCAATAAATGCCCTCGGGCTTCTGCCCAGCAGCCACCGCAGGACATGGGGGTTGCCGATCAGGCCATACGCTTCGTAGTACTGAAACATGCGCATCAAACTGTCCAGCTGATACCCGCCCAGGCCGCGGCTCTCTGCCGCTGCGCGCCATTCCCCCAACGGTATCTCCTGCACCATCACCATCCGGCCCAACTGCCGGCCCACCAGCGCTGCTACCTCGCTCTGCGAAAGCGCTGGCTCGCCCACCAACTCGTAGATCGCCTCCCGGTGGCCCGGCTCCAGCAGCGCCGTCGCGGCCGCGGCACCCACGTCCAGCAGGTCCACCAGGCTGAGGCGCGTCGCGGCGGAGTAGGGCACCGGATACTCGCCCGCCTGCACGATGCTCTCCCGGAACGCCAGCACGTTCTGCATGTAGGGCGCCGGCTGCAGAATCGTAAACGGCAGGCCCGACTGGAACAGTCGCTCCTCCACCCGCATCTTCTGCCAGTGATGGGGCATGCCCTCGGTCTGGGGATGCAGCACAGAGTGGTAGACAAAGTGGCTCACGCCCGCTGCCCGCGCGGCCTCGATCACACCCGCCCCGATGTCGACCTCGTCCGGATCCATGTTGGGGCAGATGTGGTAGACGCTGCCGGCCCCGCTGCACGCCCGGGTCAGGCAGTCCCCGTCCATCAGGTCTCCTACTACCACATCCTCCACCCCCAGGTCGCGCATGCCCGCCACCTGTTCTGGCCGGCGCACTAGCGCCCTGACCGCGGCATCCCTGGCCCGCAAGGCGCCCACCACCGCTTGTCCCGTCTTCCCTGCCGCGCCGGTGACGAGGATCAAAGGCGGGGTTGAGAACACATCCATATCATCCCCCCAGTGCGCCCAGCTTGTCCAACCCCTCCGCCCACGCCAGAAGTTGTTCATCCTCGCCGAACCGGCCCACCAGCTGCAGCCCCAGCGGCAATCCATTCGCCGCGCGCCCGGCCCGCAACGTGACCGCCGGCATGCCGGCGTGAGTCCAGGGCAGGTTCATGGCCGGATCGCCCGTGGCCTGGATGCCCTCTGGCGCCGGGCCGGGTGCCGCCGGGCAGGCCCACAGGTCGATTCCCTCGGCATCCATCAGCGCCTGCATCTCCCGCCGCAGCCGCCCGGTGCTGGCCAGCGCCTCATCACGCTCCTCTGCCGTGACCCTTTGCCCTATCTCGATGATCTCCACCGTGCGCGGCCGGTACAGCGCCCCATGCCCAGGGTATATGTCGGCGTGCTGATCGGCGAACTCGGCGAAGATCAGGCGCCGGTGCACCGCGCTGATGCGCTCGATCTCCCCCAGCGCCGGCACCCGCCGCACCGTCACCCCGGCCGCCGCCAGCCGCTCCAGCTGCCCTTCGAACGCAGCCAGCCCCTCCGGCTCCGCCTGTTCCAGGTAGGGGCCTGCCGGCACGCCCAACACCGGGAGTCCTGTCGGCCGGGCCATCTCCTCCCAGTCACGGCAGAGAACACCGGCCGCCAGCCGCATCCCCGCCACATCCTGCATGAACAGCCCCACGTGGTCCATGCTGCGCGAGAAATACACCAGGCCCTGGCTGGGGATGCGGTCGAAGCTCGGCTTGAACCCCACCACCCCACAGAAGGCCGCCGGCCGGATCACCGAGCCGATGGTCTGCGTGCCCAGCGCCAGCTGGCACAGCCCCGCCGCCACCGCAGCCGCCGAGCCGCTGCTGGAGCCGCCCGGCGTATGCCCCAGGTTGTGCGGGTTGCGCGTCGGCCCCGGCTCGAAGTACGCGAACTCCGTCGTTACCGCCTTCCCCACCACCAGCGCCCCGGCCTCCCGCAGCCGCGTCACACAAGCCGCCTCCGGCCCGGCAAACAGCTCGGGCGGCACCGCCGACCCGGCCCTCGTCACAAAGCCATCCACATGGAAGATGTCCTTCACCGCCACCAGCGCGCCATACAGCGCCGGCCGGCCATCCGGCTCCGGATAGCGCCGTTCCAGCCCGGCCACCTCCCCCCGCAGTCGCTCCCGCCGCCCCGCCTCCGGCAGCAGCGCCTGCACCTCCGGGTCGACCCCCTCGATCCGGTCGCATATCGCCTCGATACTGGCCCCCAGGTCCACCTCACCACTGCGTAGCAAAGCCACCGTCGCCGCCAACGGCGCCGCTGCGATCAACGTCTGTGAGTTCATCGAAGTGCCATCCGTTCCATAGGAAGATGAAGGAATCGACCAGGCCCGCACCAGGTTTCATACTACCACAGCCCCCTGACCGCCGCAAGGCAACACTCACACCCTCAGGGCTTCTCACAAGCCCCATCTCCCCATCGCAAGGTCTCAGCAGCGGAGCAATCTCATTCGCTGTCGCTTCACTCGCCGTCATATCGTCTCCCCTTCGTGCCCTTCGCGCTTCGCGCCTTCGTGGCCCTTCGCGTCTCCGTGGTCCAAACGCCCCGCCCTCCGCGCCCTCGTGTTCCAAACATCCCATCCACTTGACCCGCAGCCCAAGCCATACTACAATGCACCTCATTCCCGGCCCCACCATCTACAAAGGAGTATGCCATGAAGATCTACGACCTCTCCCAGCCCCTTAACCAGGACGTCTCCTTCTGGCCCTTCTACCCGCCCTTCGAGGTCAAGTACATCAAGCGCAAGGCCGAACAGGGCGTCAACGCCCAGTATATCCAGACCTCTAACCACATGGGCACCCACCTGGACGCCCCCCGCCACTTCGTCACCAGGGGCAAGACCATCGATCAAATCCCCCTGGACTGGCTGTACGGACCCGGCGTTATCGTGGACCTCAGCGATGCCATGGATGAGCTGGCCCTGTTCACCCCCGAGATGATCGAGGAACGGGTTGAGGTCCGCGAGGGCGACATCCTCTTCATCCACACCGGCTGGCACCGGTACGCCGAGTTCGGCTCCGAGCCGGACGAGGAAAAATACCTCCATCGCCACCCCGGCCCTCACTTCAGCATCTGCGACTGGCTCCTGGCCAAGAAGATCCACATCTGGGGTGTCGACATGGTCTCCACCGATCACCCCATGAACCTGCCCATCGGCCGCTTCCTTGGCCGGGGCGGCCTCGAGCACTGGCAAAAAGTGCGCGCCCGCGCCGAGGCCAGGTTCGGCGCCGAGAACATGGATACCCTCTTCCCGGACTCGGCCTACCAGCTCACCCACAATGCCCTCTTCCCCCACGACTGCATCCACGTCGAGAACCTGGGTGGACGAATCAGCGCTCCGGAGCTGCAAAACCGCCGGCTCACCCTGGGCGCCTTTCCCTGGCTCTTCAAGGGCGGTGAGGCCGCCTTCTGCCGGGCCGTGGCCTTCCTCGACGAGCCATGACCGCCGCCACCCAACACGAGGTCCGCCGCGGGGTCTACTACGACTCCATAGTGCTCATGCAGCTGCAGCGCTCCCTGGCCGCCCTGCCGGACGTGCAAGATGCCGCCGTGGTCATGGCCACCCCCGCCAACCGCGACGTCCTTGCCTCCACCGGCTTCTCCCTGGCGGATATCGATGCCAAGCCCGAAGACCTGCTGATCGTGGTCAAGGCCGCCAGCGCATCGGCCGCCGCCGCCGCCCTGGCTCAGGTCGACAGCCTGCTCACGCGGCGCCTCACTGCCGCCAGCGCCGATTACCGCCCGCGCAGTCTGCGCGCGGCCGCCTCCGCCTTGCCCGACGCCAACTGGGTGCTGGTCTCGGTCCCCGGGCGCTATGCCGCCGGCGTGGCGGAGGAAGCGCTGGACCTGGGCAGGCACGTCTTCCTCTACAGCGACAACGTCGACCTTGCTGACGAGATCCGGCTGAAGCAGGTCGCCCGCGCGAAGGGCATCCTCCTCATGGGCCCCGATTGCGGCACCGCTATCGTCAACGGCGTCGGGCTGGGCTTCGCCAACCGCGTCCGCCGCGGCCGCATCGGCATCGTCGCCGCCGCCGGCACCGGCCTGCAGGCTGTCACCAGCGCCATCCACGAGCTGGGCGCCGGCGTGTCCCAAGCCCTGGGCACGGGCGGCCGCGACCTGAAGGCCGACGTCGGCGGCATCGCGGCCCTGCAGGCCTTGGACCTGCTGGCCCGCGACCCCCAGACCGCGGTCATCGTGCTCGTTTCCAAGCCGCCCGCCGCCGCCGTGGCTACAGCCCTGCTCAGCGCCGCCCAATCCACTGGCAAGCCCGTGGTGGTCAACTTCATCGGCTACCCGCCCCCGGCCCGGCAGCTTGGCACCCTGCACTTCGCCGTCGGCCTGGACGACGCCGCGGCCCTGGCCGTTGACCTCCTGCAGCACGCCCCGCCGCCCGCAGGCACCGCGCCGGCCGCGCCCCTCCCTGGCTTCCTGCGCGGTCTCTTCTCCGGCGGCACCCTGGCCGTGGAGGCCGTCCTCAGCCTGCAGGCCACGCTCTCGCCCCTCTACTCCAACGTGCCCCTGCACCCCGAGCAGGCCCTGGCCGACCCCCTGCACAGCACGGCCCATACCATCCTCGACCTGGGCGAGGACGAGTTCACCCAGGGCCGGCTACACCCGATGCTCGATAACGACCTGCGCCTGCGCCGCCTGCGCCAGGAGGCCGCCGATCCCGCGGTGGGCCTGATTCTGCTGGACGTGGTGCTGGGCGAGGGCGCCCACCCCGACCCGGCCAGCGAGCTGGCTCCCGCCATCGCCGCCGCCCTCCACCAACGCCCGGACCTGGAGGTGGTCGCCATGGTCATCGGCACCGCCGACGACCCCCAGAACGCCGCCGCCCAGGT
>JAULUH010000434.1:0-9263 GCA_032111745.1 Anaerolineae bacterium | reverse complement strand
CCAGCGTTTGGTGGACGCTGCTGGCGAGGTACTGGCATCCTATGGGCGACTGGACCTTGTCCATGCTCACGACTGGTTGGTGGGTTTTGCTGCAGAGGCCCTGCATGATTCCCTCCACGTCCCCTTGCTAGCTACTATTCATGCCACTGAGCGTGGCCGCTGGCGCGGATCTCTGCATGAGAACCTGGCGCGCGACATCGACATGGCTGAGAACGCGCTGGTGCAGGATGCCGAAGCCGTGATCACCTGCAGCGATGCCATGTCGCAAGAGGTTCATGAGTATTTCGAGACATCCTATGACAAGATCCTCGTGATTCCCAATGGTGTGTATTCCGCGCAGTTTGATGCGCTGCGCAACCGTGACTTGAGAGCCTTCCGCGCCGCATATGCCGCACCTGGTGAGCAACTGGTATTCAACGTCGGCCGGCTGGTCTTCGAGAAGGGAACAGACCTCCTGGTGGAAGCCGTGCCACGCGTGTTGGAACAGGTCCCCACGGCGCGCTTCGTGATCGGCGGCACCGGGCCCATGGCGGACCAGCTCGAGCACCGGGTGCGGGAGATGAGCCTGGCTAGACACGTTCAGCTCACCGGATATCTCTCCTATGAGCAGCGCGACTACCTCTACATGGTCGCCGACTGTACCGTCTTCCCCAGCCGTTACGAGCCGTTTGGTATTGTGGCCCTGGAAGCTATGGCCGCCGGCACGCCCCTGGTGGTGAGCAATGTCGGTGGCTTGGGCTCGGTAGTCTCCAACGGCGTGACTGGCATCACCGTGGATCCGGAGGACGTAGAGGCTCTTGCCTGGGGCATCATCCGTACCCTGCAAAACCAGCCAGAGGCCAGGCAACGCGCCGAGCGCGCCCTGGACATGGTGCACGAACGCTACTCCTGGCCTCTTGTCGCTCGCAAAACCCTTGCTGCCTATCGCCAGGTGCTGGACATGGCGCCCATGGCACCAGATCGATGACCGCGCAGGCCGATCACTTCCTACTCCACAGCGGCCATGATCTGCGTTAGTCCTGGACCGGCACCCTCAGACGTCAGGATGAGGCTGAGCCGGCTGCCGGCCTTGTCGAAAACCAGCGAAACCAGGCCACCGACAGCCATCGACTCCTCGTCGTTCTTGTTCCAACCCAGGTCGGTAAGGGCCTTCTCGTAAAACGCCACTGCATCCTCCGAACTCAGGGCAGTCTGCAACATCGTGGCTTCCGGGCTGGACATCATCACCATCCCGTCGTCCGGCACGGGGAAGGGATTGTCGGCGTCGAAGCCTTTCATGGAAAGCCCGCCCGCGATATCCTCGGGCAGCTCAATGGTGATAGGCTTGTTGACGTCGTTGAGCTCATAGCTCATGGTCACTGTGCCATTGGCCAGGTTGGGGGCCAGCGCTCCGCCACTGCCGTCTGTCACCTGCATGGCCAGCACGTAACGGGTGAGATAACCACCGTCCTTCGCGATCCATACATCTCCGTCAACCTCGGCGTTGGAGTCGGCGCTGAGCGCCAGCCAGCCGGCCAACGCTGTATCAGAGAATTTGTAGTGCCGGCTGTCGATACCGTTGACCTTCTCGTCGGGCCGTACCCGCTCCAATCCCTGCAGGTCGTCGAAGAGGAGACCGCTGTCCATCAAGAATCGCATGTCCGGGTCGCTGAAGGGGGAGGACTCGGCGCCGATGCTGATCCATTGGTCGTCAGCCTTCATGTACACCGTGCCATCCTTCTCCACCATTTCCATCGTTTGGGGCTGCTCAGGATTCTCCGCATCGCTGTCGGTGATTGTCATCGTCAGGCGCCGGGCTGGCGGTTCCTTCACGTACTCCGTGATCATCTCCGTGGTGTCCTTCACGGGCTTGCCGTCGGCATCTGTGCCTTCGCTAGCGAAGCTGAGCATTGTGCGAAAGCTGGCCAGCTTCTGCAACGCCGACAGCTCCGCGGCGCTCATGGTGGGCTCGGGTTCGCCCGCGGCCTCCTCTGTGGCTGGCACTGGCGTTGCCGTGGGCGGCACTGGCGTCGCTGTAGGTGGCATAGGGGTTGCTGTAGCAGCCTGAGCGGGTGCCGGTGCCGTCGTTGCCACTACCTCCGGCTCGGCAGAGTCGGTGTCCTCCGGGCCACCGCCACAAGCCGCCAGCAGGGCCATCATCAATGCTATCAATACCAGGGGCAGCATCAGTCGTCGCATGTAGGTCGTCTCCTCATTGATTCCACTGGATCGTTCGGATCGGCGCCCTCATAGTCAGGTGCGCTGAGTCACGACACAAGTGATGCATAGTATATGGCCTCGGTGCATTTGTCAAGAGCCTTTCCCGCCGTAGGGACGGGGTCTCCCCGCCCATGCCCTCACACTCTCTACGGATAGGACACGCCAAGCATCGCTACGAGGGCTGCGCTTCCCGGAGCACCGTCATAGCGCAGGGTATAGATGTTATCCGGTGATGCCGGCAACGCGACAGACAGGGTCTCCCTCTGCGGCCCGGTCGTGATCCACGTCGCGATCTCCTCACCCACGGCGCTGAGCAGGCGCAGCGATCCCCCGGCTTGTGCCTCGGCAACTACCTCCAGCGTTAGTGGGCTATCCCCCGGGTGAACCACCTGGAAGCTCGCGGCTTGCCCTGCCGCTAGCTCCCGCCACACGCTGCCTTCCCCATCTACCTGCCGCGGGGCCCAATCCGGCCCCAGCACGATAAACGGCCCCTTTTGGCCTGGCTCCGGTACCGCGTAAACCGTGATGCGTTCGTCTTCGTATAGCGGTTGAACGCCACTGGTCGCGAACACCTCCTGCGTCAAAGCCTCCGTTATCTCTCGTTCCTGTCCCCCTGGCATCTGGTAGCGGTCCAATACCACCCATCCCACCCCTAGCAGATCATGTAATACCTGGATTCCCTGGCCGCTCAGGTCGAAGCCCTGTGTATGAATGTCTTCTCCCAGCCAGCGGTAGTGGCCAATCACCGGAGCGCGTTCCCACAGCGTGCTGGGGTCATCCCGGGTGATGTAGCCCGTGGCAATTGGCTTGCCGTGCTCGGTCTGATACAGGAGGTCGGTCGGGCGCGGCCAGTTGGCTGGCAGGTTGAGCACGGCCCGTTGATCGCTATCCGCGGACAGCTGCTTGTACCACGCAGGCGTGTCAGCTGGGCTGGTAGGGTAGGGCACCGGCAGGAACTCAAACAGAATCAGGGCTGTAGCGGCCACGGGCACCCCTATCACCATCTGCCGCGCATGAGCCGGGGCCTTCTGTGCCAGCCAGCAGCCAAGCCCATAGGTGCCGAACGCCGCCAGGACGCCCAGGGCCAACATGACCATCACATCCATCCGGCTGACCGATCGGCTAAGCTTGATGAACGGGACTAATTCGTAAAGCACCGCGTAAGGTAGCGGGATCTGCCCGCCTCCGGGCAGTAGCTCGCTTCGCCCATTGATGTGCAGCACCGGTCCCAACGCTAGCACACCAAATGTTATTGCCGCCACCAGCCATAACACGAGCGGGTTGGTGCCTGAGTAGCCGGCGGGTCCAGTATCGCTGTCGATTAAATGAGCACCTGCTTTGTTTGTGTGTAATTTTCGTGTAGCAATTAGAGCTACCAATGCCAACACCAGTACTGTAAATCCGGCAAAGACTGTGAACTCGCTGGCGGTTGCGTTGAAAGCCGCGCTGTGGGACGCTGCCCACTTCCCCCAAATGGGATGAAAGACCTGCGGTGTGATGAAGGCTAACAGGTCCGCCGAGAGCGTCAGGGTCTCTCTGTAGTCGCGCAGTAGGGAGGTGCCTGCCCAGGACTGCGCTCCCCTGACCATCGATACCAGCAGGGGAGAAAGCACTACCAAGAAGATTGCTCCTGTCCCTACCACCAGGCCAAGCCCTCGCCAGCTCAGCCTTCGCTGTGCCAGGGCCACTAGCAGCGCCACTGCGGTAAACAGTAGGCAGTACATGACATAATACCAGTCACACAGGCCCACCAGGATGAGGAAAAAGGCCGCCTTGATGGTGTCCCCCGCGACAGATCGCGCTGTCGTAGACCGGGAGCGGTCAAGACCCCGTAAGAGGTAAAGCACGTAGAAGGGAATCCACTGCAGCGAGATGAGTTGCAGGTGTCCCAGCAGGTGCGCGAAATGATAGGGCGAGAAGCCATAGACCACGCCGGCCACAAAGGCGGCCCTAGCCACACCTGCGCGCCCTCCCCACCTGCATTGTGCCCGAGCCCCGCCCAACGCGTATTGCGCCAACAGATATGCGCCATATCCGCCAATCACGAAGCTGAATAGTATCGCTGCGTTGTAGGCCAGAAACACGTTGCCTGCCAACTGCACCGGCAGAAAGGCCAGGCCGTTGAATGGGGCCATGGTCTGGAAGCGCAGGTCCGCCCCCGTGGGGTAGTGCAGCATGTCGGTGAAGTAGGGCGACCCGTGCTCTACCAGCCACGCCTGTTTCATCCACCATAGATTCCAATAGTTCTGCCAGCCGTCGAAACCATCCCCGGGGATGGCGCTGCCCAGCTGCGTCGCCAGGGGCCAGGTGGTGAGCAGGGCCAGCACCAGATACAGCGCCAGCGCCAGCAGGTGGCCCCAGTAGCGCCCTCGACCGCCAGTCTGAATAGACATGAGCTCTAAAGAGAACGTACCTTTGCCTGAGCCAACTGCCCGGCAACCCGTAGCGTTTGCTCAAGTAACGTATCCGCCTCAGCCAGGGCTCCGTCCACCGCCGCAGTGGCCTCGGCGATAAACTGCGCATCCTCGATATCGGTCAGGTTGGTTCGCACGTTGAGCACCGCCCCCTGCAGGCCAGCATGTGCCAGCAAGGCCCCCACACAGGCATCCGTGCGAGCGTTCGGATTACCTAGGTCGGCCGCACGCTCGACCAGCAGCAATACCTCTCGGCAGGCCGCCACGGTGCGCAGCGGCGTCCGGCTGGCACCCTGCAAGGCGGCCTGGATAGCCGTCTGTCGCCTGGCCTGGGACTCCGAGGTGTCCTTCGCCAGGCGATAGGCTTGCCGGACCTGGTTGTAGGCCTCGGCATCCTCCACTACCAGTTGCGTCAGCCGCTCGCGCAGCGTCTCAGCCTCGGCCAGGATGGCCTCCATCTGCCCTTCTACCTCTCTGTAACGCGGCCGGCCCAGGGTCAGCCGGGCTACCATGGCCGCCAGCGCAGCGCCCATTGCGCCCGCCAGCGCTGCCGCGCTACCTCCACCCGGTGTCGGCTCACCTGCGGCCAGGGTATCGAGAAATGCATCTGTGGCGAGGGATTGTCTCATGGTATGGTCTCTCCAATCGGTACGTTCATCGACGAGTTCCTGCAGGCCATTCTAAGTTAACTTCCACCATTCATCAAGTCTGCTTCTTGTTAGACTTCCATTAGATTTTGACGGAAAGTAGCCCAGACGTCTCGTCGCGCCGCAGTTCTATGGTATAATGACCACTAGACAAAAAGCTCTGTATGGAACCCATGGTAAAGGCAAGGCTGTTGGAGATCACAAACCATGAATAACGATGATGCATTGTTTCGCCAGGTCGGTTTGGGCCGGCTTCGTATGCTTAGCCTCGACCGCAGCGCGTTTGACGGGACCGTATTCAACCCACCTACTAATGTGATCGAGACCGACGACATGGTGATCATCACCATAGAGGTCGCTGGGTTGGAGAAAGGGTCGTACGATATTTCCTGGTCCAACGCCGACCGGTTGCTGACGGTCTCTGGCCGCCGCTATCCGCCAAGCTCGGAGGGCCGGGTGACTTACCATCAGCTGGAGATCCACCAGGGCCGCTTCATTAGCCAGGTCTACCTGCCCTGGCCCCTGGCCGATGCTGGCGAGGCCACAGCCAGCTACACGGAAGGCTTCCTCGTGGTCGTGCTGCCGAAAGCAAAGCCGCGACAGGTTCCTGTACGGGTCATTACTGCAATAGATGAAGCAGAAGAGAGAGAGGTATAGACATCGTGCCCATTTTTGGAAAAAGTCGCGATAAATCAGCGGAGCTGGTAACGGATGCCCCTCAGAATCAAAGGCCTGAGGAGGCCCTTGAGGCCGAGGGGGACAGCCAACAGGCTCAGGTTTTGCCCATCCTCCCCCTGCGCGGGGTGGTGGTGTATCCCATGATGTGGCTGCCCCTGACCGTCGGCCAGGCCCGCTCGGTCCGCCTTATCGACGAGGCCCTGGGCGAAGGCGAGCAACGCATCATCGGCCTGGTCACGAGCCGCGACGCCGAGGTAGACGAGCCCGCACCTGACCAGGTGTTCGAAGTCGGCACCATGGCTGTGGTCCATCGTATGTTGCGCGCGCCCGACGGCACCATTCGCCTGATTGTACAGGGCCTGGAGCGTATCCACCTTGACGAATTCGTCAGCTCCCAGCCTTATCTGCAGGCCCGGGTGACCGAGATTCCTGATCTCCTTGAGGACACGGTGGAGCTGGAGGCCCTGGCCCGCAACGCCCAGGAGCAGTTTCGCCGCCTGATTAACCTGGTGCCGCACCTCCCCGAGGAGCTGGAGATGGCCGCCCTCAACGTCGAAGACGCGCGGCAGCTGGTCTACCTGATCGCCTCCAGCCTGAGGCTGGAGATCGACGACGCTCAGGAGATCCTGGAGATTGAGAGCGTCACCGAGAAACTACGCAAGCTGTCCACCCTGCTCAACAAGGAACTGGAGGTCCTGGAGCTGGGACGCAAGATCCAGTCCGAGGCTGCCGGCGAGATGGAAAAGATGCAGCGTGATTTCTACCTCCGCGAGCAACTGAAAGCCATTCAGAAGGAGCTCGGCGAGGGCGACGAGCAGGAGTCCGAGATCAAGGAGCTCGAGGACCGTATTGTCGCCGCCGGCATGCCCGAGGAGGCCGAGAAGGAGGCTCGCCGTGAGCTGGAGCGCATGCGCAAGATGCCCATCCAGGCCGCTGAGTACAGCGTCATCAAGACCTACCTGGATTGGATGGTCAGCCTGCCCTGGCAGAAGAACACCGAGGACAACCTGGATATCAACCACGCCCGCCAGGTGCTGGACGAGGACCACTACGGCCTGGACGAGATCAAGGACCGCATCGTGGAGTACCTGGCCGTGCGCAAGCTGAAGCTTGAGCGCAAGAACGAGGGCCAGGACGAGTTGCTCGAGATCGACAAGATTCGCCGTGAGCGCGAGGGCGTTATCCTCTGCTTCGTAGGGCCACCCGGTGTGGGCAAGACGTCCCTGGGCCTCAGTATCGCCCGTGCTATGGGCCGCAAGTTCGTGCGCCTGGCATTGGGTGGCATCCGCGATGAGGCCGAGATCCGTGGCTTCCGCCGTACCTACATCGGTTCCATGCCCGGCCGCATCATTCAGAGCCTGCGCCGGGTCGAGTCCCGTAACCCCGTCTTCATGCTGGACGAGGTGGATAAGCTGGGCCGCGACTTTCGCGGAGACCCCAGCTCTGCGCTCCTGGAAGTGCTGGATCCCGAGCAGAATCGCGAGTTCCGGGACCACTATCTGGACGTGCCCTTTGACCTCAGCCAGGTGATGTTCATCACCACGGCCAACATGCTGGACACCATCCCCGCCCCCTTGCTGGACCGCATGGAGATCATCGAGCTCAACAGCTACACCACCGAGGAGAAGGTCAAGATCGCCCAGGGCTACCTGGTGCCCCGCCAGATTCGCGAGAACGCCCTGCGGCCAGCAGAGGTAACGTTCGAGGAGGATTCCCTGCGCCGTATCGTGCGCGACTACACCCGGGAAGCGGGCGTGCGCAACCTGGAACGCACCATCGGCACCATCTGTCGTAAGGTAGCCACCGAAGTGGCCGCCAACGGCACCGGCGAACCAATCGTGATCACCCCCGATAACTTGGTGACCTACCTGAAGAAGCCAAAATTCTTCGACGAGGTCGCCGAGCGCACCCAGATCCCCGGCGTGGCTACCGGCCTGGCCTGGACCATGACCGGTGGCGATATCCTGTTCCTGGAGGCTACCCGCATGCCGGGCAAGAAGGACTTCATCCTCACCGGCCAGCTGGGCGATGTGATGAAAGAAAGCG
This sequence comes from Anaerolineae bacterium, assembly GCA_032111745.1. Classification (GTDB taxonomy): domain Bacteria; phylum Chloroflexota; class Anaerolineae; order JAAEKA01; family JAAEKA01; genus JAULUH01. Next base: position 1,279 of record JAULUH010000434.1, on the reverse strand, counting down.
CCCGCGCGGCGCTGAGCTGGGTGCGGGCTAACGCCACCCGCTGGGGCATCGACCCCGCCGTGTTCGAGAACTCCGATCTGCACCTGCACATCCCCGCCGGCGCCGTGCCCAAGGATGGTCCCAGCGCAGGCGTCACCATGGCCACGGCCCTGGTCTCGCTCCTCAGCGGTCGCACCGTGAAATCTAACGTCGGCATGACCGGCGAGATCACCCTGCGCGGCAAGGTGCTGCCCATCGGCGGCGTCAAGGAGAAGGTCCTGGCTGCCCGGCGCGCCGGCCTGGACACGGTGATCTTGCCCTACCGCAACGAGAAGGACCTGGACGATGTGCCGGAGAAGATCCGCAAGGAAATGACCTTCGTCTTCGCCGAGAGCGTGGACGACGTCCTCAACGCTGCCCTGGACCCGGTCCCGGTCAACCCCAGCACCAACGGCCACACTCCCGCCGAGCTCCCCGCCGAGCGGATCGAGGACCTGGACACAACCCCTGAACCCATGCCAGCCTGATCGCACCTGACTCGTCGTGGGCGGGCCTCCGTACCCGCCCACGACGTACCGCCCCCTCCGTGCCCCCCCTCTTCGCGCCCTCTGTGTTTCTCCGCCGCCCTTCGCGCCACCGCGTTTCCTCTTGCACGTCCCCCTTGGCCAGACTTCTCAAGATCCCCTCCTGTCCGTGAGGTTGGTCCGTATCCGCCCGTGTTGGTCCGTGTTCCGCTCCGCCTGGCCACTGCAATGGCCATCGGCTTCCGAGCATCCCTCCCCCGCGCCAAATCCTTCTGGACATCCCGCACCCCGTATGCTACAATCGACCGTCGTCGTCGTCCATCTTTCTTTCATACCTTCCACCAGCTGCGCATGGACAGCACTATCACGGTGCGCAGGCTGGCCACGGCAATCCTGCTGCCACTCCTCCTGTGGCTGCTGCAATAGCTCCTGACTCGCTTCCTCGCCCTCTAAACAGGAGAAAACCTGTAATGGCACGTATCCTGATCCAGCACGCCGATGTGGTGACCCTGGACCAACAGGGATCTGTTCTCCGCGACGCCGAGGTGGCAATCGACGGTGACCGCATCCTGACCGTGGGTGAGGCACCCGGAGGCTTCACCCCAGATGAGATCGTCGATGCCACCAACCATGTGCTCATGCCCGGCTTCTATAATGCCCATACCCATGCCCCCATGACCTTCGAGCGCGGCTGGGCCGAGGACCTGCCCCTGGATCGCTGGTTCAACGAGCGCGTGTGGGTCGTAGAGTCCCAGCTGAATAGCGACGATGTGTAC
>JAULUH010000433.1:0-2442 GCA_032111745.1 Anaerolineae bacterium | reverse complement strand
CCGCCGCCGGCAAGGAGGGCCAGGTCATCCTGATCGGCACCGACGCCATCCCCGAGGCCCTCGATGCCGTCAAGCAGGGCCGCCTCACCGCCACCATCGCCCAGTACCCCTACGAGATGGCGGCCCTGGCCATCGAGTCGGCCATTCGCGCGCTCGAGGGGCGGCCGGTCGCACCGAAGATCGACGCGCCTATCGGCCTGCTGCTTCAGGAAGACATCCCGTAACCCTGTGTTGGCAGGCTAACACATTCCCATTGCCCATGGGACCGGCACCTCGAAAGTGCCGGTCCCATGGGCACCCCCTCCGAGGTATTCCATGGTAGTATCACGCTACGCCGAGCTCGAGACCCCTGGCAATCTGGTGTTCAAGGAGGAGCAGCTGTCCATCGACGACGGCCAGCTCCTGGTCCGCATCACCCACTGCGGGCTCTGCCAGTACGACGGCTCCTATTTCAAGGGCATCGTGGGCCAGTTCCCCCAGCGCATCGGCCACGAGCCGGTCGGGGTTGTCGAGGCCGTCGGCCGCAACGTCACCGGCTATCATCCCGGCGACCGGGTCACGGGGCTCTACGCGTACCTCAAATCCTTCGCCACCTACGGCGTGGCCGAGCCATCCCAGGTCCTCAAAGTGCCCGACAACGTGCCCTCCGAACTGGCCCTGGGCGAGCCCCTCAAATGCATCGCCACCATCCTGCGCGCGGCCCCGCCCGAGTTCAGCGACCACGTGTTGGTCATGGGCACCGGCTTCATGGGCCTGCTGGTGCTGGCCGGCCTGGTCGGCCAGGGGCCGTCCACCTTGATCGCCGCCGATATCCGCCCGGAGCGACTGGCCCTGGCCCGCGAGCTGGGCGCCACCCATACCCTCGACGCCGCCGACCCCGACTTCCTGCCAAAGGTGAAGGAGATCACCGGCGGCCACGGCACCGACCTGGTCTTTGAGGTGGCGGGCAAGCCCGAGCCTGTGGAGCTGGCCGCCAAGACCCTGCGCAAGACCCGCGCGCGCTACGTGCTGGCCGGCTGGCATGGCCTCCCCGGCACCTACACCCTGCGCAACTGGACCACCGTGGGCGCCATCATCCTTACCCCCCATCCGTCCTTCTCCCTGGACCAGATGGAGGACATGCGCCGCGGCCTGGACGGCCTGGCGCGCGGGGTGTTTCCCATGGATAAGCTGGTCACCCACCGCTTCGCACTGGATGACCTCCAAAACGGCTTCGAAACCATGTTCGCCGGCACCAACGGCTACATCAAAGGCGTCATGGTCAATGAATAGGGTGCGTTCGGATACGGCGTAGGGGCATGAATGGCGTAGCGGTTCGGGCGGGGCTGCGGCAGCCCCGCCCGAACCGCTACGCCATTCATGCCCGGTCGTTGATAGCCCGTACACCCGCCCGCCAGAAGGATCCCTCACCCATGAAAATCGCCGTCATCGGCGCCAAAGGTATGCTCGGCCAGGACATCTGCCGCGCGCTCGCCGGCCAGCACCAGGTCCTGGCCTGGGACATCGACGAGATCGACATCACCGACCGCGCCCGCACCCTCCAGCTCTTGCCCGCCGAGCACCCCGACCTCATCGTCAACTCCGCGGTCTACGTCGACCTGGAGGGCTGCGAGCGAGACCCCGACAAAGCCTGGCGCATCAACGCCGTCGGCGCCCAGAACCTGGCCCTGGCCGCCCAGCAGGCCGGCAGCGCCCTGCTGTACATCTCCACCGACTACATCTTCGACGGCGCCACCGACGTGGACTATGACGAGGTCGCCTCCCCCAATCCCCTCAACGCCTACGGCCGCTCCAAGCTGGCGGGCGAGCGCCTGAGCCTGCAAGTCTGCCCGCGCACTTATGCCGTGCGTACCGCCTGGCTCTTTGGGCACACGCCCAATAATTATGTCGAGCGCGTTCTCAATGCCGCCGCCAAAGACGGCGTGGTCCGCATGCCCGTGGACCAGCTGGAGTCCCCCACCTACACCCGCCACCTGGCCGAGGCCATCGCGCATCTGGTCGACACCGGCGCCTACGGCATCTACAACGTCACCAGCCTGGGCGCCTGCACCAGGGCCGACTTCGCGCGCTACGTCCTGGAACAGGCCGGCCGCCGCGAGCCGATCGAGGAGGTCGACGCCGCCACCGCCAAGCGCTTCGCCCGCCGCCCGGCCCGGGTCGTCCTGGACTGCCGCCTGTTCCAGCTCGTCACCGGGCAACCCCTGCCCCCTTGGCAGCAGGGCGTGCAGGACTACCTGGCCGCCCGCCCATGACCAGGCCCTACGCCATCGGCGTGGACATCGGCGGCAGCAAGATCGTCGCCGGCGTGGTCGATCGCCGCGGCCGCGTGCACAGCCGCTACTTCACCCGCGCCCACTCCGAGCAACAGCCCGAGATGGTCATCGACGCCGTCGTCGAGGCCTGCCAGGCCTCCCTGGACCGGGCCGGCGTCGACCGCGACCA
>JAULUH010000432.1:0-1627 GCA_032111745.1 Anaerolineae bacterium | reverse complement strand
CCCAAGATCAAGTGGATCCTCGACAACGTCGAGGGTGTCCGCGCCGCTGCCGAGCGCGGCGATGCCGTCTTCGGCAACATGGACACCTGGGTGATCTGGAACCTCACCGGCGGCCCCAAGGGCGGCGCCCACGTCACCGACGTGTCCAACGCCAGCCGCACCATGCTCATGGACCTGAAGACCCTGGACTGGGATGATGGGATCCTCCAGACCATGACCATCCCCCGCCAGATGCTGCCTCAAGTCCGCCCCTCCAGCGATCCCAAGATCTACGGCAAATGGAACGGCGTGCCCGTCTGCGGCGACTTGGGCGACCAGCAGGCCGCCCTCGTCGGCCAGACCTGCTTCAGCTCCGGCGAGGCCAAGAACACCTATGGCACCGGCTGCTTCATGCTGATGAACACTGGCACCGAGCCCGTGCCCAGCAAGAGCGGCCTGCTCACCACGCTGGGCTACAAGATGGGCGATGCCAAGGCCGTCTACTGCCTCGAGGGCTCCATCGCCATCACCGGTGCCCTGGTGCAGTGGCTGCGCGATAACATGGACTTCTTCGATTTCTCGAAGCACGTTGAGGACTACGCCAAATCGGTGGATGACTCCGGCGGCATCTACTTCGTGCCCGCCTTCTCCGGCCTCTTCGCACCCTACTGGCAATCCGATGCCCGCGGCGTCATCGTCGGCCTCACCCGTTACATCAACAAGTACCACGTGTGCCGTGCCGCCCTGGAGGCCAGCGCCTACCAGACCCGCGAGGTCCTGGACGCCATGGAGAAGGACTCAGGCGTCACGCTGAAGGCCCTCAAGGTCGACGGCGGCATGGTGTACAACGACACCCTCATGCAGTTCCAGGCTGATATCCTCGACGTGCCCGTGGTGCGGCCCGTGGTCGCCGAGACCACCGCCCTGGGCGCCGCCTATGCCGCCGGCCTGGCCGTCGGCTACTGGAAGAACCTCGAGGATCTGCGCCAGAACTGGCAGATCGACAAGACCTACGAGCCCAAGATGGACAAGGCCACCCGCGAGAAGCTCTACAAGGGCTGGCTCAAGGCTGTCCAGCGCTCCATGGGCTGGATCGAACACGAGTAAACCCGGCCTCTCTCGGCGGCGGGGCGTCTGCACTGTGCCTGACGCCCCGCCGTGTCCCGGCCATCAGAACAGATCATCCCCAAAGCTAGCCTTCCATAACCCCTTGTTTGCACACCCTTTCTTCAGTCCCCATGCTTCCAGCCGGAAAGCATGACCAGGCAGTTGCCAGGCACCCCACTGGGTTAGCCTGAGCGGAGGATGCCCATGGCAGAACGGTTCCATGTAGTGGTGATCGGGGGAGGCTCCACCGGCGCAGCGCTGGTCCACGACCTCACCCTGCGCGGCCTCCAGGTGACCCTGGTCGAACGCGGTGAGCTCACCAGCGGCACCGCCGGGCGTCACCACGGGCTGCTGCACAGCGGCGGCCGTTATGCCGTCAATGACCAGGAGTCGGCCATCGAGTGCATCGACGAGAACATGATCCTGCGCCGCATCGCCCCCGGCGCCTTCGAGGAGAACGATGGCCTCTTCGTCGCCATCACCGACGAGGATGTGGCCTTCAAGGATAGGTTTCTGGCCGGCTGCGAGGAGTGCCACATCC